>JAYVCF010000231.1:0-15086 GCA_043750095.1 Deltaproteobacteria bacterium
CCTTGCCCACGCCGACCGCCCACGCGAAGAGCCGACGCACGGCGGGCGGCTTCTTCTCGATCTCGCCGAGGATCTTCGTGTACGCCTTCTCGAAGATGCGCGGCACGCTGCCGAACACGGTCGGCCGCACGCTGCGGAGGTCGTCGAGCACGGTCGCGGTGCTCTGCGCGTATGCACCCGTCACGCCGTTGGCGACGCGCGCATAGAAGCCGAGGATGCGCTCGGCCGAGTGCGCCATCGGAAGGAAGTTGAGCGAGAGGTCGCTCTGGAAGAACGGCGTCACGCGCGCGCTCGCCGAGAGCAGCGAGAGAATGTTCGCGTGCGAGATCATCGCGCCCTTGGGCGGCCCCGTCGTGCCCGAGGTGTAGATCAGGATCGCGGTCTCGTTCGGATCCTTGGAGTCCTGGATCTTGCGGACGTCGGCGTCGTGCAGCGCCTCGCCCTCGAAGCGCTCGAACGAGACGATGCGCGGGTCGCGCGAGCGGTACTTCTCGTAGAGCTCCTTGGTCCAGGGCACGATCGCCTGCAGCGTCTTGTTGTCCTTCGCCGCGGCGAGGATGGTCTCGAGCTCCTTCGGCTCGTCCACGAACACGATCTTGGCCTCGCTGTGATCGAGGAGATAGCGCGCCTGCTCGGGCGCCTGTTTCGGATAGATGCCGAAGCTGACCATGCCGGCGAGCTGCGCACCGAGATCGATCACCGCCCAGGGCGGCTGCGTCGGCCCGAGGATGGCGACGCGATCGCTGCGCGTGAACCCGAGATCGAGGAGGCCCTTCGCGACCCGCGCCGAGCGCAGATAGAACTCGTCCCACGTGATCGCGATCCAGGTGTCGCCGGGGCGATGGTAGAGGGCGTTGCGCGAGGCGCTGCGGGCGCGTCGCAGGAAGAACATGTCGCCGACGGTGCGCGCGTTGTCGGCGGTGCAGGTGACGGGAACGTGGGGGCCGAGCTCGAACATGAGGCGGATGGTACCTCGACCTCGACCTCGACCTCGACCTCGACCTCGACCTCGACCTCGACCTCGAGCCGCGGCCGAGGAAGCGCATCGTGCTACCGTCGCGCGCGATGACGCGCACCTCGCTCTTCCTCGCCACGCTTCTTCTTCTCGCCTGCGGCGGAACCCAGACCACGGGAACCACCACGCCCACGGCCAACGGTGACGGGCCCGCGCCCTCGCGGCTCGCGATCGGCACGAGCGCGCAGGGCGAGCTCACGGAGAGCGACCGCATCGAGGACGGCGCGCACCACGTGGACGACTACGATCTCGACCTCGACGAGGGACAGCTCGTGCGGATCCACGTGCCCGCGGGCGCGATCGATCCCTGGCTGCGCGTGACCGGGCCGGATGGCTTCTCGATCGAGAACGACGATGCGGTGCCGAACACGCTCGACTCCATGCTTCAGTTCGCGGCGCCGGTGACCGCGACCTATCGTGTGTCCGTCACCGCTGCGGTCGCGAACCAGCTCGGCGCGTACATCATCGACGTCGGGGCCATGTCGGCGTTCCCTGGAGAGGCGCTCGCGCTCGAGGGCCACACGACGGGCACGCTCGGCGCCGTCTCGGACGCGATGTTCCCGGGACACTCGTTCCTCCACTTCGAAGGCCAGGGCGGCGCGATCGTTCGCGTGCGCGTGACCTCGCGCGACTTCGACACCATCGCGCAGGTGATCGGGCCGCACGGCGAGAGCTGGATCAACGACGACGCGAACGACCTCGGCCCCGAGGGCACCGACCGCGCGCTCGACAGCACCGTGTTCGTCGCCCTCCCCGAGACGGGCACGTACCAGCTGATCGTGTCGGCCTACGGCGGCGGCTCGGCCGGCAACTTCGCGGTCGCGACCTCGGTGCGCCCACCGGTGATCATTCACGGGGCCGAGACCGTCCCGAGCGCGGGCTTCGCGGGTCCCGAGGGCCGCGGCCGCATCCTCGGGCTCTACGTCGGCATCACCGAGTACACGACGCACTCGCGCCTCTACGGCTGCGCCGACGACGCGACGTTCATGGGCCAGGCCATGCGCGCGGCGCACCTCCAGCGCGTGGACGAGCAGACGGTGCTCATCGACGCGCAGGCCACGCAGGCGGCGTTCCTCGAGGGTCTTCGCTCGCTCGCCGCGCGCGCGCAGCCCGACGACGTCGTGGTCATCTTCTACTCGGGGCACGGCAACATCCAGCCCGTGCCTCCTGGCGGCGATCCGCGCGAGCTCGACGGCCTCGACGAGACGGTCGTGATGATCGACGGTCAGGTGACCGACACCGAGGTCGCGCACGAGCTCGACGCGATCCGCGCGAACACCACCATCCTCGCGCTCGACTCGTGCCACGCCGGAGGGTTCGCCGAAGACTTCATGACGCGTCCAGGCCGCATGGGGATCTTCTCGTCCGACGAGGACGTGCTCAGCGACACGGCCGAGCCGCGCCGCGCAGGCGGCTACGTGTCGTGGTACCTGCGTCGCGGCGTTCTGGGCGAGGCCGACTACAAGCCGCGCGACGGCGTCCTCTACGCGGGCGAGCTCGCCGACTACATCTACGAGGGCTTCGTGACGGACGACGACTTCATGAACCCGCCCGGCCACATCGACCCTGCGCAGCACCTGCTGATCCACCGCGGCTCGATCGGATGGAACACCATCTTGTGGGCGTACCCGCGCGGCGAAGACCTTCATCTGCCCGTGCTGCCGGACGTCGCGCTCGAGAGCTCGGCTCCGTAAAGCTTCTCAGCCGCTGGTGTCGCTGTTGGTGTCGGCGCTCGCCGCGTCGATGCTCGTCGCCGCGTCGATGCTCATCGCTGCGTCGAGCCCGGCGTCGTGCCCCGCGTCCCCTCCGGCCCCGGCGTCGATGCCGGCGTCCATCGCGGTCGACGCGTCGCGCATGCCCGCCTCGCTGGTGCACTGATCGGTGATCGCGAGACCGGCCGTGCTGCCCGCGATCCGCATGCGGAAGCCGGTGAAGCGGACACCGATGCTGAGCGCGTCGCACGCGAGCACGGGATCACCCGGCATGGGTGGCGTCGAGCGGACGTCCGCGTCGCGGAGCAGCGTGTTCATGAGCACCGTGTACTCGCCCGTGCCGCGACAGAGCCCGATGTTCTCCGCGGTGGACAGGAGATCCGTCGTCGCCCAGCGACCCGCGACGATCACGTCCGTGAGCATGTTGCCGTCGGCGGACACACGACCCGTCGCGACGGCGTCGGTCAGCCGCACGAGCACGCCGACGGTGGCGGTCGGAAAGATGATGTCCACGCGCGCGGGCAGGTGCGCGACGACGAGACCGTCGGCGATGTACGCCTGCTGATCGCGGACCAGCGGCATCTCGAGATCGCCCGCGAGGAACGAGTCGTTCCGAACCCACGCCCAGTCCTGGCCGTCCCACGCAGGCGCCGGTACCACGCTGCCGTCGGAGAGAAACTGCTGCATCGGCCCCGCACCCGAGATCGTGACGGCGGGCGGCATCGCCTGACCGGTGCCCGTGGTGCTGAACACCGCCGAGGTGATCGTGACGTCGATCACCGGGTCGTTCATCGTGCCGTTCCATCCACGCATGCGCAGGATCGGTAGGCCGTTGCCCGCCAGCTGCGCCGCGCGTGCGCGCCCCTCGAGATCTCCGACCGCCGCAGCGACGAGCGGATAGAGCGCCGCGCCGAACTGGTTGTCGATCCCCTCGATGCCATCGGTGGGGATGGGCGCGCCCGCCACGCCCGGAGTGCACTCCGACGCGTGGTTCGTGTCGTCCGTGCAGCGATCGTCGAGGTCGTAGCCCGTCATGCGAGCGAGCGCGGCGGTCTGGTTCAGCACCACGTCGCGCAGACCGAACGAGACCTCGCCGGGCATCGAGGTGTCGTCGCCCAGCGGTCGAATCGGCGCGTGACGCGGCGAGCACATGCCGTTGTTGGCATCCGTCCCCGCTTCGCCGTGGCGCACGAGCGCCGGGTCGTAGGCGACGCAGCCCGCGAGCGAGCCGGCGATCATCGAGCAAGCAAGAGAGAAAAGAAGCCTCCCCATGGGCCGGAAGATACCACGCCCTCGGCCAGCGACGCAGTGTCTGGCGCGTTGCCGAACACCGCGTCGCCGTCGAGAGTCGCGACTATCCCGCCGACACGTCTGCGGCCACGCCTTCGAGCGCTTCCGCGTCCGCCGTTCGGAGCTCGGACCGAGATCGCGCCGCGAACGTGCGCCAGTCGCCGCGCACGAGGCGCCACCAGCAGAGCGCAGCGAGCACGATGATCTCGACCGAGAGGCCGATCCAGCCACCGAGCGCGCCGAGCCCCATCACGCGGCCGAGCACGTACGCCGAGGGAGGCGTGCACACCCACGCGCAGATCACGCCGAGACGCGCGGGCACGCGAACGTCCCCTGTGCCACGCAGCACGCCGCGCGCGATGGTGGCCGCGCCGTCCGCGAGCTGGAACGTCGAGGCGACGTACAAGAGCAGGAGCGCAGCGCTCGCGACCTCGGGCTCTGCATCGAAGCCGCTCACGAGCAGCGGTCCCGCGAACGCCAACAGCAGCGTCCAGAGGCCCGTATAGAGAGTGACGGCCAGCAAGCCCGCCTTCGCCACGCGCATGACCAGGTCGTCGCGATTCGCACCCACCGCTTGCCCCGCCAGGACCGACGCCGCTTCCGCGATGGCGACCGTGGGCAGGAACGAGAAGTGGATCACCTGGAGCGCGATCTGATGCGCCGCCATCTGCGTCTCGCCCATCGACGACACGATCGCCGTGAGCAGCGCGAAGCTGCCCATCTCCAGGAGGAACTGCACGCCGGTCGGCGCGCCGATCTTCCAGAGAGCCGCAACGTGCCTCAGGCGCGCCGCGCCGATGGGAAAGCCATGCCGTGACTGTGCGAGCGCCACCACGACGAGCTCGATCGAGTGACCGAGCAAGGTCGCGATCGCGCTGCCGCGCACGCCCCAGTGAAGGACGAGCACGAGCCAGCCGTTGAGCGCGATGTTCGCGATGTTTCCGAGCACACCGGCGATCATCGGGGAGCGCATGTCGCTCTCGCCGTAGCGGTACTCGCGGAGCGCCACGAACGAGAGAACGATGGGCGCACCGAGCGTGCGGATCCCGAGATAGGCCTGTGCCTCGCGTCCCGCCTGCTCGCTCGCACCGAGGTACGGGAGCAAGTGGGCGACGAAGTGACCCACGATCGCGGTGACGACGCCCATCACCAGCGCGACGCCGAGTGCCGCGCCGAGGTGTGCGCCGAGCTCGTCCCTGCGCTCCGCGCCGATCGCCTGCGAGACGAGCACCTTGGTGCCGCGCAGGAGGCCGAACGAGAAGCAGTAGAGGACGAACGTGGCGGTGCCCGCGAGGCCGACGCCTGCGAGCGCAGAGGTGCCGATCGTGGAGACGAAGAGCGTGTCCACGAGCGTCATCACGCCGAACGAGAGAAACGAGACCGTGATCGGCCAGCCGAGCCTGAGTAGCTCGCGCAAGGGCCTCTCCGACCAAGCCAAGGAACGTTCCTGGGAGATCATGGGGAACCTCGCCGTCTTGTTACGGCGCGACTGAAGTCATGGGGCGAACGAGAGAGAACGGGGAGTCGCTCGCAGCCGCGGCTCGCGAACGCGAGGGGCCAAAGCGCATCGAGGGCGATGCCTGTCGCCGCCGCAGCTTCCTAGACGTCTCGATCCGGGGAGCGTGTCAGTGACGACGCTTGAGATCGGGACAGGAGAACTGCGGCAGACGCATCGGGGTGGCGGCAACCATCGTGGTAATGGCGGCGGTGACCAGGCTTTGCGTGTTCATCGGCAGTCCTCCTCTCTCAGGCTCTCGCAATAGCCCGATTTCGATCCTCGTCAAGCACACACCCATTTTCGCGTACGATCGCGGCCATGTCGTTTCGCCGTGTCGTGATCGCGAGCGCCCTCCTCACGCTCGCCGCTTGTAGCTGCAGCACGCCGCCGCCCGACGCGGACGCATCCACCGACGCGATGATCGACACCGGGATGGACGCTCCGCTCCCGCCTGGCGATCGAGGAAGGATCCTGGGCGTCCCCCCGATGGGGTCGGTGCTCCTGCCCACGCTCTCGTCTCGCGTCGAGGTCATCTACACCGAGCTCGGCGTGCCGCACGTCTACGCCGCCAACGATCACGACTTGAGCACGGTGCAGGGCTACCTCGCGGCGCGGGATCGCTTCTTTCAGATGACGCTCTATCGCCTCAACGGGCGCGGCGAGGTCGCGTCGCTCGTCGGTCAGGGCGGCCTCTCGTCCGACGTGACCACGCGAAGCCAGGGCCTGCGCGAGGTCTCCGATCGCATCTGCGGGTCGCTCACGCCCGATCAGCTGATGCGGATGGACGCGTACATCGATGGCGTGAATGCCTACGTGATGGCGGTGCGCAGCGGCGCCGAGCGCCCACCCGACGAGTTCCTGACCTTCCGCGGGATCTTGCAGGCGCACACGGTCGCCGATGCGATGCCGCTCATGGATCGCAACGGCATGTGCGGCGTCGCGGCCACGATCATCTTCCAGACGGGGTTCGATCAGAACGACGTCCTGGCGAGCCAAGCCGAAGACATCGTGCGGACACAGTTCGCGGGCGATCCCTTCGAGACGCTGCGACGCGACGGTGCGCTCATCGACGTGCTCACGCGCGCAGACCCCGCGCGACGCACGACGAGCGTGGAGTGCGCGAGCCCGCCCTGCTACGGCCTCGAGCGCGGAACGCTGATGTCGAGGGCGACACCCATCCATCGCCCGCTGCTCTCGCCGCCGGTGGACGGCCTGCCTCGCACCATGCTCGCGCGCGCTCTCGACGCGATCGAGCGATACGGGATTCACCCGGAGCGCGGGGCGGATTTTGGATCGAACGCCTGGGCCGTGTCGTCGGTCGGCACGAGCGATGGGTCGAGCGTGTTCGCGGCCGACGGCCACCTCGCGCTGTCCGTGCCCACGCTGATCTTCTATCAGCTCGGTCTCGACACGACGGTGTTCGGCGACGCGACGACCGGCCGTCATCAGATCGGCATGGGCATCCCGGGGATCGTGCAGCTCGGGCCCGGCACCAACGGTCACGTGATCTGGAGCCAGACCTATCTCAACGCGGACGCGGCCGACTGGTTCCGCGAGGTGCTCACGCTGGATTCGAGCGGCGTGCCTGCGAGCGCGATGTTCCAGGGCGCGCAGCACGCGCTGCTGCGCACCGACGAGAGCTACGTGATCGCGAACGCGCCCGCGCTGATGTCGGTCGGCCACACGGAGGTGCACACGCGCTTCACCACGTTCGATGGGCGCCATCTCATCGGGGTCGAGGGCCGCACCCCGACGACGGGCGAGGTTCCCGGACCCGGCGAGTCGATCCTCTGGATCGGCGGCGTCCAGGTCATCCCGAGCGACACCGATCACGACGGAGTCGTGAGCGGCCTCTCGCTCGACTACCTCGCGTACGACGTGTCCAACGTGCTCCTGATGATCGACGGGTTCGGAACTGCGGCCACGGTGGAGGACATGGGCGAGGCGACGCGACGCAACGTCGGCTACACGCAGAACTTCCTCTTCGCCGACGACACGGGCAGCGTCATGTACACCGGGTACAACGCGACGCCCTGCCGCGAAAACCGGCGGCCGGCGGGCAGCACCACGACCTGGGCGCCGGGCGGCAACCCACGCCGCGTGATCGACGGAACGCGGTTCGGTGGCTTCACCGTCCCGCTCGATGCGTCCGGCATGCCCGACGAGACGATGGGCGCCGATCCCTCTCGCTGCATCGTTCCCTACGCGATGTGGCCCCGCTCGCAGGATCCGGATCGCGGGTTCGTGCTCACGGCCAACAACGACCTCGCGGGGACCACGCTCGACGGTGATCTCGACAACGACCGGTACTATCTCGGAACGCAGTACGCGGCGGGCTATCGCGCCGACACCATTCACACGCGGCTGGCCTCGCTGGTAGCGACCCACGGCGCGAGCGTCGATGCGATGGCCTCGGTGCAGGCTGATCACCACTCGGCGACAGGCCAGGAGTATCTGCCGCTACTGCACGATGCGATCACGCGCGCGCGATCCCTGGCGGACGGCGGCGGGACGCTGAGCGCCGACGAGATGCGCCTCGTCGCGCTCTACACCGCCGACCGAACAGGCCTCGACGAAGCGAGCGGCCGCCTCGACGCCTGGCTCCTGGCGGGTGCGATCGCGTACTCGGGCGTCGAGACCGTGTACGACCCGATGGGCGCGACCCACGCGACGGACGCGACGGCCGCGATGATCCACGTCGAGTGGTTCCGCCAGCTGCTCCACCGCATCTTCGGCGACGAGCACATCGCGGAGGCCTTCGACTTCGATCCGCGCACGCAGTACCTCGACTCGCTGCGGCGCGTGTTCGACGGACGCGGCGCGGGCAACACCGAGTCGCTCGCCTCGTTCAACCCAGCCACCCAGGAATCGATCTTCTTCGACGTGCGCGGCACGGCCGCCGTCGAGCGCAGCGACGAGGCGTTGGTGGGCGCGCTCGCCGATGCGCTGCACGCGCTCGCCACACCGCTCGCGATGGACGGCACCGGCGGCTTCGGCACCACGACTCAGAGCGCCTGGGTCTACGGCCTGCGCCATCAGGTTCGCTTCGAGTCGATCCTCACGCTCTACGCGGGCAACGTGCCCGGCGTGAGCCTGCTCGCCAGCGCGTTCGTGATCGACACGCACCGCATCCACCTCGCACCGATGCTGGCGATGACCGACCCGCGCGCATCGCTCACCTGGTTCCCGCGACCGGGCGACTTCGACAACGTGGACGCCGCGAACCCGAGCTTCACCGTGGGCACCGACTACACGTACCGCTACGGCCCGAACATGCGCATGGTCGTGCGCCTGCACGCGGGCGTGGTCGAAGGTCAGAACATCCTTCCCGGCGGCCAGTCGGGGCGCACGGTGTCGCCGCACTTCGCCGATCAGGCGCCGCTCTGGCTCGGCAACCAGGCTATCCCGCTGCGCTACACCGTGGACGAGGTCGTCGCGGGCGCCGTCAACCGCGAGAGCTTCCACCCGTAAGGACGCGATCGATCACGACCGGAGTCGTCCGCGGAGCGGACGCGACGCCATTGTGTCGGCCGGCGAGCCGGCACTCCTGTCGGGATCAGGCGACCGCGGGAGCCGCAACCGGTGCGCGTTGCTGCTTGGGCTGAGCCTTCTGCAGCTCGACCGAGACGAGCTTGCTGACGCCAGGCGTCTCCATGGTCACGCCGTAGAGCACGTCGGCCATCAGCATCGTGCGCTTGCTGTGCGTGATCACGATGAACTGCGAGTGCTTCGTCATCGAGCGAATGGCCTCGCAGAAGCGACCCACGTTGGCCTCGTCGAGCGGCGCATCGACCTCGTCGAGGAGGCAGAACGGGCTCGGCCGGTGCTGGAACATCGCGAAGATGAGGGAGACGGCGGTGAGCGCTTTTTCGCCGCCGCTCATGAGCTCGATCGCGCCCAGCTTCTTGCCAGGCGGCTGCGCCACGATCTCGACGCCCGTCTCGAGCAGGTCTTCCGGGTTCGTCAGGAGCAGCTCGGCCCGACCGCCGCCGAAGAGGCGCGGGAACACCTGCTTGAAGCGCGCGTTCACGTCCTCGAACGTCTCCTTGAACATGCGCTTGCTCTCGCGGTTCATCTGCTTGATGGCGCGATCGAGCTGCGTGAGCGCGTCCTCGAGGTCCTTCTGCTGCCCCGTGAGGTACGAGTGGCGCTTCTCCTGCTCCGCGTGCTCTTCGATCGCGGTGAGGTTGATCTCGCCCATGCGCTCGACGAGCCGCATGAGCTCCTCGATGCGCTCGCGCGTCGCCTCGTCGGGCAGGTCGCGCATGTGGAAGTCGCCGAGCACCTTCCTGACGTCGACGCGATGGCGCTCTTCGGTGCTCTGCAAGAGGTGCGTCCGCTCGAGGTCGAGCTCGCGTAGCTCCACCGTCAGGTCCGCGACGCGGCGCTGGCCGGCATCGATCTCGTGGCGCAGGCCACGGAGGTCGCCCTCACGCTCGCCGAGGAGCGCGCGCGCGGCCTCGTACACGTCGCGGGCCGCCGAGAGCGCGTCGTGCGCACGCATCGCGCCCTGCACGCCCGCCGCGAGCGACTCGCGATGCGCCACCAGCATGCCGATGGTCTCGCCCTGCTGACGCGCGCCCCGCTCGAGATCCCCTCGGAGGCGCTGCTCGCGCTCCCCGAGCTCGGCGATCGAACGGTCGAGACGATCGAGCGCCTGCCGGTCGCCCTCCGCGCGCTGCCGCGCTTCGGCCGCGCGCACGCGGACCTCGGTGACGCGCGCGTTCTGTGCGTCCACGAGCACCTTGCGCTCGGTGAACACGTCGCTCGCGAGATCGAGGGCGGTCTTCGCCTCGCCCTGCGCGCGCGTCGCGTTCTCGATCTCGTTCTCGGACTCCATCTCTTCGCCGGCCGCTTCGGTCAGCGCGTGCTCGATCTCGCCGATCTCGGCGGCGAGCTTCTGCGCCCGCTCGCGCGCGCGCGCGAGGTCGTCGATGGCGCGCTTGTGATCCTTGTCGGCCTTCACGATGGCGATCTCGGCGTCGTGCGCCTCGGTGCGCGCCGAATCGAGCGCGGCCTGACGCGTGGAGATCCCCGTCCGAAGCTCGCCGTGGCGTGTGACCGCCGCGCTCATCTCCGCGTCGAGGCGACCGACCACGTGATGCAGGTCGCGCACCTCGCGCTTGACCGAGATCATGTGCGCCGAGGCCTGCTCGCCTCGGCCGCCCGTGAGCGTCCCGCCGTGGCCGAGAACCTCGCCGCGCTCGGTCACCAGCGTCGCTGCCACACCACGATCGAAGAGACGCCGCGCGACCGCGAGGTCACGCACCACCAGGACGTCGGAGAGCAGGTGACGCACGAGCCACTCGCTCGATGCACCCTGCTCGTCGTCGGAGGCGGTCACGAGATCGGCCATCCAGCCGATCACGCCTTCTTCGCCCTCGAGCGAGGGCAGCGGCGAGACCACGCGCCGCGGACGCTCGGGCACCACCGTCGCACGGCCGCGATCGCCCGACTCGAGGAACGAGAGCACTTCCATGCCCACGTCGAGGTCGCGCACGACCACGTGCTGTAGGCGATCGCCGAGCGCTCCCGCGAGCGCGTTGGTGAGCGGCTCCGGACACTCGATCCGATCCGCGACGAGCCCGAGCACGCCCTTCCGCGCGCGCTCCTCATCGGTCGCGCCGAGCTTGGTCATGATCGATCGAACGCCGGCGCCCACGCCCTCGAAGCGCCGCTGGATCTCTTCGAGCGAGCGGAGGCGCGAGCGCTTCTCGGCCAGCTCACCGCGGACGCGATCCACCGTGCGGTCGCTCTCCGTGATCTGCACACGGAGGTCGCGGAGCTCGTCCTCGAGCTCGCGCTTGCGCTCGGCCGTCGTCTCTTTGCCGCCGCGCAGTCCTTCGAGACGAACCTCGAGCTCGCGCTGCTGCTCGTCGAGCTCGATCGCCTGACGATCGAGGCTCTCGCGCTCGAGGCGCATCTTGTCGAGGCGGGTGCGCGCGTCCTCGCGGCGTCGCTCGAAACCCTTGAGCACTGCGTCTGCCCGGGCGATGCGCTGCTCGGCGTCGGAGAGTCGCGCGCGCGCTTGCTGAACGGTGCCTTCGGCCTCGGCCGCGGCGGCCTTGCGCTCCTCGAGCAGCGCCATCTCGCGCTCGAGCTCGGCTTGCTCGCTCTTCTCCACCGCCTCGAGCTCGGCGAGCGTGGACAGAAGTACGTCGCGCTCGGCAGAGAGCGCACCACGCCGCTCGGCCAGCGCCATGATCTCGCGCTCGCTGAGGCGCTCGCTCTCGCGAAGCCCGGCCAGTCGCTCCTGCGACTGCGCGATCTTGCCCTCGAGGGTCTTGACCTCGGTGTCGAGCGCATGCGCGTCGTGCTGCGCGCGCTCGACGTCCGTCTCCGCGTGGCGCGCGGCAAGGCGCTCGGTCTCGAGCTCGGCCTCGCGGACGCGCAAGGCCAGACGACGCCCGTCGAGCGTTCCGCTCCCGATCGCGAGCTCCTCGTCGATCACGCGGCGCGTGACCGTCAGCTCGAGGAAGCGGTGCGAGGCGACGTGCAGGTCGAGGTCACGGATCTCGGCGCGGTACGCCTTGTATCGCTCGGCCTTCTGCGCCTGACGACGGAGCGAGGCGAGGCTCTTGTCGATCTCGGCCACGATGTCGCCGATGCGCAAGAGGTTCGCGCGCGTGCCCTCCATCTTCCGCTCGGCGGCCTTCTTGCGCGCCTTGAACTTGGTGATGCCGGCCGCCTCTTCGATCAAGTGGCGACGGTCTTCGGGCTTGGCCGAGACGATGTAGCCGATGCGCCCCTGCTCGATGATCGAGTAGGCCTTGGTCCCGACGCCGGTGCCGAGGAAGAGGTTGGTGACGTCCATCAAGCGGACGGGCGTCTTGTTGATGTAGTAGTCGCTGTTGCCGTGACGATCGAGACGGCGCGTGACGGCGATCTCGGCGTAATCGGCCAGGCCGAGCAGCGACAGAGTCTCGAGCGGCGCGAGGCCGTCGCTGTTGTCGAACGTGAGCGTGACTTCGGCGAAGCCGTGCGGGCCGCGGCCCTCGCTACCGTTGAAGATGACGTCGTCCATCGACTTGCCGCGCAGGTTGCGCGCGGACTGCTCGCCCATCGTCCAGCGGATGGCGTCGACGATGTTCGACTTGCCGCAGCCGTTGGGTCCGACGATCGCCGTCACGTCGTGGTCGATGTGGACGACCGTCTTGTCCACGAACGACTTGAAGCCGCAGATCTCGACCTTCGTGATCTTCATCGCGTCTCGAGCTTCCCCATCTGATCCGACCAACACCCTGATCCGACCAACACCTGATCCGACCAACACCGCGTCCCGCCGAAACAGGGCGATTCGTGCGCGCCGAGGTGCCGAGTCGCCGCGCGAAACGAGCGACCACTTGTACTTCGCGGCGATCGCCCTTGCAACGCTTTCTGTCGAGATGTGGTGGGGCTCAGTGTGTGACCACCACTGTATCTTGGGGCATCGCTGGACCCGGCGGCGATCGATCCGCGAGTCCTAGTGGATCAAAAAAGAATCGCCGCGCTCCTCACGAAGCGCGGCGCCTGGGTCCATCTCGCGTCGAAAAACTAGGTCGCCGGGCGGATCGACATCGGGTACTGCACGCGGAACGTCGTCTGCCGAAAGGCTGGGAAGTGCGCGCCGCGAAGTGCGCCCTCCATGCACGAGCCCTGCGGCGTCCCGCCGAAGGGACTGCCCGCGACGGCCGCGCTGGCCACGGTTCCGTCGCTGCGAACCATGAGCGTCGCGACCGCGAGGCCGACCTGCGCCCCCGCGCAGCCGCGAATCTGCGGCATCACGCTGGCGAGCACGCGGCGGACGTCCGCCTGGCTCGGCTGATCAGGCAAGTCGCCGGCGGGTGCCGTGCGCGCGGTCGCAGTGCGCGCGGCGCTCGTCGGCGGAGGCGTGCGCGAGGTTCCGAGCGCCTGATCGAGCACGGAGTCGAGACCGCCACCGCGACGGGCCGTGGTCGCGGGGGGCGGCGTCGGCGCTGCGGCCACCGTCGTGGTCGTGGTCGTGGTCGTGGTCGTGGTCGCGGGCGGAGCGGCGGTGCGCCCCGAACGACGCCTTCGGGATGATGCGTGACGCGTCTCCGACTCGGCGGCTGCCGACTCGGCGGCATCGTCGGCCTCGACCTCGCCGTCGTCGTCCGACTCGACGGCGTCCGCGGACGCCCCGTCGTCAGCGCCCTCTTCGATGGCGTCGCCCGTCGGCGCAGGCGCAACCAAGGCCGCCGGCTCCGACTCTCGATCGGCTTGCTCGACGGCGGAGGGCGCCTCGTGGAGCGTGTCGGCGCGTCCCGATGGATGGTCGGCAGGCGCGTGGTCTGCGAGCGCGACGCTCGCGGGCGGCTCGGAGCCGGCCGTGGTCGTCGATGACCCGTTCATGACGAACCAGGCGACGGCTGCGATCGCGAGCCCGAACGTGAGCCCGACCCCGACGCCCATTCCGCCTCCGCCACCCGCGGGCGCGGCGACCGGCGTCGCGACCACAGCAGCGGCCGCTTTGTCTTCCTTCTTCGCACCGGTGGACGCCTTCTTGGCGCCCTTGCCTACATCGCTCGCAGGCTTCGGCTCCGCAACGGCAGCCGCGACGGGGGCTGCCTTGACCGGCTCGGGATTGACGGGCGCAGGCGGCGGGGCCGAGACGAGCGACCGAAGATCGAGCTTCGAGTCGTTGTCGTCGCTATCGGCCATCGCGGGGGCGTCCGACGGGCGAACCAACGCCGAGAGCGACGCGAGGTCGAGCTCGTCGTCGTCGGATGGGTGCTTCTTTTCCTTGTCCTTGGCCACGCCTGAACACCTCTCGAGAGAGCGGGCAGCCTATCACGGAGCCCGATGCCTGGATGCGAGCCCGTTCGAGCCCGCGAGCCAACCGACCCTTGGCTCCTCGTTCACGATCTCGACGGGAGTCGCGTCCGCCTCGCGGACGACTCTGGTCGAGGTCCGGCTCTTCAGCCGTGCTTCTTGAAGTACTCCTGCGACCCCGACGGGTCGGCCTTCATCGTGTCCTGGCCGGGCTGCCAGTTCGCCGGGCAGACCTCGCCGTGCTTCTCGTTGAACTCGATGGCGTCGATGAGGCGCAGGTACTCGTCGATGTTGCGGCCGAGCGGGAGGTCGTTGAGCGTGGCGTGGCGGACGTTGCCCTTCTTGTCGATCACGAACGTGCCTCGAAGTGCCAGGCCCTCGTCGTCGCCGTCCGGAAGGATCACGCCGTACGCGTTGCCGATCTTCTTGGTGATGTCGGAGACCAGCGGGTAGCGAACACCGCCGAGGCCGCCCTTGTCGCGCGGCGTCTTCTGCCATGCGAGGTGGGAGAACTTGCTGTCGACGGACACGCCGATGACCTCGGCGCCGCGCTTCTTGAACTCCTCGTACTTCTGGTCGAACGCGATGATCTCGGTCGGACACACGAAGGTGAAGTCGAGCGGGTAGAAGAACAACACGACGTACTTGCCGCGGAGGGCGGAGAGCTTCACCTCTGAGAACTCGAGACCTGTCACGGCCTCTGCGATGAAGTCGGGCGCGGGCTTCTGAATCTGCACGGTCATCGGAGCACCTCGTGTGGGTCGTCGCTCGGGGCGGTGATCGCGCGAGCGGGAGCCGG
>JAYVCF010000232.1:0-4650 GCA_043750095.1 Deltaproteobacteria bacterium
CCGCTCCGCCGGCGGAGCCGAGCGCCCTCAGACGCGCGTACGTCTCCGTCGACGACAGTCGCGCAATCGTGTCACCCAGCTCTCGGCGCCGCTCGGCGACGTTTCGCAGGAATCCGGCCACGTACGCCTCGAGGCCCGAGACGACACGCTCGAGCCCGAATGGCTCGAAGGTCCGCCCTGCGAAGCGCCGCATCTCGGCGTGGAGGCCGACCAGACCACGCGCGATCGTGTCGCGCTCGGCGTCGACCGATCGAACGAGATGTTGGGCCCGCCGTCCGCCATCGACGCATGGTGCGTCCGCGAGGCCTACGAGCTCACCAAGGCGATCCAGCACATCGAGCAGCCGGTCGTTCGCGTCCACGCGGAGCGGTGTGGCGCGATGTGCGAGACGCGCCTCGAGCCATTCGAGCAGCGCGACCGCGTCCTCCGTCAGGCGATGTCGGAATCGTTCGCGCCGCGCATCGCGATAGCCGCGGATCGAGTGGGGCTCGAGCTCGCGCGTGAGGCATCCCCATTCCTCGAGCTGCAGGAGATCCCGCAGGAACGCGGGCTCGTCCAGGGCCGTGTCCGAGAGCTGCCGCCTCAGCTCGTCGAGCGTCGGAGCCAGCGCTCCCGTTCGTCGGAGCGCGAGCATCTCGCCGAGGATCGTCACATACGCCTCGGCACGTTCCGCGGTGAGGGCGCGCAGAATGCTCGATCGGATCGCGTCCAGCAGGCGCGCGCCCGACTCGGACATGTCGCGATCGCGGACGAACGCGTTAGGCAGTATCGCGATGCGATAACGAACGGCAGGGCGGAGCTCGAGGGACTGGGTCATGCGTCTCTAGACGACGGGTACCCCGATGAACTGACGCATGGCGTCAGTCGGGAGCGTCATCGATCGTCGTTCGCTCGTGGAACCCACGACGCAAGACCCTCTTCGCAGCCTCTGCCGGAGTGAGCCGCAGCTCACGAGCGCGCTCGCCTTCATGCTCGATCGCTACGAGCGTCGCGGTCGCTGGACACGCACGATCACGGTGCCGAGCGCGCCTGGGCTCGACGCGGTCCTACGGGAGGCGTTGTCCGGTGCGGCGATCAAGACGATCTCGCGCGGGCTCCTGATCGACATCGGGCGCGTCACCGAAGCCCTGCCATCCGCCGCCGCCGGCGCAGTGGCGGAACCGGAACACACCGCGGGGTTGGACCCGCTCGCGCGTCGTCTCTATCGCGCGCTCGATCGTCAGCCGCGCGACGACCGTGCGGCGGCGCAAGGACGGCGCCTGGTGCTGGAACAGACGCTGGCCGAGGCGCTCGTTCACGCGAGGACAGACGCATCGCGTCGCTGGGTGCGCGCCGAGGTCGCGAGCCTCGCCGCAGGGTCGAGCACCTTGGTCGACCAGACTCGTGACGACCTTCGTCTCGTCCACGCTGTCGTGTTGGTCATCGACGCCGCGCTCGCGAACCCGGACCCGATCCGGATCCAGACGTTCTCCGCAAGGGTCCTCGGGAGCAGCAAGGCGCTCCATCCGGCCAGTGACCTGTTCCGCATCGCAGGCGCGGCCCTCTACGACCACGATCCCGAGACGCGCGCGCTCGTCTCGATCGCGGGCGAGCCTGTCTCGATCGCAGCGGCGCGTCGCGATGCGCTGGAAGCGCGTGGGATCTACAAGGACGAGGTCGCGGCGAGCGTGCTCTGCTTCGGTCCGCTCGTGTATCGCAAGGGGAGCGAGCGCTTCGATCACGTCGCGCGGCACGCGCGGCTCGGCGAGTCGAGTCGGCTCATCCAGCATCAGCTGCGCGACGCGACGCTCGAGCGCCCGAGGGCGCGGCGCGTGACGATCTTCGAGAACCTCACGCCCTACCTCGACTACGTCGACGCGCTGATCGACCGAGGCATGCGCACCGATATCGCCGTCTGCGCGAGCGGCCAGGCGAGCTGGGCCGTGGTGCGCCTGGTCGAGCTCTGCGCGAGGCACGCACTCCCGATGCGGTTCGCAGGTGACCTCGATCGCTCGGGCGTGCTGATCCTACGGAGCCTGCGCAAGCGGACGGGCGCGCGGATCGAGCCGCTGTGCATGGGTGTGGCAACGCATCGTCGTTTCGCAGATCGCGGGCAGCCGATCTCGTCGCGAGAGGCGACGCTGCTCGACGCGATGCTCGCGCAGGACTCACCAGAGGCGCCCTGCCACGCGCTCCTTGCCGAGCTCGCCAAGACGCGCGTGTGGATCGAGCAGGAAGCGTTTGCGGGCAACTACCTCGCTCGAGTGCTGGAAGGATGAAGGAAGAGTGTTGAGTGTCGAGCCTTCCGCGCTTTCGGGTTGCTCCAGTGCAGCGCCTGCGCACATGATCTGCGCATGGCGGAACGAACCGCAATCGAGGTCACGGTCGACGACACGGGCGCCGTGACCGTCCACCTCAGTGAGCTGAGCGAGACCGTACGCAAGGCCGCGCTCACCGCCGTGGCACGTGCCCTCGGTGCCTCGGTCGACGCCACGGACGCGCCTGCCGAGGGCGAGTGGCGACGTGCGTGGGACGCCGAGCTCGCGCAGCGCATCCAGCGGATCGAGGCCGGCACCGCGAAGTGGGTCTCGCTCGACGACGCGCGGCAGCGCTTGCGAAGCGCGGCCGAGCGAGCGCGCTGACCAACGTCGTGCCCGAGCGCAAGCGAACCGTCCGCCTCCTCGACGAGGCGATGGCCGACTCCGAGGCCGCGATCGCGTGGTACCGCGCCCAAGCCGATGACGAGATCGCAGCGCGCTTCGCGCAGGAGATCGACGTTGCGCTCGACCAGATCGCCAACTGGCCATTCAGTGGCCGCGCGTATGACGCGACGACCCACTGCCTCCTGCTCCGAACGTTCCCGTTCCTCGTCTTCTACCGTGTGACGTCCGATGCAATCGAGATCCTCGCTGTGGGGCATGAGCGTCGCGCGCCAGGTTTCTGGCGCGATCGCTGACGCGCGCGGCGGGAGATTCTCGTGATCGTGTGCGCAGCAGGAGACGCTCACGGCGCGCTCGATCGGCTCTATACCGACGCGCTCGACTTCGAGCGAGCGCTTGGCGTTTCGTTCGACTGGGTGCTCCACGTTGGCGACTTCGGCATCTGGCCGGACGCTGAACGCGTCGACAAGGCCACGCGTCGCCACGACGGGGCTGGTGACTTTCCGAGGTGGATCCGCGAAGGGCGCGGTGCGCCGAAGCGGACCGGGTTCATCAAGGGGAACCACGATGATTTCGAGTGGCTCGACGCTCGGCCCAGCCGCGAGGTGCATCCGGGTCTCCACTACCTCCGCAACGGCGACGTCTTCGAGCTCACGGCTCGTGATGAGATCCTCCGCGTCGGTGGCATCGGCGGATGCCACGGACCGTCGAACTTCGAGCGTCCGTCTCGCTCGCTCGCGGGCTATTCGAAGCGCCACTAACGCGCGACGAGATCGAGCGGCTCGGCACGCGCGCCGACCTCGACATCGTGATGACCCACGACGCGCCGAAGGGCGTTCGCTTTCCGAAGCATCGTCGCGGGGAAGGATTCGAAAGCGTTGCAGCCGGCCTCGACGAGCTGCTGGCGCGAACGAAGCCGCGCGTTTGCTTCTTCGGGCACCATCACACGCGCCTTGACGCAGAGGTCGCCGGCGTCGCGTGCGTGGGCCTCAACAAGGTCGCGCGACCCGGCAATCTGGTCGCGCTGGAGATGAGCCCAGGCGAGCGCGGCTACGTTCTTCTCGGCGAATGGCCGCAGCACGCACGAGACTGACCGTGCCCGTGAAGGGCCGGTCGCGCTTTGCTCCCGTGTCGTCCGAACGGCCACACCGTCTGGATGGAGATCGACATGGAGAAAGACAAGCAAAGTCGCCGTCGGCGGCGCGAGCTCGAGGTCGCGGGGACGGTGACGCCGAGCCCCGACATCGAGGTCTGGAGCGAGACCTGATCGCGGTGGCGCTCGGCGTGTTGGACGACCGCGATCGCGATCGCGCGACGAAAGTAGTGGAGACGCACGATGGCGAATGAATCGAGGGGACGCATAGCGTGGGTCAGCTACCTGCGCGTGAGCACGCAGGCTCAGGCAGATCGCGAGCTGTCGATCCCTGCCCAACGAACGGCCGTCGTGGAATTCGCCGCGCGTCACGGAGCGGTGATCGCGCGTGAGTACGTCGACGCAGGATGGTCAGGTCGTGACGCGCACCGTCCGCAGTACCGCGCGCTCGTCGGAGACGCTCTCGCCCGAGGCAGCGACATCGCCACCATCGTCGTGCATCACACGTCGCGCTTCACCCGCGACGCGACTGAAGCGCGCATCGTGAAGAGACGTTTGCGCAAGGCTGGCGTCCACGTGCTGTCCGCGTCGCAGGAGATCGGCGACGACGTGTCCGGGCACCTGCTCGAGGGGATCCTCGAGTGCTTCGACGAGTACGAGTCGGACGTCACCGGCGCGCGAACGGCCGCCGCGATGCGAGAGTCGGTTCGTCAGGGCTTCTATCCGGGCGCGCGTCCGCCGTTCGGGTACGCGACGCAGCCCGTCGAGATCCGTCCCGGCGTCGTGCGGCATCGGCTGGTGCCCGATCCGGACGAAGCACCGATCGTCCGCGAACTGTTCCGTCTGTACGTCGCGAGCCACGGCGCTCTCGGGGTGGCGCGCTCGCTCAACCAGCGCGGTCTCCTTCATCGCGGCAAG
>JAYVCF010000233.1:0-4884 GCA_043750095.1 Deltaproteobacteria bacterium
CTTCATCTGGTCGCCCCGGCGGAGCATGTACTCCTTCACCTGCTCGTCGTTGACGTAGGTGCCGTTGGTCGAGTCGAGATCGACCACGAACCAGGTCGCATTGCGCTTCTCGATGCGGCAGTGGCGCCGCGAGACGCTGTCGCTGTCCAGCACGACCACGTTCTCTTGGCCGCGCCCGAGCGTGAGGAGATCACGCTCGAGGACGTAGCGCTTGCCCAGCGAGCGCGAGTCTCCCGAGTAGATGATCACGATACAGTCGCTGCCGCCGCGCAGAGGCTTGAGGTCCTCGAGCGGCGTGATGCGCGTCTTGATGTCGGGATCGTCGCCCACGAATGGTCAGCCATTTCGATCCTAGGCACCGTCCGTTCACGGCGTCAACGGAAGAAAGCGGGCACAAGGCCACACACGCGCTCGTGTTAACGTCGCGCGGCGATGAGCGTGCTCCTGGCGATCGCGGGAAACATCGGCTCGGGCAAGACCACGCTCACCCGCCGGCTCGTCGAGCGCCTCGGCTACCAGGGGCTCTTCGAGAGCACCGACGACAACCCCTACCTGGCCGACTTCTACGGCGACATGCCGCGATGGGCGCTGCCCGCGCAGCTGCGCTTCCTCGTCGGGCGCGTGGCGATGACGAAGGAGGCGATCGAGGCGCGCCGTAGCGCCATCTGCGATCGCACTTGCTACGAGGACGCCGAGATCTTCGCGGCCAACCTGCACGGTCGCGGCGCGATGGATGCGCGTGACTGGGAGACGTATCGGCTGGTCGCGCGCGAGGTGCTCGCCGGGCTGCCTACGCCGGACCTGCTCGTGTACCTGCGTCGCACGCCCGAGAGCTGCCGGACGCAGATCGCGCGGCGCGGCCGCGAGTACGAGGAGAGCATCCCCGACGACTATCTCCAGGATCTGCACGTGCGCTACGACGGCTGGTTCGAGGCGTACCGCGGCACGAAGATCCTGGTCACCGCGGAGAAGCACGACTTCCTCGGGTCGGACGCGGACCTCGAGGCGCTGGTGTTGCGCATCGCCGAGTCGATGCCGCAGCCGCTGCTCCCGTTCGCGCTCGAGGCGACGTGAAGCGAGCCTGGTTCGCGGGCGTGCTCGTGGTGTGCGTGTCGTGCGGCGGGAACACGCCGGCGTCGGAGACGGCCGCGAGCGCGAGCGTCGTCCACGTCGCCGGTCACGTGACCTTCGGCGCGCGCCTTCCGACCGCGACCGGCCTCACTGCGAGCGAGGAGACGAGGCCCGCGCGCTACGTCGAGCTGCGCCTGGTCGACGAAGCGGGTGCCACGATGGCCACGACGCACACCGACGAGCACGGCATGTTCGCGCTCGACGGAACCGGAACGGCGATCGACGTCGTGGCGCACGCCGAGCACGCGGGCCTCTCGATCGAGACGACGCACGACCAAGGTGGCCGCGAGGTGCACACTTATCGCGTGCCGCTCACGGCCGCGCCGCGCCTCGAGATCGCCATCCGCGATGCCGACAGCGAGATGGCGGGCGCTCTGCACATCGTGGACACGCTTCTGCACGGGCTCGAGGCGGTGCAGCGCTGGACGTCGGTGACCTTGCCCAGCGTCTACGTCTACTGGGGCCGCGGCGTCACCACCGACTGGAGCTACTACCGCGGCGAGATGCCCGCGGGCTCGGGGCGGTTCTGCCTGGAGCTGCTCGGCGGCCAGCCCGGCCAGCAAGCGAGCACCGACACGGACGAGCACGACGAGGCGATCATCCTGCACGAGCTGGGTCACTTCGTGATGGATCGCATCAGCGGCGACTCGTCGATCGGCGGGATGCACCCGCGCGGCTCGCTCGTGGATCCCGGGCTCGCGTGGGAAGAGGGCAGGGCGACCTGGTTCGCGACGGCCGTGCTCGGGCTGCCTTTCTATCGCGACACGATCGGCATCCAAGGAAGCGGCACCACGCGCGTAGACGAGAACCTCGAGTCGCCCGATCCGCCGCGCGGTCTCGGATCGGAGACGAGCGTCGCGGGGATCCTCTGGGATCTCTCCGATGGTGACGGGACAGGCCTTCTCGACGGCGATCTCGATGGCGTCGCGATCGGACCCGCGGCGGTCCTGCGCGCGATGCGTGATCACGCGGCGGAGCGCGGGACGTTCGCATCGAGCAGCTCGTTCCTTCGATTCCTGGTGCGTCGCGGGATCGCTGATGCGGCGGGCCTGACTGCGATGCTCGCGCGCACGGGTGAGCCGCTCGACACACTCCCGCCCGACGACGTCTCGATCTGGCCCGTGGACGTCGCCGTCGGCGGCAGCGCGCACGGGCTCGTCGACGGGCTCACCGATCCCGCACCGAGCGGAGGCATCGCCCGTCCGGAGAACGGCTTCGATGCCGTGCGCGCCTTCCGCGTGCACGTCGCCGAGCGCGGCATGCTCGACGTGCAGATGATCGTGGACGGTAGCGGCACCGCGTCGGACCGCACGGACTTGGATCTCGAGCTGCGCGACCTCCGATGCCACGTGCTCGATCGCACCGTGGGCGCGACGCAGCGGCAGGCCGTGGTCGATCTCGTGGACCCGGGTGACTACCTCGCGTACGTGCGCGACGCGGGGAGCGGGAACCGCGCGCGCTTCGAGCTCCGCGTGGGGCTCACGCCTGTAGCGCCGCCGTGATGCGGAACTCCCTCTCCCACGGACGTGGGAGAGGGTAGGGGTGAGGGCGGGTGACGGCCGACCGCAGCGGCGAGCTCGAGCGGTCGCGTGATAGAACCCCCGTCGTGAGGTTCGACTGGGATCCGCGCAAGGCCCTCGCGAACCGCCGCAAGCACGGCGTCGGGTTCGCCGAGGCAGTGACGGCATTCTCCGACCCGCTCTCCATCACCATCGACGACCCCGATCATTCGGTCGACGAAGACCGATTCATCCTCATCGGCCACGCGACTGGGGCTGGGATCGTCGTCGTCGTTCATACGTTCCGAGCCGACGTCGTTCGTGTGATCAGTGCTAGGGTTGCATCGCGCCGCGAGCGTGAGACGTATGAAGCCTCGTAAAACGACCGAGCCCCGAGCCGAGTACGACTTCTCCACGGGCACGCGCGGCAAGTACGCGGCATCCGTCGCGCGAGCGTCGAACGTGATCGTCCTCGACCCGGACGTCGCGCGTCGATTCAAGACCGGGGCCGCGGTGAACCGAGCGCTGCGCGAGCAGATGACCCGCCGTCGCAAGACGGGCTGAGCGCGGCGGCGATGGACACCGGGGTCGGTCGCCGCACCTCCGACGATCGAACCTGTCATCCTGACGACGTGCTCGCGCGGCCCCATCTCTCCATCAGCGGCGCGAGAAGGAGTCGCGTGACGAAACCCAACCGAGGAGCAGGATTGATCACCGCCTCCGGCGTGCGGTCCTCGGATCGGGCGCGTCATGTCGTCGTCGGCGGGCCGCCCCACCATCGCCGGCAGATTTCCAGCGACCGACCCCCGCGGCGCCGTCGTCGTCGTCTCGAACGTCGGCACCGAGCTCCCGACACCGACCTCGCCGGTCCCATCGCCAGTCACCGACGCCCGGACGCCGACCTCGCAGTTCCGATCGTCAGTGACCGACGATCCGACGCCTACCTCTTCTCTCCGATCGCCAGTCGCCGACGTTCGCCAGGCGAGTTCGCCGTCCGCATCGTCACTGACTGACGTCTGCGCGCCGAAGTCCTCGTCGCATCGCCGGTCACCGACGACCCGACGCCGAAATCGCCGCCCGCACCGTCGGTGAACGACGATCTGACGCCGAAATCCGCGCCCCGATCGTCACGGATGGGCGATCCGTGCCCGAATTCGGCGTCGGGTCCTCAGTGAAGAGCGATCTGTGCCGCCTGCGAGCGGCGCGGAACGACATTCTGATCTTTTTTCGTCGTCCCGCGCAACGGAAGCCGGCTGCGTTCGATTTCTCTTTCATAGGGCAGCGGTCGAGGTGACCGGGGCCCCAAACCCAAAAGAAAGAAAGAGAAGGTAGGCATGTTCACGATCGATGTTCAGTTCCAAGACTACGTGCGCGGTGTTCGTTCCAGTGGCCCGGGGGCCGTCGTGCTCGCGGAGCGTCTCAAGAAGGAGGCGCCACGCGATCTGAAGGCCGACGAGAAGGCGGCTCTCGCCTTCGTCGATCACTGCGCCGAGGGGGTGCGCCTGGTCCAAGCGGGCCGGGACCGAGTCTCCCCGGGCAAGCTCCGGCCGGTGCTCGCGGTGTTCATGAACGACTGGACCGCGTTCTACGAGGCGCTCGGCGCCAAGGCGCGGGTCTCGCTCCACGTCAGCGACGTGGGCCCGAAGGCGTTGGCGCTCTCGACGTCGCTGTTCCCGGACGGCGTGTCGTTCACTCAGCTGCCCGCGCGTCTCGCATGGGCCGAGGGGTTCCGACGGCTCGAGCGTGTGCAGGTCGAGAAGCTCGAGAAGGAGATCGCGGGCCTCATCGGCCCCGAGTTCCTCGCGGGCGCCGAGGCAAGCACGGGCGCACTGGGCGACGCGATCGGCACGGGCGAGGCACCGCATCCGGGGTCGGGCTCGACGGCACTGTCGGAGGCGCTCGGGACCTTCGGTCGCGCGGTCGGTACGTATGCTCGCGTGCTCGCGGCGCACTGCGACGAGTCGAATTCCGACTCGGTGCAGCGCTTCCTGAGCGCGGTCGCGCCCCTGGACGAGCACCGCGCGATCATGCGCGCGACCTCGCCCGCGGTCGTGACGCCGACCGCGACCGACCAGGAGGTGACCGCTCCGGCGTCCGCCCCCACGCAGAGCAGCGTCGGCACCATCGCCAGCCCCGCCCCCGCGCCGACGCAGAGCAGCGTCGGCACCATCTCGAGCCCCACGTCGGCCGCGCCCAACGGTGCGTCCAACGGGATCTCGCATGTCGCGTGACGAGTCCGCGCCGGCAGCAGCCA
>JAYVCF010000234.1:0-9165 GCA_043750095.1 Deltaproteobacteria bacterium
GCAGTGGACGCAGATGGAAGCGGGTCCCGCGTATGCCTTCATGAACGGCACCGTGCTGCCCGAGTCGGCCACGATGCTCGGCCTGCCGGTGATCAGCGCCGAGCACCCGGACGGCTTCAGCTGCTTCAGCTGCCATCCCCACGCGCAGTGAGGAAGTGAGGAAGCCAGCGGAGAGATCCTCTCAGGAATGCAGGAAGGCATGAACGAGCCCGAGCTCGGCGTGAGAGTCCGTTCCTGCTTTCCTGCCTTCCTCAGCGGAAAATCTTCATTCCTTGCTTCAGCTGCCATCCCCACGCGCAGTGAGGAAGTGAGGAAGCCAGAGGAGAGGTCCTCTGAGGAATGCAGGAAGGCATGAACGAGCCCGATCTCGATCGGCCTCAGAGTCCGTTCCTGTTTTCCTGCCTTCCTCAGCGGAAAATCTTCATTCCTGACTTCATCGCCCGAAGGCGATCGACTCGATGATGGTCTCGATCTGCGCAGGCCGCGGGTCTTCGTCAGCGACCTCGAGGTTCTGGCCGGCGACCTCGACCACGCTGCGGCCGTCGGTCGCGACGATCACCCAGAGCTGGTCGTCGTGGCGTGGTCCGAGCGCCTCGTAGCGTACGTCGAGGCCGGGGTGGCCACCGATGTCGATGTGCTCTTCGGAGGCGAGCTGGCCGCGTGAGCGCGCGAAGAGCTCTTCGCCCCAAGCGTCGAGCACGCGCACGGCTTCGTCCTCGCGCGCGCCGCGGAACAAGCGGATCTCGTAGCTGCGGCGTGCCTCGAGATCGAGCGTGAGCGTCAGGACCACGCCCTCACGACGCTGGCGGGCGTCGTCGATCTCGTCGAGCACGCGCGGCATCCCGGGGAGCGCCAGCGAGACGCCGTAGCGGAGGCTGCGCACGCGGACCCAGCCGGGATGCGAGACGTCGCGCTGCGCGTCCACGCCGGCGTCACCGAGCGCGATCGCACCTGCACACGCGGCCGCGATCAGCGCGACGAGGGTGGGGAGAAAGCGCATCGCGTCACTCCGCGTACATCACGATGTCGGTCGCGGCTTCCATGCACATCTGGTACGCGGCGTCCCAGTCCGGGTGGCGCAGCAAGATGTAGCCGTCGCTCAGCAGCGTCTGCTTCCAGTCGCGGCGCGGCGTGCCAGGGCGAAGCAGGTTCTCTTCGTTGATGAAGCGGCCGTACTTGCGCACGAACTCGTTGAGCCCCTGGATGTGCGTGATGCGGCCGCGGCCTCGGGCGCGCTTGAAGATGATCCCCGAGCAGTACTTGCGATCGGTGGACGCCTCGAAGCTCTTCCAGCAAGCGACACGCGCCCACTCGCGGAACAGATCGATGTCGTTCGTGTAGTTCATCTGATCGACGATGCAGGCGCCGCCGGGACGGCAGCCGATCTCGCCGAACACGGCCTCGCCCTTCGGCGTGAGGAACCACTCCATGTGGGTGAAGCCGTCGCCCATGTTCAGCGCCTTCAGCACCTGCCGGCCCAGCTGCACGCCGCCGCGGATCTTCGGCTGCGCGAGATCGCGGACCGAGATGACCACCGGGCTGATCCACTCGTGGCTGCGCGCTTCCAGCGGCTTCGGCAGGTAGCGCGTGACGTTCTCGTAGGCGGGCACGCCGTCGATGCACACGGTGTCGTATGTGTACTCCTCGCCCTCGATGTACTCCTCGCAGCTCGCCTCGCTGATGTTGCCCATCTTCGCGAGCGCGACGTCGAGCTCGGCGCGCGAGCCGCAGCGATACGTGTCGGCGCTTCCTGCGCCCGAGATCGGCTTCACGACCAGCGGGTAGCCGATCTCCTCGGCGGCCTCGAGCGTGTCCTGCACCGTCCGCACGCGACGCGATCGCGGCACGCGCAGCCCCGCCGCACGCACACGCTCCTTCATCAGCTGCTTGTCGCGGAAGCCCATCACCGTGTCCACGCTCATGCCCGCCAGCCCCCAGCGCTCGCGGATCTTCGCGGCGAGGATCACCAGCGGCTCCCAGTTCGAGAGCACGCGGTCGATCGACTTGCCGCGGAGCCAGGCGGTGGCGCGCGCGATCACGTCGTCTTCGTCCATGATCCGCGGCACCTGGAGGTATCCGTGGAGGTAGCGCTTCACATCGGCTGGGAGTGCCTCGGGGTGGCTGTCGCCGATCCCGTAGACCTCGGCGCCCACCTCGGCGAGGCCGCGCGTGTACTGCTGCATCTCGGGGGGATAGGCGGGCGAGAGGAACACGACGCGCATCGGCATATGGGCGCGAACGCTAACATGAGGGCGCGCCGATTCGGCACCCAAGGGTTGGTCTCCGCACGGGTCACAACGGGTCGACGATGATTCTCCGCGTCGCGCTGCTGGGGGTTCTCGCGTGCGTCGCGTCGCCCGTCGCGGCGCAGGCGTCGCGCGGCGATGCCGTGCCCCCGCCGCCCGCGTCCGAGATGCCGCTCGACATGCGCGAGGTGCACGACCGCTGCGTGCAGTCGATGGTGCGGATCGAGCGGCCCGACGGCGCGTTCGGCTCGGGGTTCGTCACGCTGCTCGGTGAGCGCCGGGTCATCGTCACCAACGCGCACGTGGCCGAGGGTGCGGATCCCATCCGAGTGGTCCTCTACGATGGCACGTCGCTGATCGCGCACGCGCGCTTCGTCTCCGATCGGATCGATCTCGCCGTGCTCTTGACCGAGGAGCCACTGACCGCGCCGGCGCTCGAGGTGTCCGACGCAGCGCTGGTGCGCGGGGAGCGCGTCGTGCTCGGCGGCAACCCGGGCGGGCTCGCGTTCATCACGACCGAGGGCGTCGTGGCCGGTGTGGTGACCGGGACGCTGCTCTCGGACGCGGCCTGCGGTGAAGGCAACAACTGCATCGTGCTCGACACGGAAGCGGAGCCCGGATCGAGCGGCGGGCCCGTCGTCGATCAGCAGGGCCACGTGATCGGGATGCTCTGGGGCGTCTACAACGGGACGAGCCTGAGCATGACGATCCACGGGACGACGTTGGCCACGGAGCTCGCGACCGCCGCCGAGTCGCTCTCGCATCGTGGACGTCGCGTGGCGCGCGCTCGGCCCTAGGCACGCAGGCGGCGCGACCGGGCGAATCAGAGCAACATCCCCGCAGCGACCGTGTTGTTCGTGACCTCGTCCACGAGGATGAAGCTGCCCGTCGCGCGGTTGCGGCGGTACTCGTCGTAGAAGATCGGCGCCGTCGTGCGCATGGCGATGCGGCCGATGCCGTTCAGGCCGAGCGACGTCACGCCTTCTCGTCGGTGCAGCGTGTTCACGTCGAGCTCGTACTGCACGTTCGTGATCATCGCGCGCACCCAGCGTGTGGTGTGCTTGAGCGCGTAGCGGCCGCGCAGCTCGAGCGGCTTCTCGCTCATCCAGCAGATCATCGCGTCGAGGTCTTGCGAGACGGTGGGCTGGTTGTTCGGACGGCAGAGCATGTCGCCGCGCGAGATGTCGATCTCGTTCTCGAGATGAATCGTGACGCTCATCGGGCCGAACGCCTCGTCCACTGGACCTTCGTACGTCTCGATCTTGGTGATCTTCGAGCCGAACCCGCTCGGCAGCGCGATGACTTCGTCGCCCGGCTTCATGATGCCGCCCGAGACCACGCCCGCGTAGCCGCGGTAGTCGAGGTGCGCGCCGCTCTGCGGACGAACCACCCACTGAACCGGGAAGCGCACGTCGATGAGGTTGCGGTCCGACGCGATGTGGACCTGCTCGAGGTGATGAAGCAGCGGGCTGCCCTTGAACCAGGGCATGTTCACGCTGCGGTCGACGACGTTGTCACCCTTGAGCGCGCTCATGGGGATGAACGCGATGTCTTGCACGTCGAGCTTGCTCGCGAAGTTGCGGAACTCGGCCTCGATGCGGTGGAACACGGCCTCGTCCCAGTCGACGAGGTCCATCTTGTTCACGGCGAAGACGAGGTGCGGAATGCGAAGCAGCGAGGCGAGGAACGAGTGGCGTCGTGACTGCTCCACGAGGCCCTTGCGCGCGTCGACGAGCACGATGGCGAGGTTTGCGGTGCTCGCGCCCGTCACCATGTTGCGCGTGTACTGGATGTGCCCCGGCGTGTCCGCGATGATGAACTTGCGGCGCGGCGTGGCGAAGTAGCGGTACGCGACGTCGATCGTGATGCCTTGCTCGCGCTCGGCGCGGAGGCCGTCGGTGAGGAGCGCGAGGTTCGTGTACTCGTCGCCGCGGCGGCGCGAGACGTCTTCCACGTGCGCGAGCTGGTCCTCGAAGATCGACTTCGTGTCGAAGAGCAGCCGGCCGATCAGCGTGGACTTACCGTCGTCGACGCTTCCGCACGTCGAGAAGCGGAGCAGCTCCGCGCCTTCTTCCATGACCGCGACATCACGCGGAACGAGCTCCGACTCCATCGAACCTCCGCCACTGCATCCATTGGCACGGCGGAGATAGCGGGAACCATGGGCGCCGGCAACGACGATCGTTTCGGACGCGCGGTCGCGTGCTCGAGCTCGGCGCCGATCTGCCGGTGACCACTGACCACAGGCCAGGAGGCTCCACTTGGTGGCCCGAGCGAGCCGCGTTGTCGCGGTGCTGGGGTGCGAAGCCCTCGCGAAATGTGGCAATCGTCCGCACTTTCGCCACTGGAACGCGCATCCTGTGGTGGCCTCTTCGTTGCTGAAGAGGGGCGGAGCCAACGATGCAACCCATCCACGCCGCGCTCGCTGCGCTCTTGCTCGCGGGCGGACTGACGGTCGGCGTCACGCTCACGGCGTGCACCGGAACGCTCGAGGTCCACGAGATCGCCGGGCCCCCGGTGCTCTGCCGAACGCCGGCTCCCCCCGAGGTCGCGATGCGTCACCTCGGGCGGGTCGAGCTCGACAACAGCCTCTCCGATCTCTTGCACGTCACGCCGGGGAACACCGGCGCGCTCAGCTACGCGGCGGACGACTCGACGATCGGCTTCGAGGTCGGCACCTCGGTGTCCGATCACCTCGCGCGCCAGTACCTCGACACGGGAGAAGCGCTGGCCACGCGCGCCACGGCGAGTCTCCGGACCCTCGACCCGATCCTCGCGGCATGCACTCGCTCGGGCAATCCGACCGGGGCCGTCGCCGATCGCTGCGCCCGCGACTTCATCACGCACTTCGGTCGGCTCGCGTTCCGTCGCCCGCTCGCGACGGCCGAGATCGACGAGTACGCCGCGCTCTTCGCCGCCGGCCGCGACATGGACGGATTCGGCGTCGGCATCCAGCTGGTCGTGAACGCGATCATCGTCTCGCCGAACTTTCTCTATCACGCCGAGCCCGTGCCCACGGGCGCGACGAGCCGAGACGTGGTGCCGGTCGCTGGCTACGAGATGGCCTCGCGGCTGGCCTTCTTCCTCTGGCGCTCCGGGCCCGACGACGCACTGCTCGACGCCGCTGCGGCGGGCGATCTCGACCATGCGGAAGGCATCGAGGCGCACGCGAGGGTGATGCTCGCCGACGCGCGCGCGACGCGCGGCATGCACGAGCTCTTTCGGCAGTGGCTGAACCTCTCGGCGCTCGACTCGATGAGCAAGAACACGACGGTCTATCCCGAGTGGTCCACGTCGCTCCGTGGCTCGCTGAGCGGATCGATGTACGCCTTCCTCGACGAGGTGATGCGCCCCGGGAATGCGTCGCTCACCACGCTGATGACGGCCGACTTCGCGTACGTCGATCACGATCTCGCGACGCTGCTCGGCGTTCATGGGCCTGCCGCCGGGATGGGCTTTCAGCGCGTCACGCTTCCCGCGAGCGAGCGTTCGGGCCTGCTGACGCAGCCCGCGCTGATGGCGATCTTCGGCAAGGCCAACCAGAGCGATCCCATCCATCGCGGCATCTTCGTTCGCACGCGCATGCTCTGCGGCGTGCTCCAGCCACCGCCCGCCGACGTCGACATCACACCGCCCGACCTCAGGCCCGGGCTGACCACGCGTGAGCGCTTCGACATGCACCGTACCCAGCCGCGCTGCGCGGCGTGCCACACGCTCATCGATCCGATCGGCTACGGCTTCGAGCACTACGACGCGCTCGGACGCTACCGCACGGCCGAGCAGGGCCACGCCGTCGACGCGAGCGGCTCGATCGTCGCCGGTGACGATGCGACGGGGAACTTCGATGGCGCCCCCGATCTCGCTCAGCAGCTGGTCGGCTCGACCGTGTTCGAGGGCTGCGTGGCGCGTCAGTTCTTCCGCTTCGCACAGGGCCGCGTCGAGACACGCGACGACACGTGCTCGACGTCTTCGCTCGAGTCGGTCCTCCGGGAGAGCCACGGCGATCTCCGCGAGCTGTTGATCGGCATCACGCGCACCGAAGCCTTTCGCTACCGACGGATCCCGATGGAGGTCTCGCCATGAGCGCTCTCGATCGAAACGCACGCACGCGGCGCAACTTTCTTCGTTCTCTCGGCGCCGGCGCCGTCGCGCTCCCGTTCCTGCGCTATCTCGGTGACGACGCCTCGTTGTTCGGCGGTCACGCCGCCGCACAGCCCCCGGCGATCCCGCAGCGGCTGCTGATCGTGTTCTCGCCCGACGGCACGATCGCCGAGGAGTGGGTGCCTACCGGTGGCGAGTCCGACTTCGTGCTGCGCCGCATCCTCGCGCCGCTGGAAGCGCACCGCGATCGGCTTCTGATCTTGTCGGGCGTGGACATGTCGTCGACCACCGCGGGTCCCGGAGATGGCCACCAGAAGGGCATGGGTCACCTGCTCACCGGCGTCGAGCTCCTGCCCGGCGACGTGATGGGCGGCTGCACCAGCTGCCCGCCCGTGAGCTGGGCCAATGGCATCTCCGTCGATCAGGCGATCGCCGACCACATCTCCGAGCAGGTGACGCTGCGGATGCGCTCACTCGAGCTCGGGTGCCGCGTCACCGACGCGGAGAACGTGTGGTCGCGCATGAGCTACCGCGGCCCCTCGCAGCCCATTCCGCCCATCAACGATCCGGTCGCCGCGTTCAATTCGGTGTTCGGCGACCCCACGCTCGACCCGGCGCAGGCGCGGCACCGCTTGATGCTGCAGCAGAGCGTGCTCGATCAGAACGTGCGTGACTTCCAGCGCCTGCGCACGCGCCTCACCGGTCAGGATCGCGTACTCCTCGACCGCCACCTCGCCATGGTGCGCGACATCGAGACGCGGCTGGTCGCGCCAGGCGCGGTCGGCGCTTCGTGCGCGCGGCCCGACGTGACCGGCGCGCCGAACGCGCGCGACGACGCGAACATGCCGGCCCTCATCGACCTTCAGACCGAGATCATGACGATGGCGTTCGCGTGCGACGTGACGCGCGTCGGCTCGATCATGTGGGAGAACTCGGTCGGCAACATCGACTTCTCGTTCGCCGGGATCTCGGCGCGCCATCACGACCTCTCGCACGAGGGCGACTCGAACGCGACGGCGATCGAGCAGCTCGTCCAGATCAACACGCTCTACGCGCGGAAGTTCGCGGCGCTGCTCGATCGGCTCGCATCGATCCCCGAGGGCGATGGCGAGACGATGCTCGATCACACGCTCGTGGTCTGGGTGAACGAGCTCGGCCGCGGAAACAGCCACTCGCTCACCGACATCCCGTTCGTGCTCGCCGGCAACGTGAAGAACCCCGACGGCACGCCGCACTTCCGCACGGGCCGTCACGTGCACTACGCCGGCGATCAGCCGCACAACGACCTCTGGACCAGCGTGTGTCGGGCCTTCGGCATGCCCGTGACGGGCTTCGGTGATCCGCGATTCTCGAACGGTCCTCTCGCCGGTCTGACGTTCGGCGCCGGCTGACGCAGAAGGCTGGCGCCCGCGCGTTGGCTCCGGTCGGACGCGGTGCGATCGCGGCTCAGGCGTACGGGCGCGCGCGTGTCTCGATCGCGAACTCCGGGATCTGCTCGAGCTCGGGATGGAGGAGGCGGTACTGCTCGCACACCAGGCTCAGCCGAGCGCCGGGGCCTTCCATCCGCGCGACGGCGTGGGTGAGATCGCCGTCGAAGGTGACGAGCGTGTTCGTCGCTGCCTTGATGCGCGCGAGGTGCTTTCGGCCGCGCGAGAGGACGAGCTCGCCGCCACGCATCGATGCGGGCACTTCGACGTAGAGCACGCTGACCATCACCGGCGTATCGATGTGCGCCGAGTACGAGCGAAGGCTGCGATCGATGTGCGGATCGACGCTCGAGCCCGCGACGAGCTCGAGCGGGTTCAGGTAGAAGGCGTTGCAGTCCGTCCTCAGCGCGACGGAAAGATAAGGAGCGAAGTACGGAAACTCGCGCTGCACTCTCGCGATGGAGTCACGCCGGAAGACGACCGAGAACCCGCGCGTCCCGACGAAGTCGCGGTTGAGCGTGTTCACCGTGAAGTAGGGACACGCGCGGATCTGCTTCTGGAGGCTCTTCGGCCACGCGGGCGGAAACGCTGCCGGCTGCTCGGTGAACGCTTTCACCGGCGCGAGCATGGCTACCTGGCTCAGCGGCGTCGAGCCGCGCTGGAGCTGCAGTCCTCGCCACCGGTGTCGAAGTGGCGGCGAGGCGCCATCATCGGATGGCACGCGTGAGCACGGCGCCGAGCCCTGCGCCCACGACCAGGTGGGTTCGTGTCGCGCAGAGCGCCACGATGCTGTGGCGATCGTCGCCGAAGTCGGTCAGCGCGAGCTGGCTCGTCCACGCGTCGCCGACGCGCTCGAAGACGCCGTCGGTGGTGGCTACCCAGACGCGTCCGCCACGCGAGGCCACGTCCAACACCCCAGCGCCCGCGGGCGGTGTGACCGACGACCAGGCGTGTCCATCCCAGTGCAGGAGCAGCGGCGCCCCGTACGACTCGGCCCATGCCCACACATCGCTCGCGTCGACGGCGAGCAGGCCTCCGAGCCAGCGATCGGTGCCGCTCGAGATGCGCGTCCACGCATGTCCGTCCCAGTGCATCAGCGTTCCGCCCTGGCCCGCGGTCCAGAGATCCGTCGTGCTCGTTCCCGCGATGGCCGAGAGCTCACGCCAGGTGCCCGCGTCGTAGCTGCGCATCGCGTCGCCCTCGCGCCGCGCGACGCGACCTCGACCGACCGCGAGCACCTCGCTGCCCACGGCGGCGAGACCTCCGAGCGGTGCGTACTCGGGCCACCCGGAGAGCGGGTAGATGGTCCACGCTGCACCGTCGCCGCTGGCGACGCGCCCGCTCGCCTCGACGAGCACGTGGCCGTCGGGCGTGCTCGCGATGTGCGTGCC
>JAYVCF010000235.1:0-26035 GCA_043750095.1 Deltaproteobacteria bacterium
GATCCCGCGCGCCGAACGGTGAGCGCCGATGCGTTCCGGCGTGAGCTGCTCGCCGCGCGCGAGACCGCGAGCCAGTCGAGCTCGGGCTTGCGCTTGCTCGTCGCGGACGACGACGCGGCCTTCGCCTCGCTCGTGGCCGAGTCGCTCGCGTTCGCATTTCCGGGCGCGGAGCTCGTCGTGGTGTCGGACGGCAACGCCGCGCTCGCGGCGATCGACGAGCGACCTTGCGCGCTCGCGGTGATCGATCTCGACATGCCGGGCCTGAACGGCATCGAGCTCACGGCGGCGTTTCGCGCCACGCCGAAGGCCGAGAACATGCCCATCATCGTGGCGACCGCGACGGGCGGCGCGCCCGATTGGCGCTTGCTGCAGTCGCTCGGCGCGGCCGGGTTCCTCGTGAAGCCGATCGATGCGATGGCGCTCGTGGCGCTGGCACGGAGCACGCTGTCGAAGTCCAAGGGTTCGCGTTGAGGACTCTCGTCGTCGCGCTCGTCGCGCTCGTCGCGCTCTCGATCTCGGCGTGCGCGTTGGCCCACGAGCGAACGAGCGGCACGTCGCTGGACGACGCAGCCGTCACGCGCGTGGAGGCGGGAGTCGATGCCGGCCCGCCGCGCGTGGACGCGGGCCCCCTCACCAGCTGCGAAGCGTTCTGGGGCGGCCTCTCGGCGTGTCCGGCATCGCCTGATCTCGCGATCGGACAGCCGTGCAGTCAGGAAGGCGCCACCTGTGGCGTCCACTGCTGCGAGCCCGGCTCCCCCATCGCGTGTCGCGGAGGTCGCTGGTCGCCCACCGAGATCATGGACGACTGCCGCGACGTCCGGTGTCGTGGCCCTCATCCGTGCGGGGCGGGGGCGTGCGCGTTCGGTCGCGTCTGCGTCGTCCCGGCAGGCGAGCTCGGAAGCCCCGCGCCCGAGACGTGCGTGGTGCCCCCGACCCCCATCGACTCGTGCAGCGCGGCTCCTCCCGGCTCGCTCATGACGGATCCGGGAACGTGCGTCGCGTGCAGCTGCGGCACCGGTCCGGGCGGCGACGTCGTCATCACGATCGACTGCCGCTGCTGTTGATCCCTACTTCCAGGGCGGCCGAAAGCCCCTCGGCGTGAGCAGAGGCAGCCGGCGCGCCTCGACCGCGATCCGGAAGTGGTGAGCGCGCGCCCACTCTTCGCCGTCGATCTGGGACGCGATGCCCGTCTCGCCTTCGCGCATCAGCACGATGTCGAAGCGCGAGGCCGCGAGGTGCTCGGGCGGCTCGATCCCGAACACGGCCGGGCGCACGGGTGCTTGCGCGAGATCGGTCGCGATGCGCGAGGCCCACTCGCGTCGGCTGGTGACGACGATCAGCTCGAAGAGGCCGTCGTCGGGCTCGGCGCGACGATCGAGCACCCACGCGCCCGCGAAGATCGGCGTCGCCTTCACGACGAGATCGGTGACGCTGAGCCAGCTCTTGTCGAAGCGATCCGTGCTCACCACGGCCGAGAACTTCGTCGGCTCGACGAACGAGCTGAGCCAACGATCGAGCGCGGCGCCGACGTACACCGCCTGATCTCGATAGAGCATCGAGAGCAAGGGCACGCGCGCGACCTCGCGGCGATCACGGTTGCGCGCAGCCAGGATGTCCGGCGCGAGGCCGAAGGATGCCGAGTCGAAGAAGTACGTCTCGGCTGACACCGCGCCGCCGGGATCGAGGGCCTCGATCTTTCCGACGTCGAGCTGGCTCTGGTGGCCCTCGAGGATCACGCGGACGTGGTCTTCGACGTGCTCGCGACCCGGCACGAGACCGAACGAGCGGCCTTGGTCGTTCGCCGTGCCCATCGGCACCATGCCGAGCGGCACGCGCACGCCGCTCGCGAGGATCCCGCGCGCGACTTCGTTGAACGTGCCGTCGCCACCCAGCGCGAGCACGACGTCCGGCCGCTCCGCGATCACCTTCTGCGTCACCAGCTTCGGAGTGCGACCCTCGGGCTCGGTCGCGACGAACACCACGCGGACGTCGTGATCCTCGAGCAGCTTGGTCGCGCGCGTGATCGCCTCGCCCGCGCGCCCCGACTGCGCGCTCGGGTTACCGAACAAGAGGTGTACGGGCTTCACCCGCCGACCTTGGGCTTGAGGCCCACCTTGCCGTTCTGCAGCACGATCTCGAAGTCGATGGGCTTGCCCGCGTGCTTCTCGCGCAGCTTCGGCATCATCTTCTGGACGCTCTCGGCGAGCGACTCGTAGCGAACGTCCGTGCGCTCGTTGTTCTGACGCCGCGCATCGACGTAGCGCGAGTAGATCGCGCGCATCTGTTGGTCGTCGAGGTCGCCATTGCGCGCGGCAGGTGCCGGCGTCGGTGCGGGTGCGGGCTTCGGGATCGCCACGGGCGCGGGCTTGGGGATCGCTGCTGCCACGGGCCTCGGAGCGATGGGTGCGGGCGCTGCTGCGGCGGCGACGGGCTTGTCTCTGGGCTTGCCGAACGTCGCGCTCGCTCCGCCTGCGGCGGGACGCGCACTGCTGATCGCGAAGGGCGAGATCGGTCGCGGCGTCCGTGCTTTGGCCACGGAGTCCTCGGTGGTCGTCGGCGTGAGGGCTCCGAGGATCGCGTCGAGGTCCCCTTCGTCGAACGCCGGCCCACGCTGGGGCGACGGGCTCTGCACCTTCGGTGGCGAGCTCGTGTCGTTCGTGACGACGATTCCCGGATCCGTCTTGTCGTCCTCGAGCTCCTCGACCTCCTCGACGTCCACGTCGAGCTCCCACCCCTGCTCGGCGGGAGCCTTGTCGCGCTCGGGCCGTTTCTTCGTCGCGCGCGAGTACTCGCGTCGGAACGTGCCCTCTTCGATGCGTCGCGCGATGCGTGTCCAGTAGATGCCGTACGTCCCGTAGCGCGCCCAGAGCTGCTGCGTTCGGAAGCGCAGCGCCGTGTTGCGCGGCATGTTCTTCTTCAAGACCTCGAACGTGCGCTCGAGATCTTTGCGCGCGACTCCCGGCTCGAGCTTCTCGATTCCTTGGAACCACTGCTCGTACAGGGCCTTCAGGCGCGCGAGCTTGACCTCGGCGTCGTGGAGCGCTTGCTCGAACTCCTGCGGGCTCATCGGGACTGCGGAACCAGAGTATGCCCGACCCGCGCGCGCTCGCCCACGTTGCGTGAGAGGCGCGCGGCGCCAAGCTGACTATACTCGCGCCCACCGTGCGCTCCTCCTCCCTCTCGCTCCTCCTTCTCTCCTTCGCCCTGCTCGCCATCGCGGGCCTCGCCTGTACGCCTCAAGGCGACCCATCGGTCGGTCCGGGTGGCTACGCCGACGACTTCAATCGCGAAGAACTGGGGGACCATTGGTACAACACCGGTGCGTCGTGGCGGATCATCGACGGTCAGCTGAACATCCGGAACGCGCGCAACCGACCGCTCTGGCTGCGCCGCGTGCTCCCGCGTGACGCGCGCATCGAGTTCGACATCCGCTCCGAGAGTCCGGACGGCGACATCAAGTGCGAGGTCTACGGCGACGGAACCTCCCGCGCGACCACCGAGGCGTACACGGCCACGAGCTACGTGATCATCTTCGGCGGCTGGCACAACACGCTCAACGGCATCGCGCGCATGGACGAGCACGCCGCCGACCGCGCCATGCGGCCCGTTCCGCCGCGGGTCGAGCCCGGTCACATGTACCATTTTCGGGTCGAGCGAGAGGGCAGCCGCGTCCGCTCCTGGGCCGACGACGTCGAGCTCGGCTCGATGGACGACGCGAACCCGCTCGAGGGACGCGGCCACGATCACTTCGCGTTCAACGACTGGGAAGTCGAGCTCTGGATCGACAACCTGCGCATCACGCCGCTCTGATCTCGGCCGGGCACCTTCGGTGAGGGAGCGCGTCAGCGGTGGCCGGCCGCCGCGAGCGAACATGACGATCTACGAACGCGTCGCGCGCTGCAAGCTCAGTCGCGGAGCTTGTCGTCGGCCTCGACCTCGACGCCGGCCATCGCGAGGAGGCGCAGCGCGTTGCTCGTCTTCACCACGCCGGGGCGCAGGCGATAGTCGAAGGTCATCTCGCCGTCCGCGCTCAGCACGTCGGTGAAGTGGAAGTTCTTGACGCGACCGTCGAGCTCTTCTTCCAGCTCGCTGAGCGCGATGTCGTGCGTGGCGACGATGCCCATCGCGTGGCGCGCGAGCAGATGGAGCACGACGGCGCGGGCGCCGCGATGACGTGCGCGCGCGTTGGTGCCACGAAGCAGCTCGTCGAGCAGGAACAAGATCGGTGGAGAAGCGTCGGCGTTCTCAATCACGGTCCGCAGGCGCGCCAGCTCGGCCTGGAAGTAGCTCGCGCCGTGCTGGAGCGAGTCGGCGATGCGCATGCTCGCGCGCAGACGAACGAGCGGGACGCGCATCGCGGCGGCCGACACGGGCCCACCTGCCAGCGCGAGGACGACGTTCACGCCGATCGCACGCAGGAGCGTGCTCTTGCCCGCCATGTTCGATCCCGTGACGACCAGCGCCGTGCCGGGGCCGTCGATCAGCACGTCGTTCGCGACGCGCGCGCTCGCCGCGAGCAGCGGGTGCGCGAGGCCGGTCGCACGGAACACACCGTCGGGCTCGAGCTCGGGCATGGTCGACGATGCGTCGACCGCGCGCATGGTGGCCAGCGACGCCAGCGCCTCGAGCTCGCCGATCGTCTCGAGCCACTCGCGCGTGCGCGTCCCGGCGCGGATCGCCCAGCGCTCGAGCCGAAGCAGAACGTTCGCATCCCAGAGCAAGAGCACGTTGATGACGATGTGGACGAGCCCTTGCGCGCGAACCTCGAAGAGCGAGGCCCATAGCTCGAGCCGCGAGAGCTCCACCGAGGGCCGCGCGCCCGTGACGAGGAGCCGAGCCTTCAGCGCGGTGAGCGCCTTCGCGTCGGCCGGCATCTCCTCGGCGACCTTCAACACCGCGCGGTAGCTCTCGACGAAGCGGCGCCGTGAGACCACGCGTGCATACGCGCGCGCCACGCCGGGCTCGAGCTGCCTCGCGATCAGACCCTGGATCACGGCCAGTGGCACCCACGAGTACGCGGGGATCACGTCCCCCGAGAGCGCGAGCAGCACCAGCGTCACGATCGGCAGCACGGTGACTACCACGCCGAGGACGGGCCTGTTCGCGAGCACCTTCGGGCCCTCGCAGAACTCCACGAAGGGGCGCGCGTCGATGGACTCACTTCCCGAGTCGAGCACGGCCGCTTCGAGCGCCTCACGCACGTCGAGGCGACGATCGGCGAGCTCGACCACCGCTTCTTGTCGCGCGCGGGCGGTCGCTACGTCGGCCGGTGCGGCGAGCCAGCGTCCCAGCGCTTCCGTCCCGGCGACCGTGTGCGCGACGGCGTAGCGCTCGAAGAGCGAGCCTGGTCCGACGAGATCGATGTCGGACGCGTAGGGGTGTGCGTCGGGGATCGTACCGGTGCCATCCGGCAGTCCGGCCGTGGTCCCCGCGATGCGGCGGAGGTGTCGATCGTGGATCTCGCGGCGGACCTCGGCGCGCTCCTTCGCTGCGAACACCCGCGCGTGCCAGGCGATCGCGAGGACGAAGAGCAGCGTCGCCACGATCGCGACGACCCCGAGCGGAATCGATCGCTCGGCGATCGCGGCGGCCGCGGCCGAGCCCAGCACGAAGAACAGCGCGAGCCGGAGAAACGAGATGCGATCGGCGAGCGTCGACACGCGCGCCGCCTCGGCTGCGAACGCGTCACGGCGACGGACGTGCTCGGGCTCCGGCGAGACCCGCTCGCTCACGACGCCCTCACTTCTTGTCGTGATCGTGCTTGTGGTCGTGGCCAGCGTGGTCGTGGCCAGCGTGGTCGTGGCCGGCGTGGTCGGGCGTGGGAGGCACGTACCCTTCGGGCTTGGCGCCGCCGTCACCGAAGAAGAACGCCTCCGCCTGCTTGAGCAGGAACTCGGTGCCCTGCTTGGACGAGAGGTCGAGCCGGTACTCGTTGATCAGCATCGTCGAGTGCGCCAGCCAGAGCTTCCAGCCCTCTTTCGACACGTTCTCGAAGATTCGCTGGCCCAGCTCGTTCTTGAACGGCGGGCGATCGAGGCCTTCGCCATCCTGAGCGGTCTTCACGCAGTGAACGGTGCGCATCGCGCGCTCTTACCACGCACGGCGGCGACGCAACACGAGGAGCGCGAGCCCGACCAGCAACCCGGTGACCGCCGCGCGGCTTTCCGACGGGCCCGGCACCGCGCACCCGCAGCTGCCCGCGGCCCGCGGCGGCACTGCGCCCGCATCCACGGGGCCGGCCTCGATCCCGCCCGCGTCGGGCGAGTGGGCCGCATCCGTCGCGACCCGGCTCACGCACGCGCCATGGCCGTCGCACACGTGCAGCGCGCCGCACTCGGCCGCCGGATCGGTGCCGGTGGGGATCGCTCGGCACGTCCCTTCGCGTCCGGGCAGATCGCATGCCTCGCACGTTCCGTCGCACGCCCGGTCGCAGCAGAGCCCATCGGCGCAACGGCTGGTGACGCACTCTTCGTTCATCGTGCAGTTGCTGCCGAGGCCCAGCACCGGGATGCAGTGCAGCGCAGCGCCACAGCGCGTTCCGGGAGGGCAGCTCGTGCTGGTGCAGACGTCCTCGCAGCTCATCCGGTCGGGGGCGCAGGTCATCGACGCGCACGCCGTCGGCCTCGGTGCGCTGCATGTCCCCGCAGCGTCGCACGTGCCGGCAGTGAAGACGTGCCCGCCGCTGCAACGCGCGCTGCCGCACACGGCACCGGACGCTTCCATCGACCAGTCGGTGGCGTTGCGCGTGGGGTCGCAGACCAAGCACGGATAGGCGACGTGGTGCTCGCCGACACCGACGCACTCGCCGCCGATGGTGCAGCCCATGCTGAACACGTTGGTACAGGCGTCGGTCGTCTCGTCGCACGAGTCGATCGTGCAGCTCACGTGATCGTCGCAGGGGCTCGTCGTGCCCGGCGTGCACCCGCCCGAGCCGTTGCAGTGATCGTGTGCCGTGCAGTATCGCCCGTCGTCGCACGCCAGCGACGCGCTGGCGCTCGGATTCGAGCAGACGCCGCTCCGGCAGACGTCGTCGGTGCACGTGTTTCCGTCGGCGCAGGCCCGACACGCGCCGCCCACCACGCCGCACGCGGCCACGTCGTAGCCGGGTAGGCAGCTCGCGCCGTCCCAGCAGCCCGAGCAGCACGTGTGCCCGTGGCAGATGCCCGTCGCGGACCCCCACGAGGTGCAGCTGCTCCCGTCCGACGCCGACGCGCAGGTGTCCATTCCGATCGCCCAGTTCACGATCGAGCTCGCCCACGAGTCGGCGCTCGCGTGTGTCTCGGGTCCGAGCATCGAGACCTGCAGCGCTGCTGCCTGCGCGAGCGCCTGGGTCGAGGCCTGCACGGCGAAGTGCAAGATCGCGACGCGCCCGTGCGCGGGGATCGTGACGCCGTAGACGTAGGTGATCTGGTCGGTCACCAGCGTCACGGAGGTCACGCCGACCGCGCCACCGACTCCGCGGAACACGTGCGCGAGCGAGGGATCGCCGCTGCCGTCGACGTCGTCCGTCGCAAACCACGTGTCCGACGTGTCGAGCACGAGGTCGCCGCTCGACGTCGCCATCAGGCGCGTGCTGCTGTCGCTCCCCAGGTTGCCCGAGATCGTGATCGTGGTCGTGACCGCGCTCGCGGTCGGGTTGGCGACGACCTCGATCAAGCGCGCCCACGTCGCCGTCGTGGGCACGTAGATGTGTCGCTCGGCCACCAGGCCGCTGCCGACGCTCATCGGCGGGAGATCGACCTGTCGTCCGCCGGCCGAGAGCGTCGAGGCGCTCCCGCTCGGGACCGCATAGCTCGTCCCGCCGACCGCGAGAGAGTAGCAGCCGTCGTAGGCGTCGCTCGTCCCGTCGAGGATGGCGCCAGGCCGGCCGACGTTGTCGTCGATGTCCCACCTGAATCCGAGGCTTCCGCTCAACGTCGTGGCGAGCACGACACTCGGGACGCCGAGGACGAGCGCGATCACGGCCAGCGCTGCACCACGCCGAAGCCGCCTTCGCCGCAGCGCGAGCACACCCAGCATCGCGAGCGCGAAGAGGCCGGTTCCTCGATGCGAGCTCCGTCCGGGGACGACGCAGCCACAGCCCGTCCGCGCTGGTGCGGGCGTCGTCGCAGCATCGGCGCTCATCGCGGCATCACGGCGCACGCCGGCGTCGGGCATCGCGGGTGTCACGCACGCGCCGTGGCCATCGCACACCGCGCTGCCCGGGCACTCGCGCGCTGGGTCGGTGCTCGCGGGGATCGCGACGCAGCGGCCCGCTTGGTGTGGCAGATCGCACGCCGCGCAGAGGCCGTCGCACGCCTCGGCGCAGCACACGCCGTCCACGCAGTGCGTCGAGCGGCACTCGTCGCCGGCGCCACACATCGCGCCGTCGTCGGCGAGCGAGACGCAGCGCATCGTGTCCGCGCAGCGCTGTCCGGCGGGGCAGCTCGTCGCCGTGCAAGGGTCCTCGCAAGCCGCTCCGTCGGCTCGGCACACGCCGCTCGCGCAAGCCCTAGGGCGCGGCGCCATGCAAGCGCCCGCGCCGTCACAGGTGCCGCCCGTGACCATCGCCCCCGACGTACAGCGCGATGCGCCGCAGCTCGTGCCGCTCGCGACGTTCGACCAGTCCGAGGTGCTTCGTGCGGAGTCGCAGACGAGGCAGGGGTACGCGTGGGGCCGCACGCCGACCGCGACGCACTCTCCGCCGACCAGACAGCCGGTCGTGAGCGCGTGCTCGCAGCGATCGCTCGCCTCGTTGCAGGTGTCCGCCGTGCAGCTCGCCCCGTCGTCGCAGGCGTGGGTGCGTCCGCTGCCGCAGTGGCCGAGCCCATCGCAGGTCTCGCCGACCGTGCAGAACGCGCCGTCCTCGCAGGCCGTGGCGACCGGCGCCCACGGATTCGAGCAGACGCCGAGACCGCAGACGTCGGAGGTGCACGCGATCCCATCGCTGCAGCTCACGCACGCACGTCCCGCGATCCCGCAGCGCGCGCCGCTCGTTCCGATCTGGCAGCGGCCGCCGGTGGCGTCCCAGCAACCCGTGCAGCACGACGACGCATGGCAGACCCCGATCGCGCCCGAGCCCGACGAGCACCCGACTCCGTCGCGCACGCCGAGGCACGTGGATCCTCCGGTGCCGAGCGCATCGAAGCGCGCCGCGACGTCCCCCGCGCTCGTGCCCCAGACGTAGAAGAGCTCGAACGTCGTCGAGTCGCCCGCCGCGATCTCGGTCTCGTGGAAGATCAGATCGATCGCGACGTCAGCCAGCGCTCCGTCCGCGTCGTGCGGCGTGATCCACTCGCCGACCGCGTCGCTGTTCTCGCGGCCGCCGGTGCTGGCGCGCGCGCGATCGTCGTGAGCGCCGATGCCGAGCACGAAGTACGCACCGGCCGTCGTCACGTCGCCGGCGCCCGCGATGACCAGCGCATCGCCACCCGAGGGTGGCTGGCGGACCACGTCGTTCGACGTCGACGCGCTCCCGGTGCCGGAGCTCGGGCAGAGGCCGACGAAGTTCGGATCGGCGTTGCGGAGGAGATAGAGCTCGAAGATCGAGGTCGTGCCGAGGTTGGTCACGGTGGTGGTGAGCCGAACGGCGCGATCGTCGATCGCGTACTCCCAGTCGTGATCGATCCGCAGCGCTGGCTGCCCGGCCGAGTCATGCAGGGTGCCGGCCCAGTGGATGCCGCGATCGGCCTGCGTCGGTCCCTCGATCGCGACCATCGCGGCGGAGCTGAGGTCGTTGTGGCCACGGAGCACGGAGCTGTCGGCCCGCGCGGCGACCACCGTGAAGGTCTCGACCGAGGCTGGATAGAAGGCATCGCACGTCGTGGCCGTCGCGGTTCCGTCTTCCGAGTACCGCATGCCCCGGCCCTCGACACACGAGATGGAGTCCGGGTCGCAGTGACACGAAGCCGTGCAGGGTCGGCCGTCCGGCGCGTCGTTCGCGACCATCACGCCGTTCGGCGAGACCGCGACGTAGCGAACGAAGGTCCCCGTCAGCTCGGCCGTCTGCTGTGCCGCGGCAGGCGCCACCGACGCGAGCACGAGCCAGAGCGCGCAGAAGGCCCAGAGATCGCGGGACATCAGCGTCCGAGCCTACGCTCCGCCCGACGCACGTGCATCAGCTGCTGGCCTGGACTCCGCCCGGAAACGGGATCGGTGTCGACCCGCTCGTCGTCAGCGTCGCGGTGAACGTCCCGTGCATGCCGCTCGCGTCGTCGCCGATCGTCATCGTCGTCCCGCTGAACAGGAACGTGGGATCGGTGTCGGTCGCGCTCGTCGCGGAGTCCATCGCGAGCGTCGCGGGCGACCAGCCGGCGTCGGCGCAGGGTTGGTAGCCGCCGGGCACGGTCCCGCCGTAGAGGTCGGTCGCTCCGCAGGTGACCTGCCACCTGCAGTCGAGCACGCCCGGCCCGCCCGTCGCGAGGACGCGCGTCTGCGTGTACGTGCACGCGGACCCGACGACCACGCCCGGTGGCGACCCGCTCAAGCTCGTGACCGTGGCGGTGCCCGTGAGCAGCAGCGCTCCGGCGGCGGGCGTGACGACACCGCCGCCGCCCGCGACGATGGTCGGCGTCGCGAAGTGCATCGACGACGACGTCATCACGCTGCTCGTCGATACCCCGAGCTCGTACGGCTCGGGCCCCGGCGCGCTGAAGTTGCCGACGTACACCTGGTACGCGCCGACGGCGGGCGCGCTGATCTCGACCATGGGGTTGAGCCCGTCGGAGTCGTCGTTGCACGAGATGACGCCGTTCGGGAAGCGCACGAGCATCGTGAGGTCGGTGCCGCGCGCCGAGTACGCCATGATGCGGAAGTAAGGAATCGGCCCCGTCAGGGTGATGACGTGCGAGGGCGCGGTCGGGTAGTGACCCGCGTAGCAGCTCGGGTCCATCGTGGTGCCCGCGATCGGCCCGCCCCCGAAGCCTTGCGCGAACATGGGGTCGTCACTGCCGGGTCCGAACGAGATCGGCGTGCCGGTCGCCCCCGTCGCGCCACCCGGGAGCAGCGGTCCGGTCCCCGTGCCCGGTGCGCTCGGCGGCGGGATGGGCGTCGACGTCGGCGGACTCAGCGCGTCGAAGCAACAGCCCGAGAGCACGAGCACCAGCGCAAAGCGTAGAGAACGCGTCATCGTTCGCGAGGGTAGGCGGGCGCCGCTTGACGCGCCACGCATCCGTGTCGATGGTGCCGCGACCCATGACCGAAGAAGCCCAGACGCCGACCGAGCCCGCCACGCCCGCCACCACCCACGCCTTCGAAGCCGAGGTCGAGGCGGTGCTGCGGCTCGTCGTCCACTCGCTCTACTCGCACCCGGAAGTGTTCCTGCGCGAGCTGATCTCGAACGCGTCCGACGCGCTCGACAAGCGCCGCTTCCGGGCGATCTCCGAGCCCGACCTCCTGCCCGAGGGCACGACGCTCTCGATTCGGATCGAGCCCGACGAGAAGGAGGCCACGCTCACCATCACCGACGACGGCGTCGGCATGACGAAGGACGAGCTGACCAAGAACCTCGGCACGATCGCCAAGTCCGGGACGCGCGAGCTCGCCGACAAGCTGAAGGCCGCCCAGGAGGCCAAGGGAGACCTCTCCACGCTCAACGGCCAGGCTTCGCCTGGCACTCCCGCCATGATCGGCCAGTTCGGCGTCGGCTTCTACAGCGCGTTCCTCGTGGCCGATCGCGTGGACGTGATCAGCCGCGCGGCGGGCGAGCGCGACGCCTGGATGTGGTCGAGCGACGGCCAGAGTGCCTTCACGATCGCGAAGGCCTCGCGCGTCGAGATGGGGACCAGCGTGGTCCTGCATCTCAAGGCCGATCAGCGCCCGATGCTCACGACCTGGCGGCTCGAAGAGCTCGTCCACAAGTACTCCGACTACGTTCACTTCCCCATCGAGCTCCGACAGGCGCACGAGAAGGACGGCACGCCGCCCTCGTACAAGACGGTGAACCAGGGCGCGCCTCTCTGGCAGCGCCCCGCGAGCGAGGTGAGCGAAGAGCAATGGCAAGAGCTCTATCGGCACCTGTCCCACGATCACGAGAAGCCCCTCGCGTACGATCCTTTCAAGGTCGAGGGCACGCAGGAGTTCCGCGGTGTGCTCTACGTCCCGCGCGTCGCACCCTTCGATCTCTTTCATCCCGAGAAGAAGAGCGGGCTTCGCCTCTACGTGAAGCACGTGTTCGTGCTCGAGGAGGCCGAGGAGCTCCTGCCGCGCTGGCTGCGCTTCGTGCGCGGCGTGGTGGATAGCGAGGACCTGCCGCTCAACGTGAGCCGCGAGCTGCTGCAGGACTCGCGCATCACCAAGACGATCAAGAAGCACGTGCAGAAGCGCGCGCTCGACATGCTCGGCAAGCTCGCGACGGAGAAGCCCGAGGACTACGTCCTCTTCTGGCGGAGCTTCGGTTCCGTGCTGAAAGAAGGCCTGCACTTCGAGCCGGAGACGGCGGCAAAGCTCGGCAAGCTGCTCCGCTTCGAGACGACGAACGACGCCACCGCTCTCTCTTCGCTCGACGAGGTTCGATCGCGGATGAAGGAGGGCCAGAGCGCGATCTACTACCTGACCGGCGAGTCGAAGAAGAGCCTGCTCGGCAGCCCGCACCTCGAGGCGCTCCAGAAGCGCGGCTACGAGGTGCTGCTGCTCACCGATCCGGTGGACCCCTTCGCGATCGAGGCGCTGCGCGAGTGGGAGGGCAAGAAGATCGTGAACGCGGCCGGGGCCGACCTCGACCTCGGCGCCGCGAGCGAAGAAGAGAAGGCGTCGCAGAAGGACGCCGACGATCGCACCAAGAACCTGCGCGACCGCATTCGCATCCGGCTCCAGCAGCACGTGAAGGAGGTGCGCGCGAGCACGCGCCTGGTCGGGTCGGCGGCCTGCCTCGTCGTCCCCGAGGGCGAGCTGCCGGCACACGTGCGGCGCTTGCTCTCGCGGGCGCAGCAGCCGCTTCCGGAGGACAAGCGCATCCTCGAGATCAACCCGGAGCATCCGGCCGTGCGCGCGCTCGCGGCGTTGCTCGACGAGAAGCCCATCCATCCCGAGCTCGAGCGCTTCATCGACGACCTCTACACGCAGGCGCAGATCGCCGAGGGCACGGCCGTCGACGACCCGGGCGCATTCGCGCGGCGCTTCACCGACCTCTTGGCGGCATCGGTCGAGGCCGCGCGCACGTCGAGCTGAAGGCCCGCGGGCTCTCGCCGTGGGCAGCGGCCATTTTACGTGGTAGTCCAGTGGCTGCGCCTCGTGCGCTCACCCCCCGCCATCACGCGGGGAGATCGGACGTTCTTGCAAGCGACATCCTCGGCTCCGTGCGACTTCTGCGCCTCCAGTGACTCGAGCCTCTCTCTCCGTCCCTTCGAGAGCGGAGCGGCCTCATGAGTGGTGGTGGTTTTTCTCCGGGCAAGCGCAACCGCGAGCTCGAGCAGCAGCGTAAGCAGCAGGAGAAGATGCAGCGACGCGCCGTTCGGCGTGAGCGCGGTCCGAGCGAGCCGCAGGTCGTGACGGCCGACATGGTTCAGCGCGGCCTTCCCTCCATCGAAGAAGCCATGCGCAACCTCGAGACCCGCGCCAAGGGCGGCAGCTCGGCCGCTTCGATCCCGGCGCGCCTGTTCGTCAGCGGCCTCGCCGACGACGTGACCGAGCACGATCTGCGCGAGATCTTCGGCGCGCACGGCCCCGTCGCCGACGCGATCGTGATGGTCGACCGTGCGACCAAGGCCCCGCGCGGCTTCGGCTTCGTGACGATGGCCAACCGACGCGACGCACCGAAGGCGATCGATACGCTCGACGGCTCGGAGCTCAAGGGCCGGCGCCTCGTCGTCAACGTCGCCACCGAGCGTTGAGACTCTGTCTCCGGGGAGGACCTGGGCGGTCCTCCCCCCGAACCGGCAGAGCCGGCTTCGGGTCCCCCCGCCCCTCCGTCTCGTCGCTTCGCTCCTCGCGCTGCGCGCGGGTCCCTAAGCCCGCTTGCTCTTCGCAGCCCTGACGGTTCGCTACGAGACGCTGCCGTACATCGTCTCGGCCATCTTGAACGAGGTCAGCTCGAGCGTCTGCAGCGCTTCGCGGATCGCGATGGCGTCTCCTGCATCGAGCGTGGACTTCAGGTTCTCGATGTCCTTCTTGACCAGCTCGAGCAGCTCGGGCGCGACGAGATCGGCGAAGTCGGTCACCGCGCGCTCGCTCGTGTAGAGGAGCGCCGCCGCGCCGTTCTTGAGCTCGGCGAGCTCTTTTCTGCGCGCGTCGGCTTCCTTGTACTTGTCTGCGTCGCCGACGAGCTGCTCGATCTGGTCTTTGGTCAGACCGCTCGATGCGACCACGCGCACCTTCTGCTCGCGACCCGTGCCGAGATCCTTGGCCTGGACGTGCACGATGCCATCGACGTCGATGTCGAACTTCACCTCGACCTGCGGCACCCCACGCGGCGCGGGCGGGATCGGCGAGAGCTCGAAGCGCGCGAGGCTCTTGTTGTCGGCGCTCATGTCGCGCTCGCCCTGAAGGACGTGGATCGGCACGAAGGGCTGGTTGTCCACGCTGGTCGTGAAGATCTCGCTCGCGTTGGTGGGGATCGTGGTGTTGCGCGTGATCAAGCGGTGGAAGATACCACCACCGACCTCGACACCGAGCGAGAGCGGCGTGACGTCGAGCAGCAGCACGGCCTCCATGTCGCCCGTCATGCTCGCGCCCTGGATCGCCGCGCCGACGGCCACGACCTCGTCCGGGTTCACGCCCTTGTGCGGCGTGCGCCCGAAGAGCTCGCTCACGCGCTTCTGCACCATGGGCATGCGCGTCATGCCGCCGACGAGGATCACCTCGTCGATGTCCTTCACCGTGACGTGCGCGTCCGCGAGCGCCCTTCGGCAGGGCTCGAGCGTGCGCTCCACGAGGTCGCTGCAGAGGATATCGAGCTCGCTGCGCTTCACGGTCGTGACGAGATGCTTGGGCCCGCTCGCGTCCGCCGCGATGAAGGGCAGGTTGATCTCCGTGTCGAGCGCGCTCGAGAGCTCGTGCTTGGCCTTCTCGGCCTGCTCCTTGAGACGCTGGAGCGCCACGCGATCCTTGCGGAGATCGATGGCGGGGTTGTCCTTCTGAAAGATCGCCGCGAGGTGATCGACGAGCAGCTTGTCGAAGTCCTCGCCGCCGAGGTGGGTGTCGCCGTTGGTGGCGAGCACCTTGAACACGCCGCTCTCGATCTCGAGGATCGAGATGTCGAACGTGCCGCCGCCGAGATCGTAGACGGCGATCTTGCCGCCGCGCTGCTTCTCGAGGCCATACGCGAGCGCAGCCGCCGTCGGCTCGTTGATGATCCGCTTGATCTCGAGGCCAGCGACCTTGCCCGCATCGCGTGTGGCCTGCCGCTGCGCGTCGTCGAAGTACGCCGGCACCGTGACCACGGCTCCTTCGACGGGCTGCCCGAGGTACGACTCGGCGATCTCTTTCATCTTCTCGAGCACGTAGGCCGAGATCTCGGGCGGCGAGAGATCCTTGCCGCCGGCCCGCACCCAGGCGTCACCATTGGGGGCCTGCACCACCGAGTACGGAACGGACGCGGCGTGGCGCGTGACTTCATCGGCGTCGAAGCGCCGACCCATGATGCGCTTCACCGAGTAGATGGTGTTCTCGGGGTTCGTGCCCGCCTGCCGGCGTGCGACCGAGCCCACGCGCCGCTCACCCTCCTTGGTGAACGCAACCACCGAGGGCGTCGTTCGGGCACCTTCCGCGTTCGGGATCACCACCGGCTCGCCGTTCTCGATGAACGCGACGCACGAGTTCGTGGTTCCGAGGTCGATTCCGATGACGCGGGCCATACCGAGCGCTAATCCAAGCGCATCCTATCGCACCGACCCGCGCGCGATCACGGATTGTGCAGGTCTCGACCGGAGTGCCCGGTTCGCCGGGCCGACACAATTGTGTCGCGTCTGCTCCGCGGACGTCTCCGGCCGAGATCAGTCAGGGCAGGAGGCGCCGAAGGCGCGATGATCAGGCGGAGGGAGGCTTCCTGGCCACGACCACCATCGCCGGCCGCACGAGCTTGTCGCCCAGGCGAAACCCGGCGACGACCTCGGCGATCACGGTTCCGGGCGGGTGCTCGTCCGTCTCGACCTGCTGGATCGCGTCGTGCACGGCGGGATCGAAGCGCTCGCCGACGGCCTTGACCTTCGTGAGCCCGAGCCGCGAGGCCTGGTCCTCCCAGAGCTTGAGGACCATCCGCACGCCCTCCACGATCGCCGTCACGTCCGATGCGCTCACCGACGCCGACACGGCGCGCTCGAGGTTGTCGATCACGGGGAGCAGCTCACGGACGACGTCTTCCTTCGCGCGTCGCCGCTCTTCCGCGAGATCCTTCTGCGTGCGCTTTCGGAAGTTGTCGAAGTCGGCCGCGGTCCTCAGGAGCTGATCCTTGATGCGGTCTCGCTCCTCGCGGAGCTTGGTGAGCTCCGCCTCGGGCCCGGTGGCCTCGTTCGCGATTTCTTCGTCTGCCTGCGCCTGCGCCGGCGGCTCACTGCTTGCGTCGTCCACGGCGCGACCATAGTCACGGGGTCGCCCTAGGACAAGGCGTCTCCAACCGGATCGGCGCCGGCAGGAGGCGCCCAACGCGCGATCCTCAGTCGGGATCGCCTGCGTCCCCGTCCTCTTCGCCGGGGTCCAGCACGTCGCTGATGACCTCCGACATGAAGCCCACGAGTGGCATCAGCTTGCCGTAGTCCATGCGCGTCGGGCCGACGAGCCCGACCGTGCCCGCGCCGTGTCCACCGGCGCGATAGGCGGCCGAGATGACCCCGATGTCGGGCACGTCGACGAGATTGGCCTCACTCCCGACCAGAACCGTCACACCCGAGGCGGCGATGGTGCGATCGAGGAGGCCCACGAGGCGCTCCTTCTCTTCGAACGCGCGCAGGAACGCCCGCATCTTCTCGGAGCTCTCGAACTCCGGTCGATCGAAGAGCGCGCCTTGTCCTTCGATGACCATCTCGCGCGCCTCTGCGCCTGCCGCAGCGTCCACCATCTGCCGCGCGCGCCGCTTGAAGCGATCGTACGCGCCGCGATCCGTCGCGACGACCTCGGCGAGCACGGAGCGAAGCTCGGCGAGCGTTCGATTCTGCGCCAGCTCGGTCACGTAGTTCTGGAGGCGCTCGAGCTCGCTCGTCTCGAGGGGCTCGGTGAGCGTCACCACGCGGTTCTGGATGGTCCCGCTGCGCGTCACGATCACGGCGAGCACGCTGGTCGGCCCGAGCGGCACGAAGCGCAGCTGCGTCAGCGCATCGAGCTCAGGCCGCGGCCGCGTGACGAGGGCCGCCGCACCGGTGAGCGACGCGAGCAGCCGACCCGCCTCGCGCACGACGTCGTCCACGCCCGGCCGCAGCTGACCCATGCGCGCCAGGATCGCCGAGCGGTCGAGCTCCGCCACCTCGCGCATCTGCGCGAGCGCGTCGATGAACACGCGAAACCCGACCTCGGTGGGCACCCGTCCGGCGCTCGTGTGGGGCGAGCTCACGCAGCCCGACTCCTCGAGATCGGCGAGCTCGTTTCGAATCGTCGCCGGCGAGAGATTCAACCCGTACCGCTTGCTCAGGCGCCGCGACCCGACTGGCTCGCCCGTCGCGATGTAGTCGCTCACGACCGCGAACAGGATCTTCCGCGCGCGATACCCGAGCGCCGGGCTCTGAGGCGTTCGAAACGGCGACATGGGTTGGGACTGCATCGGCTCGGGGGCGCGAGTGCGCGCTCCACCCGGAAAAATAGCGGATTCGTCCCCAACCCGCCATCTGCTCGCGCGGCGCCGCTCAGCGGCTCGAGATCTTCAGGCACGGAGCGAGCTCAGCCCGCCAGCTCTTCGCACTTCGCGTAGAGGCGGCTTGCCAGCTCGGGATCGGTGGCGTTCTTGCCGGGCTTCGCCTCGTTGCGCCATCCGCTCCCGATCGCGCTGCCGAAGCACGCGCCCGACCGCGACTCGAGCCCGGGCTCGCGCGCGACCCAGAGCGCCGTGCGCGCCCCCTCCGCCGGCGTTCGGTACATGGGGCGCAGCAGCGTCGAGAAGACGAAGTTGCTGAGGCCACGCATGCCCTCGGTGTTCACCAGGCCCGGCAGCACCGCGAAGTAGGAGACGCCGCCGTTCTTCGAGCGACGCGCGAGCTCGCCGACCAAGAGCGCGCACGCGTTCTTCGTCTGGCAGTACGCCGCCCAGCCGTCGTAGCGCTTTGCCTTCTTCGACTGCAGATCGTCGATGTCGAACGTGTTCTGTCCGCCGCCCCAGAAGAGCTGCACGCGCGAAGGTGCGCCTGCACGCAGCGCCGGGTCGAGCCGCTTGGTGAGGATGAACGGCGCGAGCACGTTGGTCATGAAGCACTCGTCGAGCCCCTCGCTCGTCTCGATGCGCGTCTTCGGAACGACGGCCGCGTTGTGGATCAAGAGATCGATCTTCGGAAATCGCGTGGCGAGATCGTCGGCCATGCGATTCACGTCGGCGCGCGACGAGAGATTCGCGAGCACACGCTGCACGCGCGCGCGCTGGGACGCGTCGAGCTTGGCCAGCTCCGCCTCCGCCTTGTCGGCGCTCCGCGCATGCGCGACGACCGTGTAGCCCTGATCCAAGAGCCCGCGGACGATCTCTCGGCCGATGCCCGATGTGGTCCCCGTGACGACCGCGATCTTCTCTCCCGCCATGTGTTCCCCCTCGCGCCGAAGCGGCGGCAAGAGTGGCGCGAACGCCGCCGCGCCGCATCCTCGGCGAACACCCAGGGGCCGCCCGATCGACCCGTGTCGCCTTGCGCGAACGCCTGAAAAGGCGCATGAACTGCCTTGCACGGTCTTCAGTCCCGCTTCGCCCGGACGGATCCACCTGCTGCGCTCGACGATGCGGTCGGTGCGGCGATCCGCCGGGGCTCGAGGCTCTCTCGGCGGCCTGTGCAAGCTCCTCGTAGGACCGGCATCGGCCCTCTCGAAAGGAACGCAACTCGTGACCATTGCAACTCCCAAGCGCCCCACGCCTCGCGTCTTCGCCCACGCCAACCGCGCCGACTGGGGTCGCGCCGTGATCTCCGACGAGCTTCCGGACCGAAAGACCTTCGTGTTCGAGAACGTCGGCGTGCGCACGTTCATGAACGGCAGCCCGGTCATCATCGAGGTCGACGTCCCGCAGGAAGAGCGTAACGCGCTCGCCGCCGCGCTCATCCGCGAGTCGGGAGCCGTCGCGCCGAAGAAGAAGAAGGCGTCGACGAAGAAGCCCAAGGTCGCGAAGGTGGCCAAGGCCGCCGCCGCGCCCGTCGCGGCGAGCTGATCACCCGCCGTTCGGAGATGCGGGTCGCATTTCCGAACCTTCAGTACGAGGGCGCGCAGGTACCCACGCGTCGACCGAGCTCTTCGGCGAAGCGGCCGGCGGGTGCCGCCCTCAGGTACGCGCGCGCATCGACACACGCGGCCGCCTCGATCGGGGGCGCCGCGATCGTCGCGAGCCAGCCGCGTGCCTCGATCGATCGATCGTGGATCGCGCGTAGCCGCTCGCTCGGATCGCGATGCGCGTTCTCGTCCACGTACGCGAGCAGGAGCGTCGCGTCCACGTCGTCGGGCACGGCGTCGAGCGCCTGGCGCGCAAAGATCGAGACGCGGCCATAGGCGTCGCCTTCCCACTCGACCCACGCCGAGGCGACCGCGATGAGCGCGGTGTCACGCGGCGCGAGGGGGGAGTTGGTCGAGACCGTCGCGCGGAGCTGGTCGAGCATCGCCTGCACCGTCGGTGCGCGACGTGCGCGTGCGAGCGCGACCGCGCGCCTGCCCAGCGCGAGCCGTCGATCCGCCGTTCGTGTGAGCGCTGCGTAGTAGCCGTCCGCCGCGTCCGACCAGCGCTCGGCCTGCGTGTAGAGGTCGGCGAGCGCGAAGCGAAGGTCGCCGTCGTCCGGAGCCCGGCCGACCGCCTCTTCGAGCCCTGCGACGCCGCTCTCTCCCGCCTGAGCTTCCACGAGCGCACGCGCGCGCAGGTGATCGATCTCGGTGCCGATCAGGTGCGCCTCGTCGATCTGCGCGAGCGACTGCATCGCCCCGACGAGATCCTGCGTCTCGACCTGCACGCCCAGGAGCGCGATGAGCGCGGTCGCCTGATGCGGATCGACGGCGAGCGCCGCCGTGTACGCCTCGCGCGCTTCGTCGAGGTGGCCGAGCATGCGCGCCGCCTGACCTCGCTCCGTGTTGATCTGCGGGTCGCCCTCGGTGGCGTCGGTGACCGCCTCGAAGGCTTCGTAGGCTTCGCCCCACTCGGCGGCGCGGGCATGGACGCGGGCACGCGCGATGACCACGAGCGGTTCGCCCTCGTGCGCATCTCCTGCACGACCGAGGACGGTGAACGCGCGATCGCGATCTCCGCTGGCCGCGATCGCATACGCCGCCGCCGCCGCGAGCCGCGGATGCGTCGGATCGGCAGCGAGCGCGCTCTCGATCGAAGCGAGCGCCAGCGGGGCGTCGCCACGGAGCAGCAAGAGCTGGACGAGGTCGAAGTGAGCGTAGGACGCGAGCGCTGGCGTCGCGAACACGGCTTCATGCGAGGTGCGCGCGCGATCGGCATCGCCGTGTGCGTCGGCGATACGGGCCAGCATCAGCGCGCGTCGCGGGGAATCGGCAGCCGTCTCCGCCGCGCGCGTGGCCGAAGCCACGTCGTCGTGCAGCAGCGCCAGGCGCGCCGTCAGTAGCGCACGCCGCGACGTGTCCGTGGACACCGGGTTCGTCAGCAGCTCCATCTGCGTCGACGCTTCGAGCCGGCGACCTACGTCGAAGAACGTTTCGGTGAGCTCGATCGTGAAGAGCTCGTCGCCCGGAGGTCGATGCGCTGCCGCGACGTGAAGGTGCTCGGTCGCATGCAGCGTGGCGCCGTCGATCGCGTCGGCGACTCCCAGGGCGAGCTCGGCCCAGCCACGCTCCGCGGGCGTCGCATCGGTTCCATCGAGGACCGCCTGTGCATCGGCGCGGATGCTCGCGCTCTCGCTCAGTCGTTCGATCGCGCGGCGTGCGCGCGCGACGCGCAGTACGGTCGCATCGCCCGCGGCCTCGGGGGCTTCGCCACCTCCGCGTGCGGCGATCTCGATCAAGAGCGCGAGGTGTCGCGGCGAGTCGGGCATCGCGTCGCGGGCGGCATCGGCCGCCGCGCGCGCCTCGGCGATGCTGCCGATCCCGAGACGGGCACGGGCGACGGCGTGGCCGGCCTCGGCCGCTCGGGGTCCGCGTCCCGCGACGAGCAGAGACGCGGCGCGCGCGGCTTCGTCGGCGTTCCCCGCGGCGAGCGCCAGGTAGGTCTGCGCGATGCGGTGATCGGACGCGCCTTCGCCCGAAGCATCGTGGTGCGCGAGCAGGGTCTCGGCCTGCTCGCGATGCCCGTCCGCGCCCGCCAGTACGGCGCTGGCGTGCAGCCGCGCCGAGAGCGCTACGTCGCCGGGTCCGGTCTGGCCATCCAAGAGCGAAATCGCACGCTCGATCGCGGCCATCCGTCCCGTGCGCTCGGCCTCGGTCCGGGCCGACTCGATCTCGCGTCGCCGCTCCGCGCGATACAGGAGGAACGCGGCGGTCAGTGCCGCCAAGACCAGTGCCGCGATCATCGCCCTGCGGACCGTTTTTCGCCGACGGATCTCCTCCTTCGTGAGCGGAACATCCCTCAACTGGGGAATGGCTTTTCGCGGGCGCGGGACGGAAAACATCTCCGAGTCGGGGCCTTTGGACCCGCTCTTCTGGGGCTTTTCGTCGTTCTCCGGCTCGCTCACACGTGTCCGCGAACGCGATCATGCCGAACGCGCGCGAGGTCCATCCAATTCCAGGTAGGCGCGTTCTTGTTGCACGGATCTTTACTTTGCGGCGCGCGTCCGTATGATCAGAGAGTCCAGGCTTTGGTCTGGACGACGCAGCGGATGGGCCCGACCCCGCAATGGTGCGAAACCGCGATTCGCTCTGCGAATGGTGGCTTCTTCACCGATTTTGCAACCAGCTCCCTGAAAAGAGCTGGCCTCCTCCTTCAAAAAGAGGGGCGCAAGTCGCGTACGAAGGACGGATCGCGCTGTGTCTCAATCGCGAGGCGCAATCCTGCGTCTTGCACCCAGGAACGTCTCGACGCGAGCCTGGCCTCGCGCGCGGAAATTTTTTCCGCGTGCGAAGAGCCAGTAGCCCGGAGACGCCGGCATCGCCGGGGGAGGATCGTGACAGTGAACTGTACCGAACGTCGTCAGGGTGATTCGAAGGTCTTCGATACGGAGGTCGTTACCACCTGACTCCTCCCACCGTTTGACCGGCGACGGTCGAGGAAACTCGGTCCGTCGTGAAGGGCGATCGCCGCAAGGCTGGTCGCCCTTCGGCTTTTTCAAATCGGGATCATCTGCCGAAGATCTTGAACAAGCGGCCGAGCGCCTTGCCGAGCGTGTTCTCGGGGATGCGCCAGGTCTCAACCTCGTCGCCGTCGAACTTGCCGAGATCGGCGAGCACGTCGTCGAGCGGGCGCGAGCGGTCGAGCTTCACGGGGAGGGGCCGACCCGTGCGCGCGTCGATCGCCTCGATGGCCATCACGCAGTGCTCGTCGAAGGACAGGCGCAAGAGAACGCGGCCGCGGTCCCAGAGCGCCCGGTCCTCGACGATGACCGAGCAGAGGTACTCGTTCTTCGACACGTCGATCGCCTCGCCCTGGAAGAGCGGGAGGTAGACGCTGCCGAGCACATCCGCGTCGAGCGTGAGCTCGGTGCGAGAAGGCACGCGCGTATAGCGCTTGGCGATGGGCTCGAAGCGGCGGCGGGAGATGCCGCGGCCGACGCTCATGGGCAGGATGTCGACGAGCGTGGGGGCGTTGCCGGCACCGATCTCGCTCGCGAGGAGCGCCGCACCGATCGCCACGGCCTCGTCGGGGTTGATGCGCTTGCTCGGGCGGCGGCCGAAGAGCTCGGCGACCCCCGCCTGCACCGCGAGGATGCGCGTCGTGCCGCCGACCAGGAGGACATCGTCGATCTCCTTCGGGTTGATGCTCGCCGCACGCATCACCTCGCTCGCGATCGCGATCGTTCGCGTGAGGAGCGGCCGCGTGAGCGTGTCGAACTTCGCGCGCGTGAGCTCGACGCGGAGGCTTCGCTTGGGGCCGGTCGTCAGCTCGAGCACTTCGACGGAAGCCGAGTCGTCCTCGGTGAGCGTGCGCTTGGCGCGCTCGGCGGCCTCTCGCAGGCGCGCGATCTGCTGCGCGCTCGGCTCGAACGTGAACTTCTCGATGCGCTGAAACTCTTCGAGCAAGAACGAGGCGACGAGGTCGTCGAAGTCGGAGCCGCCGACGAAGTTGTCGCCGCCGGTCGCGATCACCTCGAGCTGTCCTTCGGTCACGTCCACGATGCTGAAGTCGAACGTGCCGCCGCCGAAGTCCCAGACGGCGATGCGCGCGTCCTTCTGCTCTTGCTTGTGGCCGTAGGCGACGGCCGCGGCAGTGGGCTCGTTGACGACGCGGAACACCGCGAGCTTCGCCTGTGCGGCCGCGCGGCGAACGGCGTCGCGCTGCACTTCCGTGAAGTAGGCGGGCACCGTGATGATCGCCGCGTCGACGGGCGCCTTCAGGTACGCCTCGGCCGACGAGCGCACCTCGTCGAGCACGCGCGCGGCGATGGTGTCCATGCTGATAACGCGATCGTCGATGCGCACGCCGAAGCGCTGGCCTTCCGCCTCGCCGAGCGGATACGCGAAGTGCGACTGCAGCTCCTCGGCGAGCTCGGCCTTGTACGTGCGGCCGAGCAAGCGCTTGCTGCCGTACACGGTGCGCGTCGGATACATGATCTGGCGATCGGCGGCGCGCTGACCGATGTGGAACGTGCCGTCGGGATCGAAGGTGATCATCGAGGGGATCGTGCTGGTGCCCGTGCGGCCGGGAATGATCTGCGCGCGTCCCTCGCTGTTCACGTACGAGGCGCACGTGTTCGTCGTCCCGAGGTCGATGCCGATGATGTGGCCGGTACGCTTCACCGCGAGCGGCTCGATCAGCGGCTCCGGCTCGTCCTCCGCTTCCATCGTGCGCGGACCGCGCTTCGGCGCGCGATCGAGGCGGAGCGGCGGCGGGCCCCCGGCCGCACCCGGGAGCGGCGGCATCTTCGGAGGCGGAGTCGAACCGACCGGCCGCTTCGGCACGGCGGCGAGTGACGCGAGGAGCTCGGGGTCGATGCCGAGCGAGACGAACGTGAGCTCCATGCCGGAGATCGGATCGGCGGACACGACCCGCGCGAGCCCGACGGAGACGGACCGTCCCTCGTCGTCACGGACGTCGATGCGCAGCTCGTCACCGGGCGCTGCAATGACGTCGGCGTCGAGGCGTGCGCCCTCGGGTCGGATCGAGTCGAGCGTTCCGTCGAACACCGCGATCTCGCCGACGATGGACCATTGAATGGAGAGCGGAGCGAACAAACCCGAAGCAGCGGCCATGCGCGGCAGCTTCGCTGTCTGCGCGCCGAATGAACAGGCTGATTTCGTCGCGGGCGCGATTATGCTGACGTTGTGCGCATCGTCTCCTGGAACGTGAACGGCCTCCGCTCGATCGAGAAGAAGGGCTTCCATCGCTTCGTCGCGCGAGCGAAGCCCGACGTGATCGGCGTGCAGGAGACCAAGGCGCGCGTCGAGCAGCTCTCACCGCGCATGCGATCACCGAAGACGCACCCGCACACGCACTTCGTTCACGCCGAGCGCCCGGGATACAGCGGCGTCGCGATCTACTCGAAGCATCCGCTCGATTCTTCCGAGAGCTCGCTCGGGAGACCGAGCTTCGACATCGAGGGACGCATCCAGATCGCCAAGATCGGCGCGTTGACGATCGTGAACGGCTACTTCCCGAACGGAAGCGGCAAGGAGCGCGACAACTCGCGCGTCGCGTACAAGCTCCGCTTCTATCGCGCGCTCTATCGCAGGCTCGAGGCGGGGCTCGAGGCGGGCGAGCGCATCGTCGTGATGGGCGACTTCAACACCGCGCCGCACGCGATCGATCTCGCGCGGCCGCGCGAGAACGCCAAGACCAGCGGGTTTCTCCCGAACGAGCGCAAGGAGCTGGTCCGTTGGCTCGAGCGCGGCTGGGTGGACTCGTTTCGCGCCTTCGAACAAGGCGAAGGCCGCTACTCGTGGTGGAGCCAGCGCTACGGCGTGCGCGAGAAGAACATCGGCTGGCGGATCGATCTCGCGCTCGTCTCGCCAGGCGCGGCGCCGTTTTTGCGTGGGGCGAAGATCCACGCGAACGTGCTGGGCAGCGACCACGCACCGATCGAAGTCGAGCTCGACGACGCCGTGCTCACCCGCTGAGCCTCGTGTCAGCTCTGCTGCGTCGCGAACCGCGTGATCGCGTCGGCCATGACCTGGATGCCGAGGCTGTGATCGACGAGGCCGGCGCGCGCGACGCTGCCGGGCATGCCGTAGATGGCGGCCGAGTCTTCCGACTCCGCGAGGATCAGGCCGCCGTTGCCCTTGATCAGGCGCGCACCGCGCGTTCCATCGTCGCCCATGCCGGTGAGCACGACGCCGATCGTTCGGTGACCGAACACGCTCGCCGCGCTCTCGAAGAGCCGGTCGCCGCTCGGCACGTAGCGATCTTCGGGCGTGGGCGGGACCGCTCGCACCCACGGCACGCTGCCCTTCGCGGTGATCTCGATGCAGCGACCGCCCGGGCACACGACGGCGCGACCTGCACGCAGCGGCTCGCGATCTTCGAGCTCGGCGACGCGAACGCCGCCCAGGCGCTCGAGGCGCTCGGCGAACGTCTTGGTGAAGCGCTCGGGCATGTGCTGAGCGATCACGATCGCCGCCGGCAGATCCGAAGGAAGACGCGAGAACAAGGTGACGAGCGCGGGCGGTCCGCCGGTCGAGGACGCGATCACGATCACGCGCTTGGGAATGGGGTCGGCGGGCATCGGCCGCTCGCCGTCCAAGCTGACGCGACGAACCAAGCCCGTGGTGGTGACGCGCGCGCCATCGCCGAGCTTGGCGGGCCTCAGCTGCGCGACGAGCTGCACCTTCTGCTCGAGCTCGGCTCGGATGCTCGCGAGCTCGAGCGTCGCGTTGGTGGTCGGCTTCACCACGAAGTCCATCGCACCGAGCTCGA
>JAYVCF010000236.1:0-8722 GCA_043750095.1 Deltaproteobacteria bacterium
CCATCGTGACCGTCTGGCCCGTCGCGCGCGGCGCGAAGCCGTAGCCACGCACGACCACCGAACAACCGACGTGGGTGCAGACGGGAAGGACCTCCGTCACACCGACGCCGCTCGGGGTCGGCGCGAGGGTGAACGTCGTCGCGGCCGTGCGCCCATCCTCGGTGCGCACCGTGAGCGGGCCCGTCTGCGCATCCGTCGACACGATGACGCGCATCTCGCTGGTCGTTCGCGCCGTGACGGTCGCCGGATGACGCGCGCCCGTGAACGTCACGCCGAGTCCAGGCTCCGCGAGGCCGACGCCGCGCACCACGACCGTCTGGCCCGGGTACGCGCTCGCGGGCTCGACCGCGCTCACGCTGATCGGGGTCAGCACGCGGAAGTCCGTCGACGAGGTGGCCGCGCCCTGCAAGCGCACCGACACGCCGATGTGGCCGGTGGTGGCGCCCGCGGGCACGAGCACGTCGATCTGCGTGTTCGTCATCGACTGGATCGATCCCGCCCGCTCGCCGAACGTCACCGAGACCATCGCCGGTGTCTCGCCGAACTGGGTCCCGTGAACGTGGACGACCGTGCCCACCGTCCCGCTCGTGGGCTCGAAGCTGGTGACGGTCGGCGGATTGGTCACGACGAACGGACGTGGCGTGCGCGCCGTCCCCGCGTGATGGACCTCGACGATGAAAGGGCCGCTCGATGCGCTCGGGACGCGCACGTGGAGCTCGGTCGGCGTCGCGCTCACGATCGGGCATGCGATCCCGGCGATCGTGACGCGATCGTGCGCGGCGGTGGTCGAGAACCCAGCGCCGACGATCGTCACCACCGTCCCGGTGCCGCCCTGCTCGGGTGAGAAGCTCGTCACCACGACCGGCGCGAGCACGTCGAAGGACTCACGAGACAGCACGGCCGGTAGCCCGTGGATCACGACGGAGAGGCGATCGCTCACTGCGCCCGGGGGAATCTCCACGGTGAGCTCGGTGTCGCTCACGTTCCGAACGGTGAGGGCCACCTCGTGCATCATGACCACGACCTGGCGGATGTCGGTACCGAAGTTGGTGCCGTGGATGTGGACCGTCGCGCCGATCACACCCGAGGTCGGCTCCATGGCCGCGAGCGTAGGAGCGGGCTGCACCGTGAGCGCGCTCTCGGAGTACGCGCGTCCCGCACCGTGTACGTCGATGAGCAGCGTTCCGCTCGTGGCCGCGGCGGGAACGTCGAAGGTGAGCTCGGTCGCGCTCGCGGAGACCACGCGCGCCGTCGTGCCGTTGACGAACACGCGGTTGCCTGCGGCCCGCGGCGCGAAGCCCGCGCCGTGCACGGTGATGCGCGTGCCCGGCGAGGCGACCGTCGGTGCGAACGACGCGATCTGAACGCCGACGTCCACCGTGAAGTCGGCAGAGCTCGCTTGCCCTGCTCCCGTCACGGCGACGATGAACGTCCCCGTCGCCGCGCCCGTCGGCACGATCACCGCGAGCTCCGTCGGCGTCGCCGTGCGCACCACGACGGGGAGCCCGCCGATCGTCACGGTGTTCTCGGTCAGGCGCGCCGAGAAGTGATCGCCGTGGATGCGTACCTCGGCGCCCGGCGGCGCATGCGCCGGCTCGACGGACGACACGACCGGTGCGGGCAGCGCGGCGAGCACACGGAACTCGGGTCCCGTGACCAGCGTTCCGTCGACGAGCCGAATCTGAACGCGCCCGGTGGACGCGCCGGGAGGAATCGTGACGGTCACGCGGTTCGGCAAGCGCGTGGTGACCGGCATCTCCACGTCGGTGAGCAGCACCGTCTGGTCGGACCGAAAGAAGCGCCCGACGATCTGGACCGACGTGCCCGGCGGCCCGGACGTCGGCTCGAGCCGCTCGACCACGGGTGGGGGCGTGTGCACCTGTGCGCGGCTCCGCGTGGGCGCGACAAGCATGAAACAGCAGCTGGTGAGGGCGAGGCCCAGTCGGAGAAGCGGCATGGCGCGCGAGCATACCGCGGGTCTGTTTCTGCGGGCCCCTTCCATGGCATCATCGCGAGATGCGCGTCCGCGTGGTTGGGATCGCTCTCTTTCTCTCCGTTTTGCCCGCTTGTTCGCTGTCTCGCACGGCCCTGGGCGCCCCAGGCACCGACGCCTCGGCGGACGCGAGGGGGATCGATGCGCACCGAGAGGACTCGGGCGTAGACGCCGGCGACGCAGGCGACGCGATGCTTCCCGACACGGGAATCGACGCCGCGCTGCCGGACACCGGCATGCCTGACTCGGGCATCGACGCGAACATGCTCGACACGGGCATGCCCGACACGGGCACGGACGCGAACGTGACGACGATCGACGCGGGCAGCGATGCCGGAAACGACTCTGGAAGCGACGCCGGGAACGACGCCGGAAACGATGCCGGAAACGACGCCGGAAACGACGCCGGAAACGACGCCGGAAACGACGCCGGGAACGACGCCGGAAACGACGCCGGAAACGACGCCGGAAACGACGCCGGAAACGACGCCGGAAACGACGCCGGAAACGATGCCGGAAACGATGCCGGAAACGACGGCGGCCCCTGTGCGGTGTGCAGCCCGACGCAGACTTGCTGCAGCCTCCTGTGCGTCGACACCACGACCGACGTGAACCACTGCGGCTCGTGCAGCGCATGCGCTGCGGTGATGAACGCCACGTCCGCGTGCACCACGAGCATGTGCAGCATCGCGTCGTGCACGACGGGCTTCGGGAACTGCAACGCGACTTACTCGGACGGCTGCGAGACTCCGCTCGGCACGCTCACGAACTGCCTGGCGTGTGGCGATGCGTGCGCGGCCTTCGCGAACACGACCACCTCCTGCGCCGCGGTCGCGGGATGCAGCTACGCGTGCAGCGCCGGCTACCGAAGCTGCAACGCGACGTTGCCCGACTGCGAGACGCACACGGACGTCGACACGGCGAACTGCGGAACGTGCGGCCACGCGTGCCGCACGGGGCAGACCTGCTCGGCCGGTCTGTGCAGAGGGTGGGGCACGATCGCGACGGCGAACGCACCGAGCGGACGCAGCCAGCACACGGCCGTGTGGACGGGCTCCGTGATGATCATCTGGGGCGGCACCAGCGGCGGCGTCGAGCTCAACTCGGGCGCGCGCTACAATCCCGCGACCGACACCTGGGCGCCGATGACGATGACGAACGCCCCCGCCGGGCGCCGCGGTCACGCCGCCGTCTGGACCGGGAGCCGGATGGTGATCTGGGGTGGCTACGAGACGGGCACCGGATGGCTCAACGATGCGGCCAGCTACGATCCCGTCGGCGACATCTGGACCACGCTGCCGAGCACGGGCGCGCCAGCGGGACGTTCGCGCTTCCCGTACGTGTGGGACGACGTCCGCAACCAGCTGCTGATCTTCGGCGGCTGGACCGGCACGGACTTCATGGGGAACCCGATCCTCGCGACCGACGGCGACGCCTACGACCTGACCCAGTGGACGGCCACGTCGGCGTCGGGACTGAGCGGTCGCCGCTACCTGCCGGGTGTGTGGACGGGCACCGGAGCGGCGGCGCGCTTCATCGTGTGGGGCGGCGAGACCAACGGCGGCGCGACCCAGTCCGGGGCACGCTACGACCCCGCAACGGACGCGTGGTCTGGGACCCAGACGAGCGGTCGGCCCTCGTCGCGCTCGCGCCACATCGGTGTCTCGACCGGTAGCCTCATGATCGTCTGGAGCGGCTGGAGCGGGGCGATGGTGCGCACCGACGGCGGTCGCTACGATCCGGCGGCCGACTCCTGGACCGCGGTGGCGGCCGCCCCTGTCGGCTTCGCGGGGCGCGTATACGGGACGGGCATCTGGACCGGCACCGAGATGATCGTGTTCGGCGGCGGCAACAACGCGAACCTTTCGCCTCTCTCCACCTACTACAACGATGCAGCGGCATACGCGCCCGGCACGAACATGTGGCGCACGCTCCCGCCCGCGAACGCGCCCAGCGTGCGCGCCGATCACACGGCGGTGTGGAGCGGGACCGACATGATCGTCTGGGGCGGCAACAACGGCACGGTCGATCTCGCCGACGGCGCGCTCATCCCGCCCTGACCGATCGCGGACCTTCAGTTCGCGAGCGTGATCGGGATCGAGAGATCCACGCTACGTCCGGCGACCTCGCCCGACCCCGCGGGGAGATCGACGTGCGCGACCGCATCGACGATGCAGTCGACCTCGACCGTGTCGCCGACGTTGGCGATCTCGACCGACGACTCGGTCACGCGGCCCGTGCGGCCCTCGACGCCGAGACGAACTCGAATCGTGGCGTCCGGCGATGCACCGCGGGTCACGCCCTCGGCGTGGCAGCGACCGAGCGTGCGAGCGAGCGCCCCCGCGCCCGCCGTTCGAAACGCGCGCGTCCATCCATCGGGCACGGCGGCGCCATCGGAGAGGCTGGGCGTGCCGACCGCGGCGCGCGGGCCGGTGCCGGGAATGCCCTCGCGACCTTCGTCGTCGTGCCAGGAGCGATAGCGCTCGGTGTCTTCGCGCGCGACGAGCGCACCCGTGGCGTCGACGAGCTCGATGAACGCGACGTCCATCCGAACGAGCGTGACGCCGGCGCGCGGCCGGATGAGGCAGCTCGAGCGCTCCGGATCGTCGAAGCCGAGGAAGAACCCGACACGGAGCCGCGCGCCCGAGGCCCGCGCCGCTTCGAGCTCCGCGGTGCGCGCCGCGCTCGCGACGAACCCGATCATCTCCATGTGCGAGGGGAGGAGCTCGACCGATCCCGAGAACGCACGGAGGTTGTGGCGCGTGTCGAGCGGCAGGAAGTCCTCGTCGCGCGAGTCGAAGCGCCAAGGACCATCGACGGTGACCGAGTAGAGCGAGGTCGTGTTGCCGTCTTGATCGGCGGCACGACACGCGCCCTGAACGGCGTCGAGCGATGCGAGCGCGCGATCACTCGACTGCGCGGACGCGAGCGAGCTCGTGCCGAGCGCGAGACAGAGGATCGAGACGAAGGCCCACGTGCGCATGCGACGAATCCTGACCCCGAGCGAGACGTGCGTCACGCGCTCGGATAGCGAGTGACGATCGTGCGCTCGGGCCGATCGATCGAGAGGACCGGGCTGGTCACGAGATCACGCCCCTCGGCGTGGAAGAACATGGACTCGCCGATGTCCGGCAGGCCGACGGTGGCGTGAACGCCGCCCTGGCGACTGAACTTGAGCCCGCCATGCACGCGCTGCTTCAGCGCGAGGTGCGCGCGCAGCCACTCGCCGCTGCGCCGGTCTCGGACCGCGACGCACTGGTCCCGCCGCACGTGGTACTCGGTGTTTCGAGTCACGTAGACCTTGTGGATGCGGCGATCGGCGGGTGACGACGTCTTCAGCTGGGGCATGGAGAGACCTTCCCTTCCAAGCCCAACCTACGCGCGCCGGCCAACGCGCCCAAATTTCTGACGAACGCCTTACTGACGACGCCTTATTACTGACGACGTCTTACTGACGATAGTCGAGGGCGAAGCTCATGGGCGCCGGCATCATCGGGCCCTGCTGCGTCGCGCGCACCGTCATGGTGTGGCCGTCGGCGCTCAGCGTGTAGACGTTCCAGCGGCGTCCGAGCGAGTGCTCGAAGTACTGCTCGAGGTGTCCATCGCGGAAGTACTGACGCACGGTCACGTCCGCGCCGTCGGGCAGCGCGAAGTCCTGCGACACCCCGGGGCGCGTGGTGTACGTGAAGCGCCCGTCGAAGCCGATGGTGATCTGACCGTCGGGAAACGAGATGTCGATGCGGTCGTTCACCGGCGTCTGGTCGTGCATCTGCGTGCGCGCGAGGCTCTGCACGAAGTAGTTCATCTCGCTCACCGCCCGCTCGATCCCGTGATCGACCGCGGCCTGACCCGTCGTGTGGCTGACGGTGAGGTTCCACGCACCCGTGTAGAGCGTGCGCAGCTCGGCCTCGGTACGCGTGGGCGCGGCCGGCGTGCCGGCGTCTCGTTGCGTGTGCCCGACGGGCGGCAGCCCGACTTGGACGAGGATGCCGAGCGCGAGGGCGACGATTGCAGGCACAACGACTGTGAAGCGGGCCATGGCGAGGGCTTAGACTGAATGTCCCCGGCACTTTGTTCAATCGATCACGAACGAACGTGAGCGATCCGTCTATTCTCCCGCCCCGTGCCGGAGACCGAGCTGCATCGCTACGCGACCTACGCCGAGCTGGGGCTCGGCATTCTCACCTTTCTCTCTCTGTTCGTGATCACCGCGCCCTACGGCCGGCACGCGCGCAAGGGCTGGGGCCCGGCGGTGTCGCAGCGGCTGGGCTGGATCCTGATGGAGCTGCCCGCGTGCGTGGGCTGGGCCGCGATCTACATGGCCGGACACCACGCGCTCGAGGCCGCACCGCTGGCGCTCTTCGCGATCTGGCAGATCCACTACGTGAACCGCACCTTCATCTTCCCGTTCCGCATCAAAGCCGACGGCAAGCTGACGCCGCTCTCGATCGTGGCCACGGCCGTCGTGTTCAACTTCTTGAACGCGTACGTGAACGCGCGCTGGGTCTCCGAGCTCGGCAGCTATCCGACGAGCTGGCTCTACGACGCGCGCTTCGTGATCGGCGCGTCGTTCTTCGCCGCGGGGTTCGCCATCAACCAGCACGCCGACTGGGTGCTGATGAACCTGCGCAAGCCCGGCGAGACTGGCTACAAGATCCCCTACGGCGGCCTGTATCGCTTCGTCACCTCTCCGAACTACTTCGGCGAGATCCTCGAGTGGACCGGCTGGGCCATCGCCACGTGGTCGCTCGCGGGCCTCGCCTTCGCCGTCTACACGTTCGCGAACCTCGCGCCGCGTGCCGTGAGCCATCACCGCTGGTACCTCGAGAAGTTCCCCGACTACCCGAAGGAGCGCCGCGCGGTCATCCCCTTCGTGTGGTGATCACGATCTAGGGCGCGCGGTCTTCGCCGAGCACCGCGTTGTCGATCAGGCGCGTCTTGCCGATCTTCGCAGCCATCACCAGCAGGGCGCGATCGCCAGTGCGATCCATGGGCTGCAGCGTCTCTGGATCGGCGATGGCCACGTAGTCCACGCTGTCGAACGCAGACTCGATCGGTGCGCGCGCGAGCGACGCGAGGGACGCTGCTTTTCGCTCGCCGTCGTCGAACGCCTGCATCGCGGCGCGGATCCCTCGCGCGATCCCCAGCGCGCGCTGCCGCTCGTCGGCGCTCAGATATCGGTTGCGTGAGCTGAGCGCGAGGCCGTCGGGCTCGCGTACCGTCGGCATCGCGGCGATCTCCACCGGCAGATCGAGATCGCGCGTCATGCGCTCGATCACCTTCCACTGCTGGTAGTCCTTGCGGCCGAACACGGCGACGCAGGGCGCCGCGAGTCCGAAGAGCTTCGCGACGACGGTGGTGACCCCCGCGAAGTGCCCCGGACGGTGCACGCCCTCGAGCACCTCGGTGAGCCCCTTCACTTCGACCACCGACGCGAAGCCCGCCGGATACATTGCCTCGCGCGTGGGCGCGAAGAGCACGTCCACCTTGGCGTCGCGGCAGCGCGCGAGATCGGCCTCCAGCGTTCGCGGATAGCGCGTGAAGTCCTCGTTCGGCCCGAACTGCGTCGGGTTCACGAAGAGCGACACGCCCACGAAGGTCGCACCGTGTGAGCGCGCCTCGCTGACCAGCGCGAGGTGTCCCTCGTGCAGCGCGCCCATCGTGGGAACGAAGCCGACGCGATGACCCATCGCGCGCGCGACCTCGAGCACTCCGCGAAACCCGGCTGGGCTCTCGACGATCCGCGTCATGGCGGACCGATCAGTGAGGACCGTAGGTGCCCGCGCCCGGCTCGGGACTCGGGGCGGCCGCCGCGCGCACTCCGAACGAGTGCTCCTCGGTCGGGAACGACGAGCTCTTCACTTCGTCCACGAACGCACGCGTCGCGCGCGCGCCCTCGTCGTAGAGTTCGGCGTAGCGCTTCACGAACTTGGGGCGAAGGTTCGGCGTGAGCCCCAGCAGGTCGTAGCTGACCAGCACCTGCCCATCGCAGTGCACGCCGGCGCCGATGCCGATGGTGGGGATCTCGAGCTCTTCGGTGATGCGACGCGCGAGATCCATCGGGATGCCCTCGAGCACGATGGCGAACGCACCGGCCTCGGCCACCGCGTGCGCATCGGCGAGCACGCGCGCCGCGTCGCTCTCCGTCTTGCCCTGCACCTTGAACCCGCCCATCGCGTGCACGCTCTGCGGCGTGAGCCCGATGTGGCCCATGACCGGAATGCCGATCTCGACGATGCGCGCGATCGTCGGCGCGACGGAGACGCCGCCTTCGAGCTTCACGGCGTGCGCGCCACCCTCCGAGAGGAACCGACCTGCGCTGCGCAGCGCCTCCTCGGGCGAGATCTGGTAGCTCATGAACGGGAGGTCACCGACGATGAGCGCACGCCCTCCGTCCTTGCCCGCACGCAAGCCGCGAGCGACGGCGCGGCAGTGGTAGATCATCTCGTCGAGCGTGACGGGCAGCGTGGAATCGAGCCCCTGGACCACCATCCCGAGCGAGTCACCGACGAGCAGCACGTCGGCGCCGCCCTCGTCGAGCATCCGCGCGAAGGTCGCGTCGTACGCGGTCACCATCGCGATGCGCTCTCCCTTGCCCTTCATCTGACGCAAGACGGGGACGGTCACACGGCCGCCGGTCGAAGAGACCGCGCGCGCCGGAATCGGCTGGGTCATGGGGTTCGTCGCGTCCAGTCGCGGCCGACGAGATGTCGGTCCACGCCTCTGTTC
>JAYVCF010000237.1:0-6628 GCA_043750095.1 Deltaproteobacteria bacterium
CACGAGCACGCGCGCGGGCGGCTCCTTCAGATCCCAGACGATGCCGATCGCCGCGAGCGCGCGCAGGATTAGGTACGTCGCGTCGAGCTCGTGCGGGAAGAATCCCTGCCGCGCGCTGCGCATGTAGTGGTGGTGGTTGTTGTGCCAGCCCTCGCCCATCGTGAGCAGCGCGAGGAAGGCGTTGTTGCGGCTGTCGTCGGGCGTCGCGTAGCGGCGTGAGCCCCAGACGTGCGCGAGGCTGTTGATCGCGAACGTCGCGTGCCACGTGCACACCGTCGACGCGAAGAAGCCCACGAAGAGGCCGGGCCAGCCCGCGATCAGGAGGCACGCGATCGCGAGCACCGTCGGCGGCATGAGATCGTGGCGGTTGAGCCACATGAGCTCGGGGTACTTCGCGAGATCCCGCACGCGCTTCCAGTCCGTCTCGTCGGTTCCGCGGAAGAGCCAGCCGAGGTGCGCGTGCAGAAAGCCGTGACGACGCGGCGAGTGATGATCCTCGGGGCGATCCGAGTACAGGTGATGGTGCCGGTGATGCGACGCCCACCAGATCGCACCCTTCTGGCCGGTCGACTGCGCGAGGAACGCGAGCACGAACGCGAAGGGCCGCGAGGTCTCGAACGCGCGATGCGAGAAGTAGCGGTGGTAGCCCGCGGTGACGCCGAAGATGCGCAGCCAATACAGGGCGACGCCGAGCGCGACCGCCTGCCAGGTGACGCCGGACCAGATCGCGCCGAGCGCAGCCACGTGACAGAGCGCGAACGGGATCAAGCCCGCCCAGTTGGTTGCAGCTCTTTTCGTGGGAGGCCTTCTCGTGGGAGCCGCAGTGGAAGAGACCGAAGACGGCAGGGAGCTCTCCATGAGGCGAACATGGAGCGTGGCCAGATTTCCCACCGTCATCGTTCGGCCTTTTCCGTGTCACGGTTGTGTCAACGGTCGCCGATCCAAAGGCGGGCCACCTCTGGCATCATGGCGGGAGGATGGGGCGTGCCGAGCTCGTGATGGTCCGTGAAGCCCTCGAAGGAGTGGTGTCGCCGACGATCGCGACCACGCTGCTCTTCGAGGCGCTCGAAGCGTCGGGCAAGCCGCCGCCCGGCTCGCTCGAGGAGATGCGCGCCTTCGCCACGGGCCCGCTCGACGACGCCGTCCGAAAGCGCATGCGAGACTCGGATGCGTCGCAGATCCGCGAGCGCGTGGGTCTGCTCTTCAATCGCGCGCTGGACGGCGACGCGATGGACGTGGACGTCGACGTGGACTTCGCCGGTCAAGACGGCGAGGAGGCCGACGGGACAGCGACCGCCCAGATGATGGTCGTGAGCCGACCCGTTCCGGTCGTGGTCCTCTCGGGCCGTAGCGAGTTCGCCGAGCGGCTGGTGGTCTGCCTCGGCGAGGATCGCGTCAAGACGATCGCGGTGACCGACGAGGCGGCGCTCTCGAAGGCCGTGTTCGCTTACTCGGCGCTGATCGTGGTCCTCGACGGTGCCTCGCCCGTGAAGGTGGATGGTGCCGTGTTGGCGGCTGCGCTCCGTCGCCTGCCCAACGGCGCCACCACGATCATCTGGGCCTCGGAGACCGAGGGCGGAATTGCACTCTCGGCCAGCCTGGAGAGCGCAGCCGCGGCGGCCGTGACGCTCGGGCGCAGCGATGGCATCGAGCCCTTGCTCGATCTGATCTTGTCGCGGCGCTCGGACGGCTGATCTCGACCGGAGTGCCCGGCTCGCCGGGCCGACACAATTGTGTCGCGTCCGCTGCGCGGACGACTCCGTTCGAGACCGTGTTTCCAAAGCGGCCGCGCTCAGGGTAGCTTGCGCGCGCTCATGAACATGGCGCGTTCGGTCGCGGCAACCGCACTCTTTCTCGCGCTGGCTTCTTGTCAGCACACGCAGCACTCGGCGCTCGAGCGCGTGCGCCAGGCCGGCGTCCTACGCTGGGGAGGCGACGTGCAGGGGGGCGAGCCCTACGTGTTCGAGGATCCGGACCATCCGGGCCGGCTGGTCGGCTTCGAGGTCGAGCTGGCCGACGCCGTCGCGCGCGAGCTCGGTGTGCGCGCGGAGTTCGTGCAGAACGACTGGGCGAACCTCGTGCCCTCGCTCCAGCGTGGCAGCTTCGACGTCGCCATGAACGGCCTCGAGGTCACACCCGCGCGCGCGGCCACCGTCCACATGACGCGGCCCTACTTCATCTTCTCGGCGCAGCTGGTGGCGCGCCGCGATGACCCCACCGTGACGAACCTCCAGTCCTTGCACGGTCGACGCGTCGGCACCCTCGCGAGCTCGTTCAGCTACGACATCCTCATGCAGCACGACGTGGAGGTCGTGAGCTACGACGGCACGGAGGAGCCGTACTCGGACCTACAAGGGCATCGCACCGACGGGGTCTTGCTCGACGACATCATCGCCTCTCGATACGGCCTCGTGCACGACGATTTGCACCTCGTCGAAGACGTCGAGGATGGCTACTACTCGGTCGCGTGCCGCCAGGCCGACGGGGATCTCTGTCTGGCGATCGATGCAGCCCTCGGCCACATCGCCGCGTCCGGCGAGGCGCGTCGCATCTTCGCGCGCTGGAACATCGACGGCGAGCGCGAGCAGCGCCTGGTCTCGTGGACCGACGACGACACGCGCACGATGCTTCTCGCGCGCTCGACGGCGAGCTTCACGCCGCACCATGCGCTGCTCTTCGTGGAAGGCGCCGGCATCACCATCTTCGTGAGCGCGCTCGCGATGTGCCTCGCAGTCTTCTTGGGCCTCATGCTCGCGCTCTCGCGGATGTACGGCCCGCGGCCGCTCGCGCTCGTCGCGACGACCTACGTCGAGCTCTTTCGCGGGACGCCCGTGCTGCTTCAGCTCTACGTCCTCTACTACGGCGTCATGCCGACGCTGCGCGCGGCGCTGAACTGGGACACGGGGACCGAGTACGACGCGATGGTCGCGGCGATCCTCGGCCTCGGCATCAACTACGCGGCGTACGAGGCCGAGATCTACCGGACGGGCATCCAGGCGATCCCACCGGGCCAGATGGAAGCGGCGACCGTGCTCGGCATGTCGCGCATGCTCGCGCTGAGGCGCATCATCGTGCCGCAAGCCGTGCGCATCGCGCTCCCGGGCGTCACCAACGACTTCATCGCGCTCTTGAAGGACAGCTCGCTGGTGTCGGTGATCACCGTCGTCGAGCTGACGAAGCGGATGCAGATCACCGCGGTCGACGTGCACAGCTGGCTGGTCCCCGGCCTGCTCTGTGCGGGCCTCTACATGGCCATGAGCTATCCGCTCTCGATCGTGAGCAAGCGCCTCGAAGAGCGCCTCGCGAGGAACCCATGAGCGAGACGTCGACGTATCGCGGGTCGGAACAGAAGCCCGAGGCCGCCATCGCCGTCCGCGAGCTCGTCAAGAAGTACGGCGACCGCACGGTGCTCAAGAGCGTCAGCTACGACATCGACAAGGGCCAAGTCGCGGCACTCGTCGGTCCCTCGGGCGGAGGCAAGAGCACGGCGCTGCGCTGCATGACGGCGCTCGAGACCTTTCAAGGCGGGGCGATCCGCGTCGCGAGCGCGAAGCTCACACCGCACGATGCCCATCACGCCGACGAGCTGCGGAGGCTGCGGCTCGTCAGCGGCCTCGTGTTCCAGACCTGGCATCTCTTCCCGCACATGACGGCGCTCGAGAACGTCTACGAAGCGCCCATGCAAGTGAAGAAGGAGCCGCTCGCTCAGGCGCGGGACCACGCGCGGCACTTGCTCGAGAAGGTGGGCCTCTCGCATCGCGAGGGAGCGCTGCCGCGCATGATGTCGGGGGGCGAGCAACAGCGTGCGGCGATCGCGCGCGCGCTGGCGATGCGTCCCGAGGTGCTCTTCATGGACGAGCCCACGAGCGCCCTCGATCCGCAGCGCGTCGGTGATCTGGTGGAGCTGCTCCAGAAGCTCACCGAGGAAGAGAAGCTCACGCTCGTCGTGGTCACCCACGAGATGAAGTTCGCGATCGAGCTCGCGCATCGCGTGCTCGTTCTCTACGAAGGCAACGTGATCGAGGACGGCGCTCCGAAGGACATCCTCGCGAGCCCGAAGGATCCGCGCACGCGCACCTTCCTCGGCCTCGAAGGCTGAGCCATGGCGCGGGCGGAGCCCGCAGAGAGTAGTAGAGTGAGCGCCCGATGAAGCACGCGACCTTCGACCTCGTCAGCGGCGACGGCGCCAAGTTCTTCGCCCAGTCGTGGCTGCCCGAGGGTGACGTGCGCGCCGTCGTGCAGATCGCGCACGGGATGGCCGAGCACAGCTCGCGCTACGAGCGCTTCGCGACCTTCCTCGTCGATCGCGGCTACGCGGTGTATGCCGATGATCATCGCGGACACGGCCAGAGCGTCAGCGACGCCGACGTGGGCTGGGCCGGCCTCGACGGATGGAACGGGATCCTCTACGACATCGTCCAGCTCGGCGAGCACGCGGCCAAGGCCCATCCCGGCAAGGAGCGCTGTCTCTTCGGACACAGCATGGGCTCGTTCGCGACGCTGGGCGTGATGCTCCGCGGCGATCACTACCAGGGCTACGTGCTCTCCGGATCCGACGAGCCAGGCGGTGGGCTCGCGGCGCTGGGCAAGGGCCTCGCGCGGCTCGAGCGCTTGCGGCAAGGCGCGCGCGGCAAGAGTGACCTGCTCGCGAAGATGTCGTTCGGCGCGTTCAACGACGCGTTCAAGCCTGCGCGTACCGAGTTCGACTGGCTCTCGCGCGACGCGCGCGAGGTCGACAAGTACATCGCCGATCATCGCTGCGGTCACAAGATGACCAACCAGTTCTGGGTCGACTTCGTCGACGGCCTCGTGGCGACGGGCACGGCCGACTGGTCGAAGATGCCGCGCCAGCGACCGATCTACGTGTTCTCGGGCGATCGCGATCCGGTGGGCAAGATGGGCAAGGGCGTTCGGGCGCTCACCGCACGCCTGCGTCGCTCCGGCTTCGCGCATCTCGAGGAGAAGCTCTGGGAGAACGGGCGGCACGAGATGCTGAACGAGACGAACCGCGACGAAGTGATGGCCGCCGTCGGCGCGTTCCTCGATCGCGCGCTCAAGTAGTCAGTTCCCGATGCTGCCGTGCCCGAGCGCAAGGCCTCCGCCGTAGACGACCTGGTCGCCGGTGCCCATCCCGCCGATGCCGACCGAATTCGGATCGGTCGCGGCGGGATGCGTGTGTCGGTGGCGCTGGTGGTCCGCGAGGTTCGGGCTTCCGTCGGTCGAGTGATCGAGCGTGTCGTCCGCCGTCGCGATGGTCGTGGTGGGAGGCGGATCGAGCCCCACGGTCGTCGTGGGCGGAGGTGCCTCGGCCACGCTGGTGGTGGGCGGCGGGCTCGCCTCGGAGGGAGGCGGTGCGGCCGTGGTCGGCTCCGGTGTGACGGTGGCCTCGCTCGGCGCATCGCACGCCGCCAGCGCGAGCGCGACGGCCGCGCCACGAAGCAGCTCGAGACCGCGCGGCGGCGGCTCGGGCCTGAAGTGCGGCTCACCACCGGGCCCGGTGCGAAGTCGTCCGCAGATGCGACCGCCCTTCGCGTCGATGAGCGCGATCACTTGCGCGCGCGTCGCGTCGCGAAGGTCGTACTGCATCTCTTGGCAGTGGAGACAGAACCGACCCTCGCCGCGCGCTTCGAAGCGGGCGCCATCGGTCTTGCACGGGCTGTCGAGCAGGATCTTCGGTGCGCTCATCGGCGCATCGTACCAGCGTGCTGGCTCGGTGGTGCGCAGCGGGTCTGCGATCGAGGCTCCGACACCGGCACGGTCGCAAGTTCGGCGCCGGGGCGATAGTCTGCCGGCCTCGATGGCCTGGACTCCCAAGATGTTACGTGGTCAACGCGTCCTCGCGCGCTGCTCGGACGACGGCAAGCTCGTGGTCGAAGGCGGCCGCGTCGAGGTTCGCTACAAGCCGAGCGATGGGCGCGCCTATCGCGCAGGCGAGCGCAACCTCGAGGCGATCGGGGGCGCGGAGATCCTGCCCGACGATCACTGCGCGCCTGCCGGTGAGCCCGCGGCGAAGAAGGACGCGAAGTCGACGAGCAAGGAAGCGCGCGTGGTCGCGCATCACGAGGCGGCCAGCAAGAGCAAGGCCGAGATCATCGTGTTCGCGGACGGCGCGTGCAGCGGAAACCCCGGCCCCGCCGGCCTCGGCGTCGCGGTGTTCGAAGGCGACGCCAAGAAGCGCGAGCTCTCGGAGTTCCTCGGCACCGGCACCAACAACATCGCCGAGCTCACCGCCATCCTGCGCGCCGCCGAGCTGCTCGAGACCGATCCGCGCGCGATCGAGATCCGCACCGACTCGAGCTACGCGATCGGCGTGCTCACCAAGGGCTGGAAGGCCAAGGCGAACCAAGAGCTGATCGCCAAGACGAAGGTCGCGCTCGGTAAGCTCGCGTCCTTCAAGCTCACGTACGTCCCCGGGCATGCCGGTGTGGCGGGGAACGAGCTCGCGGACGCGCTCGCGCGGGCGGCGGTGGACGCGCGCAAGACGAGCGGCTGGATCGTGTCGCGCTGACGTAAGGGTCCGCGTAGGAATAACTGGGTCTTCGGCCGCCGGGGCATCCGCGATGGCGGCGTTGCTTCGTCGGTCAGATACTTCGAGTATCTTCCCTCCTCGCGCCTGGCCCTCGCCGCG
>JAYVCF010000238.1:0-5756 GCA_043750095.1 Deltaproteobacteria bacterium
GCCTCGAGGTCGTCGCTCTCACGTTCGATCCCCACCCGATGGTCACCGTCGCGCCGGAGCGCGCTCCCGTTCCGCTGACCACCATCGCACGCCGCACGGAGCTCTTGCTCGCCGCGGGCGCCGATCAGGTCGCGGTCGCCCGCTTCGATGCGGCCTACGCCGCGCAGACCGCCGAGCAGTGGATCACGAACGAGCTCTCGGGCCGCCTCGGCGCGCGCGCGGTGGTCGTGGGCGTGGACTTCCGCTTCGGCAGGGGCCGCGGTGGCGATCTCGCGGGGCTGCGCGCGATGGGCGCGACTCAGGGGATCGAGGTCGAAGCACTCGGCGAGATCACGCTCGCGGGAACGAACGAGCGCGTGTCGTCGTCCGCGGTTCGAGCGTTGCTCGCGGCCGGCGACGTCGTGCACGCGGCGGCGTTGCTCACGCGGCCTCACTCGGTCGACGGAACGGTGGTCGAGGGAAACAAGCGCGGCCGCACGATCGGATTTCCCACGGCGAACCTCGTTCCCGATCCGATCTTGCTGCCGCTCGATGGCGTGTACGCGGTGCGCGCGCGTACGAGCGAGGGACGCTGGCTCGACGGAGTGGCGAACCTCGGCACGAGACCGACGTTCGCCGCCGGACGCTCGCTCGAAGCACACCTCTTCGAGTTCGGGGGCGACCTCTACGGCGCGCGCCTGCGCCTCGCGTTCATCGCGCGCATTCGCGACGAGAAGAAGTTCGACGGAGTGGACGCGCTGGTCGCGCAGATCCGACTCGATGCCGCCACCGCGCGCGACTTGCTCGCTCGCACACCTCGAGGAGCCGAAGGATGAGCCGTCAAGATCGCACCCGCACTTCGATGAGAGAGCTGATCGACGAAGCCGAGCGCCGCGAGATCGCCGGCGCAGAGTGGATGGATCGGGCCGCGCTCGTGCGCGCGCTCGAGACCACCGACGCCGATGCGTCGCTGGGGCCTCTCGCACGGGCGAGGCGCTTTCTCGGGCAGGTCACCGGCCTCGGTCGGGTCGCAAAGGTGGTGCGCGGCGCGATCGATCCAGCGCGGCCCGAGTCGCCCACGCTCGTGACCTACCGTGCACGGGCCGAGGTGGACGAGGTCGTCTCCGACGTTCGCGTCACTCCGGTGATCGAGGAGACCGCGGCGCCCGCGAGCGAGGCGCCGATCACGACAAGCGAGGAGATCGTCGAGGTCGCACCGGTCGCGCCGGGCGCGTCGGAGCTGCTCGGAAGCGACCCCTCGTTCGGTGGAATGCGCGTCGTGAACCGAGACGGCCGTGCTTGGCTCGTCTGGCGCGCTCCCTCCTCGCGCATCGCCGCGATCGGACGCGGGACGGAGCTGACGTTGCGTGTGGTCTCGATCGGATGTGCGATCGGCGAACGCGACGCCGAGGTCGTGGTCGAGACCGCGGACGAGTCCGGCCTCGCGCTCGAGGGCGTGCGCTTGCTGCCGACGGTGCGCTCGGGCCAGTGCGTGGCCGCGATCGGTGTGGGCCGCGGCGAGGCCTTCGTGGCCGTGGCGCACGCGCGCGTCGCCTGATCTCGACCGGAGTCGTCCGCGAGCGGACGCGACACAATTGTGTCGGCCCGGCGAGCCGGGCACTCCCGTCGAGATCGGCGCCTCGTGGATGTAGGCTCGATGCATGCGCGTCGGGCTCGCGATCGCTCTCGGTCTCTTGGTGGCGTGCAGCACGCCGTCGATGCCAGCCGACGGCGGCGCGGACGCGGAGCCTCGCCCACACGACGCGGGCGCCGATACCGGATTCGACGCTGCCGCGCTCGGGTCGTGCGATCTCGCGGCGCCGCCGACGTTCTCGGTCGCGGCGCACACGCGCCTCTCGACGGGCGAAGCGCTCGCAGATCGTGACTTCTACGTGCTGACGGCGATCGAGGCGTTGCCTGGTGTGATGGCTGCGCTGCGCGCCGATTCGAGCGTCGCTGCCATCGCGATGACGCGCGACGGCGCACTGCACGCCGCCGATGTCGCGAGCTGCGACGCGGCCTGTGTCCGAGGCGCGCTGGTGCGCACCGACGACGCTGCCGCGATCGACGCGACGATCTCCGCTCTGAGGGCGGCGAGCCTCCTCGACGACGTCGCGAGCGAGATGCGCGCGTCGCTCTCCTTCGAGCGCTTCGTCGAGCGCGGCGACGACGACACAACGCTGGTGCGGACGGCACTGACCGAAGCCCTCCGCGACCTCGCGAGCGCGCTCGATGTCTACGCGATCGGAGAGCTCGCGGCAGCGACGCGAACGAGCACGGTCCACGACGTGGCGATCGTGGCGGCGCCCGGCACGCTCGCCTGGTGGCAGCCGCTGCTTCGCGTGACGAGCGCCGCCATGATCGCCGACGGCCGCGACGAGGCGGTGCGCTACGAGCCGCTCGACACGGGTGAGAACGCGAGCGCCATCGCCGCCATCGCGACGACGAACTTCGCTTCGTTTCCCTACGTCGCGATCCTCGTCCCAGGACAGGGCCCGACCGATGCGACGACGGCCCTCAATCCCTCGGGCGCGGCGCGCTGTGATCTCGCCGTGGCTCGCTATCGCGCGGGCCTCGCGCCGTTTCTGCTCTTGAGCGGCGGACACGTTCATCCAGATCGCACGCGCTTCAGCGAGGCGATCGAGATGAAGCGCTACCTGATGACCACGTACGGCGTGCCCGAGAGCGCGATCCTCGTCGATCCCTACGCGCGGCACACGACGACGAACCTGCGCAACGCGGTGCGCGAGCTCTTCGCATACGGCGCGCCCACCACCGGGCACGTGTTGATCGTCACCGACCTGTTTCAGTCGGCCTACATCGCGAGCCCTGGCTTTGGGACGCGCTGCGACGACGAGCTCTTCTATCGTCCCTTCGCTGGACTCCAGGTGCTGACGACCACCGACACCTGCATGACGATGGCACCCGCCTCGCTCACGATCGCCGCGAGCGATCCCCTCGATCCTTGAGGTAACGTGGGGCGATGCGCGTCGCTCCGCTCTTGGTGATCCTCCTCGTCGCCTGCAACACACCGGGCGCGAGCCCCGACGCAGGCGCCCTCGACGCGCCTTCCGCCATCGACACGGCCGGGCCGCCGCCGCCGGCGTTCGAGGCGACGATCCACGGATTTCGCGTCCACCTCGAGCGCGCGAGCGCGACGCTCTCGATCGCGCGGCCCGACGGAACGACGTTGATCGATGGCTTGCCCGGCGGCGCAGCGTCGAGCGATCCGCACGCGCCTCCGAGCATCGGCATCGCGGTGCGGCCGGGGACCGAGACGTACAACATGATGCTCGGTCAGTTCCGCATCACCGACACCACGACGGCTCCCTGGATCGGCGTCGCGCGCTACGGCGAGCCCACCGGCACGGATCCGCTGAGCGTTCCTCTGATCGGGATCGAGGGCCAGACGCTCGGCACGCTCGAGATCGCCTCCTCCGGCGCGCATGGCCTGCGCCTGCACACGCACGCGAGCGACGCTGCGAACGATCGCGTCTCGTTCGCCTTCGACTGCGCCGCGGCCGAGCACTTCCTCGGCTTCGGCGGACAGAGCTTCGACGTCGATCACCGCGGCCAGACGATCCCGCTCTGGGTCGAGGAAGACGGCATCGGAAAGAACGCCACCGACACCGACTTCAGCGGCTTCGGGATCCGCGGGCGGCGCCACTCGACGCACTCGCCGATGCCGATGTTCGTCTCGAGCCGTGGCTACGCGATGATGCTCGACACACCCTACCGATCGATCTTCGCGATGTGCTCCGAAGATCCCGGCGCGGTCCGCGTGGAGTCGTGGGAGGACGATCTCGATCTCTACGTGTTCGACGCGCCGACTCCTGCCGACGGCGTCGAGCGGCTCACCGACATCGTGGGCCGACCCGATCGCGCGCCGAACACCGTGCTCGCGCCCTGGCTCGACGCGATCTTCGGCAGCGCCCACGTGCGCGAGGTGGCCATGCACGCGCGCGACAACGACGTGCCCGTATCGGTGATCTGGACCGAGGACTTCCGCGGCGGCCGCGACATGGGCGCGACGGTGGGATACGCCCTCGACGAGGACTGGAACATCGATCGCGTCCAGTATCCGGACTTCGAGGTGCTCGCGCGCGATCTGCACGACGAGGGCTTCGCGTTCCTCACCTACGACAACAGCTTTCTCATCACGGGTGCGGACGTCTTCGACGAGGCGACGACGAGCGGCTTCTCGATCCACACGGCGAGCGGCGCCCCCTTGACGTTCGCGAGCGGCGCGCTCGTCGCGGCCACGCTCGTCGACTTCACGAACCCCGCGGCGACGGCCTGGGCCGAGAACACCATGCGCGCGCAGATCACGGCGGGCGCCGACGGATGGATGGCCGACTTCGCCGAGTGGCTGCCGACCAACGCCGTGCTGCACTCGGGAGAGGACGCGATCGCGCAGCACAACCTGTATCCGCTGGCCTGGCAGCGCGCGAACCGCGAGCTTCTCGCGTCGATCGGCGACGGCGTGGAGCGTGTCTGGTTCGTGCGATCTGCGTACCTTCGCTCGCAGTCGCTGGTGCAGGTGTTCTGGGCCGGCGATCAGACGACGGACTGGGCGATCGGCGACGGCCTGCCGAGCGTGATCCCGATGGGCATCGGCCTCGGGATGACCGGCTTTCCCTACTTCGGCAGCGACATCGGCGGCTACATCAGCCTCGCCACGGTACCGACCACGCGCGAGCTCTTCTTCCGGTGGACGAGCTTCGGCGCGCTCACGCCGGTGATGCGCACGCACCACGGACGCTTGGCGACGGTGAACTGGCAGTGGGATCACGACGCCGAGACGACGGCGCACTTCGGTCGCTGGGCGCGCGTGCATCAGCAGCTGTTCCCATATCTACGCGCGCTCGCCGACGCGGCATCGCGCACGGGCGCGCCGATGATGCGAGCGATCGCGTACGAGCATCCGGAGTTCGACGCGGGCTGGTCCATCACCGACGAGTACACGCTCGGTCCCTCGATCTACGTCGCGCCGGTGATCGTCGAGGGAGCGACCTCGCGCCTGGTGACACTGCCGCCGGGACGCTATCGGCCGCTGCTCGGCGGCGCCGTGATCGTGTCGAGCGGAGCAGCGATGTCGATCGCGGCGACGGTCACCGAGATCCCCGCGTTCGTCCCCGAAGGCTCGATGATCGTCGCGCTCCCTCCGAGCGTCGACACGGTGCGCGCCGTGGCCGCGACCTCGACGGCGGTCACGCTGGCCAGCATCCACGACGATCGCGAGATCTGGCTCTACGGCCCCGGCAGCGCCGACTTCACCGAGGGCGCGATGACGTACGCCTGGCGGGCGAGCGGCTGGAGCGGCGCCGCGGCGAGCGCGACGTGGAACGGAGCACCGGTGACGATCACAGGTGGCGCGGTCTCGGTCGTGGGAACGGGAACGCTGGTGCTCGACGCGAGCGCGATGCTCACGGTCACCGGCGGCGCGGCGGATCGTGCGCTGACGATCCGACTTCGCTGAGCCTCACCACGTGAACGGGAAGCGGAGCGAGGCGACGAGCGGCTGCCGACACGCCGCGGGCGGGAGCGCGACGTCGGCGCGAAGGCCGCGCGGGTGGCTCTCGAGGAACGCTCGGGAGAACGCCGAGCGCACGTCGGTGCCGCCGGGCGCGGGGCACTCGATCGAGGCGAAGTCGTGGACGCGGGTCGATTCCCTCGTTCCACTCGGCGCGCCGAGATAGGGCGAGGTCCACGCCAGCCACGCGTGCGCGACGGCATGGACGCGGTGCGCGACGCAGCTCGACACGTCGTGCGTGACG
>JAYVCF010000239.1:0-13150 GCA_043750095.1 Deltaproteobacteria bacterium
AGCGGCGAGGCGCGACGTGAGCGAGGTGATACTCGGCTGCGCGAACCAGGCCGGCGAAGACAACCGCAACGTCGCGCGTATGGCCGCGCTGCTCGCGGGCCTTCCGTACGAGGTCACGGGCGTCACCGTGAATCGTCTCTGCGCCTCGGGCCTCGATGCGATCGTGCAGGCGGCGCGTGCGATCGAGACCGGCGATGCCGAGGTGATCGTCGCGGGCGGCGTCGAGTCGATGACGCGCGCGCCTTACGTCATGGAGAAGTCGAGCGAGCCGTTTCCGCGTACGCCGCCGGCGATCTTCGACACCAGCCTCGGCTGGCGCTTCCCCAACGCGAAGATGATGGAGCGCTTCCCGCTCTGGTCGATGGGCGAGACCGCCGAAGAAGTCGCCAAGGAGCACGCGATCTCGCGCGCCGACCAGGACGCGTTCGCGGTGGAGAGCCAGAACCGAGCGACGCGCGCACGCGAGTCGGGGGTGTTCGCTGGCGAGATCCTCCCCATCGCGCTGCCCGCCGCGAAGAAGGGCGCGCCGGAGGAAGTCCTCGCGCACGACGAGGGCATTCGCGCGGACACGACGCTCGAGGCGCTCGCGAAGCTCAAGCCCGTGTTCAAGAAGGATGGGTCGGTCACCGCGGGCAACGCGTCCACGCTCAACGACGGAGCAGCCGCGCTCATCGTGGCCAGCGACGCTTGGGCCAAGAAGAACGGGCAGAAGCCGATCGCGCGAATCGTCGCGCGCGCGGCCGCGGGTGTGCATCCGAACGTGATGGGCATCGGCCCGGTCCCGGCCACGCAGAAGGCGCTCGCGAGGGCGGGGCTCACGGTGAAAGATCTCGATCGCGTGGAGCTCAACGAGGCGTTCGCGGCGCAGTCGCTCGCCTGCATCCGCGCTCTCGGCCTCGATCCCGCGAAGGTGAACGTGAACGGCGGCGCCATCGCGATCGGGCATCCGCTCGGTGCGAGCGGCGCGCGTCTCATGCTCACCCTCGTGCGCGAGCTGGAGCGCTCCGGCGGCCGCTACGGCCTGGCCTCGCTCTGCATCGGCGTGGGGCAGGGGCTCGCGGTCATCGTCGAGCGTCTTTGAAGATCGTCAGGCGAGAAGCCGCGCTCGATCTGCGCGACGACGCAGGCATCCGCGTCGCGGTGATCGCCGACACGCACAGCGCGCCGCACCCGAACGCGGCCGTCGCGATCGCCGCGATGAGGCCCGACGCGATCTTGCACGCAGGCGACATCGGCGATGTCCGCGTGCTCGACACGTTCGCCGCGATCGCGCCCGTGATCGCCGTGCGCGGCAACATCGACGAGCACGCGCCCCACCTGCCGGACGTCGTCTCGCTCGATGTTCGGAGCGCGGGGGCGAGCGTCTACAAGATCCTCCTGCTCCACATCGGCGTGTACGGCCCGAAGATCCGAGCCGACGCGGCGCGCCTCGCTCATGCGAGCGCGGCGCGCATGGTGGTGTGCGGCCACTCGCACGTCCCCTTCATCGGCAAGGACAAGGGGCTCACGGTCTTCAACCCCGGCTCGATCGGCCCGCGCCGCTTCACGCTGCCGATCGTCTTCGGTGTGCTCGAGATCGCGAACGGCAAGCTCGACCTCCATCACGTCGACTGCGAGACCGGCGCGCGCTGGTCGCCGTAGGTACGAGGCGTCGGCTCGGGATCAGAGATCGAACGCCACGCCGACGAGATCGAGAACGCGCACGAGGTCGAGCCGCCACCGATCGCGTATACGGCGCCCGCCTCGATCAGGAGCGACGTCTCGAACTGCCCGCGGCGAAAGAGCGAGAGGCCCCCGTTCCACGCGGACGGCCCGCATTTCGGGCTGTTCTGCGTGGCACGTCGGCTGCGCGTGCAGCGCGTTGCACACGGCCTGTGCAGCGCGACACTGCGCACCGAGAGATGGCGACGACGGATCCGAACGAGGAGCTGGCCGCGGGGCGCTCACGCGAGACGCGCATCCGTCGCGACGCGCGCGGTCGCTGGTGGAACGGCGACGACGAGATCACGCACGCGCTGCTCGTGAAGGCGTTCGACTCCTGGATCCAGCGCGCCGACGACGGACGCTACTGCCTCGAGAACGACATCAACTGGGCCTACGTCACCATCGAGGGCGCACCGATCGACGTGCAAGCGTGCCGGCTCGAGCGCTCGGGCGGTGCCGTCACCGCGTGCGTGCTGGTGCTCTCCGACGGTCGCGAAGAACCGCTCGCGCTGCGCACGCTGCGAGAGGCGGACGACGGCGCGCTCTACTGCGACGTGCGCGGCGGCACGATGCCCGCGCGCTTCGATGCGCACGCGACGGTTCAGCTCGCCGATGCGCTCGTCGAGACCTCGACCGGTGTCGCGCTCACGATCGGGTCCGAGACGTTCACGCCGCCGCGCGTGTCTGATCCGCTCGCGTCACGTACCTACTGAGCGCCGGAGCCCTCGGGCAGCGCGCTGGTCGTCGCGAACGCCGCCTCGGGTGACACCGGCACGCTCGGCGCGGAGTGCAGGATCGCCACGATCGCGTGCATCGGAGCGATGCCGACCACCGTGCCGATGCGCACCTCGATGAAGTCGTCGAGCGGGCGGACGACCTCGGCCGGAATGATCCCGCCGGCATGCGCGACGAGGACCCACCCGTCGGGCGCGAAGGCGGGCGTGCTGAGCGCTTCTTCGCGCACCCAGATCTCGCGGCCGTCGTTGGTGTGCACCAGCATGTGACCTTCGATCGGGCCCTCGATCGTCTCCCCGATCGTGTCGGCTTGCTCACCCGCGATGGCGACGCGACGCGTCTCGCGCATCGGAGGCGGCGCAGGCATGGACGCGCCGCAGCCGCTCGCGCCCAGCAGCAAGGTCACGGACAGAAGAAGCGGTGCGAGCGTAAGCGGTGAGCGATTCATGTTTCTCCGAGCGCCCCGAGCGTGCGCGACCGTCGCACGACGGCGTCCGTCAGTCCATGCGCGCGGGGCCCGTGAGCGCGCTCGAGAGAAAGCGACCGATCCGCGCGTGCGTCTCCGCGATCGGGTTGTCGTAGTGCGTCGGCGTCGCGAGGCGCACGTAGGGCGGCTCGATCGGGAGCGCGTAGTTCGCGTCGGCGCCCTGCACCTCGCAGAGGCCATGGCTCGCCGGAGACAGACGGATGGCGAGCGCGGTCACTGCGCCGCGCGACGTCGCGAGGTTGCCCATCGCCGGAAGGCTCACGGAGGTGACGGGCGCGCTCGCGTACATCCCCACGCCGGGCACGCCCGCGACGGCAAACACCGACTCCGTCGCCGGCGGCGAGGCGATCTCGTCGTTGGACGAGTGGATCCACACGACGTCGGGGCGCGGGCCGGCCGTGAGCGGCTCTTCATAAAAGTGCGGCGCGAGCGCCAGCGGATCGATCGGCTCGAGCGCCCAGCGCACGAGATCGACGATCGGATCGCCCACGCACGCGTGGACCCTCTCGTCGTAGCGTCCTTCGACGCGGAGCAGCGAGGCGATCGTGCTCGCCGTCAGATCGCGAAACGCGACGCCCTCGCAGAGCGTCTCGACGATCGAGCCAGGCGGGACGACGAGCACGGCCGTGCGCACGTCGGGCTCGGCCGCCACGATCGACGCGCCGATCACGCTGCCCATCGAGATCCCGAGATAGGCCACGTGGTCGCGATCGAACGAGAGGCCCGCGAGCGCGGGAACGGCGGTGGTGATCGGGCTGAGATCGCCGTCGCGAAGAAATCGAACCGAGCCCATCACGTCGGCGGCGAACTGTGTGAACGCGCCGAGCGGATAGGCGGGGAAGAGCTCCATGCCGGACGGCGGCCCCTCGATCCCGAACGTGCGGCCCGAGACGGAGAAGACGTGCGTCTCGAAGAGGCCATCGGCGCCCGTCGATCCGCGCAGGTCGTGAACGGCGTCGGTCTGCACCAGCGCGCGCCCACCATGTTGGAACGCGTCGATGCCGAACGTCGCGTACCCGCCGCGCGCCGCCGTGTCGCTCATCGTCAGCGCGGTGACGCGCGAGGCGTTGAAGCCGTGATGAACGAACAACACCGGAACGCCGACGAGCGAAGTGACGCCCGCGGGAATGACCAGCACGAAGGGCACGGGCTCGCTCGGCCCCGCCATCGGCATGCCGGACGCATCGGTGAGCAGGGTGCCGACGTCGGTCCCCGTTCCCGTGAGGACGCGCGGCATCGAGAGATGGCCGAGCACGACGCTGCCGATCGCCTCGTGGATCATCGCGTGCGGGCCCTCGGTGCCGGTCCTCGCGGCGACGTCCACGCCGGGGCGATCTTCCGCGGGAACGCCGAAGAGGTCGTCGAGCGTTCCGTCCGGACCGGGATAGACGCGATCGATCGTCGCAGTGGGAGTCGCCGTCGCGTGGAGCGAGGCGCGCAAGGCCACGAGCTCCATGCCCGTCGACTCGGTGGTGAACGTGGTCGCAGCGACGATCGTGCTCGATGGCACGCCCGCCGCGACGAGCGATGCGATCGCGGCCGCCGTCGTCGCGTGTGTCGTGTCGTGGTGATCGCGGATGGCCGCGAAGTCGTCGCTCGCACGCAGCGGTGAGCCGTCCATCGCGCGCAGCTGCGAGGTGAACGCGAGCGCCCAGCGATGCGCCCCTCCGAGCGTGATGCCGCGGACGGGCCGAAGCGCGATGTGATCGTGAGCCGGGTCGTACCAGACGCGCAGCGGCACGAGGCGCGGCGTCGGCGCGTCGAGATCGAGCAACACGATCGGATCGGTCGGGCGCGCGGTGCTCGAGGGCGCTGCGGACGCCGGAACGCTCGCGGGATCGAGCGCGCCATCGACGTAGGCGTGGAGCGAGCACGTCGAGCAGAACCCATCGCGCGCGGCGAGCATCGCTCGAAGCGCGGTGAAGAACGCATCGCTCGTCCGGCTCGTCGGGAGGCGGCCCAGCGCGAGCGTGCCCGTTCCGTCGAGGTAGAGATCGGAAGGGAAGGGCACGTCGCCGAACGCGAGCGGCGCGCTGCCTGCTGACACCGAGAAGCGCAGCACCGCGCCCCCAAGCGTCGCTGGAGGTGTCGCGCACGCGCCGAGGAGGACCAGCAGTGCGGCGAGCTTTCGCATGCGACCACGATACCGTGGCTCGGGCGCCGGGTCTGGAGTACATCGCTCTGCCATGTCGCTGCTCGTCACCGGGATCGAGGCCAGGCGCCGCGGAGTCGCGATCGCCGACGTGGTCGCCGCTGCCCTCGTGCTCTTGGTCGGCGGTCCGCTCGTCTTCACGTTCGCGAGCGCCTTCGTCGATGGCGAGACGCGTCGGCACGAGGCGCCGCTGCGCGCGCTCTTCGGCTCGGCCATCTACGACCAGATGATGCGCGGCGACGCGATCCCGCAGCACTATCTGGGCAACGATCGCCTCGCGCCCGACTTCACGCTGACCGATCAAGACGGCAACGAGTGGAACCTCCGCGATCATCGCGGGCACGTCGTGGTGATGAACTTCTGGACCGTCACCTGCGGCCCCTGCGTCGAAGAAATGCCCTCGCTCGTGGACCTCGGTCGCATCGCCGAGGAGCGCGGCGACGTCGAGCTCATCACCGTCTCGGTCGATCACTCGTTCGGCGAGGTCCGCACGGTCGTCCCCGCGGATGCACCGCTGCGCGTGCTGCTCGACTCCGATCGGCACGTCACGCGCGACCTCTACGGCACGCGCCTCTTTCCCGAGACGTGGATCATCGACCCGCGCGGCGTCATCCGCGCACGCGTCGATGGCGGTCGGGACTGGGCCAGCGGGATCGCGCAAGACGCCATCCGCTCGTTCCTCTGAGAGACGCAAAAGCGTCGAGCTAGATGATCCGTGTAGGATCGGGCCGCCATGAAGGTCTGCCCGACCTGCCACCTCCGCTACGACAACGACGACGTGCGCTGCTTCGTCGACTCGGCCGTGCTCGTGCCGGCGCTCGACGCGCGCATCGGGACCGTGCTCAACGGTCGATTTTTGATCGAGGCGCAGATCGGCGAAGGCGGGATGGCCGTCGTCTATCGCGCGCGCAACACGCTCGTCGATCGCGTCGTCGCGCTCAAGGTGCTGAACCGCGAGATGGGGCGCGATCCGAAGATCAAGGAGCGCTTCCGACGCGAGGCCAAGAACACGGCCGCGCTCTCGCACCCCAACATCGTGGAGATCCTCGACTACGGCGAGGCCGAGGACGGCGCTTCCTATCTCGTGATGGAGCTGCTCGACGGGCAGCCGCTCGACAAGCTGATCGCGCAGGGGCCCATGCCCGCGGCGCAGGTCGCCACGCTGGGCGCACAGATCGCTCGCGGCCTGGCCCGCGCGCACGATTTCTCCGTCGTCCATCGCGACCTGAAGCCGGAGAACGTGTTCGTCACACGCGCTCCGAGTGGCCGCGGCGTGGCGAAGATCCTCGACTTCGGGATCGCACGCTCGATGCACGATCAGCGGCTCACCAGCGCCGGTCAGATCTTCGGGACACCGCAGTACATGGCGCCCGAGCGCGTCACCTCGATCGACACGGGACCGGCGGCCGATCTCTATGCCCTCGGCGTGATCCTCTTCGAGATGGTCACCGGCAAGCTCCCCTTCAGCGGGAACGACGTGACGGCGTTCCTCGTCGCGCACTTGCGCGAGCCGCCGCCGCGGCCGACGTCGATCGTGCCGACGGTCCCGCGCCGGCTCGAGGAGCTGATCCTCAAGATGCTCGAGAAGCGTCCGGAGGATCGCCCCGTCGACGCGCATCACGTCGACAAGGAGCTCACGGCGCTCGCGCCTCCCGAAGAAGCGACGGCGGATCTCTTGGACTCGCACCAGTCGATCGTGCCGCGGCCGCCGTCCGCCACGCTGCCGCCGACCGCGCTCGATCAGTGGTCGCAGCGCGCGCTGCTCTTCGACGAGATGCTGCGTCGTGCCTATGCGAACGAGGCCGCGCCCGGGAGCATCACCGACAACCTCGGCCGCATCCACGGACACCTTCAGCGCATCGAGGCACTGCGCGCCGCGGCGCTCCGCGAGCAACGAAGGCTCGAGCCCATGGAGCAGCTCGCGCGCGACGGGCGGCAACGCTTCGGTCACGCGATGAGCACGCTCGGCACGGACCTCTCGCACGCGCGCGCAGCGGCGAGACAGGCCGAGATCGAAGTGCGTCCCTACTTCGAGCCGGTGACGGTCGCCGAGCGCGCCTACCGCGAGTCGTTTCAGAAGCTCGCGGCTGCCGGCGGCGTCACCGAAGCGAGCACCCCCGCTCCTGCGATCGTGGCTGCGATGCGTGAAGTCGCCGAGGCGATGGATCGCTGGCTGCTCGCGCAGACCACGAGCGAGAAGGCGCGCGCCTGGGTCGAGAGCAAGACCCGTGAGGTGAAGGACCTCGAGTTCCAGTGCGACGCGCTGCGCGGCCAGCTCGAGAAGCTCGAGACCAGCTTCGAGGAAGAGCGACAGTCCACCGAGGACGCCATCACCACCTCGGGCCGAGAGATCGAGATGCTCGGGCAGGAGCTCAACGCGCTCGGCACGCGCTTCCTCGAGCCGCTGCGCGCGCGGCGCGACCTGCGCGATCTCTTCGCGCGCCTCGAGTCGGGCGGGACTCCGGCCACGGGCATTCCTCGGCTGCGCTGAGGCGGGTCAACGCTGCGCGAGCGCGTGCGCGATGGTCTCGATGAACGACGACGCCGGGTAGTCCTGTCGGAAGTCCACGTAGCGACGCTCGGTCTCCTGATCGCGCGCGAGCGCGTGCAGCGCGAGGATCGTGTAGGCGTCGCGCTCTTCGGCGAGCGCACCCTCGGGAAAGCGCTCGCGGTGTTGATCGAGAAGCGTGAGGCAAGACGCGGCGTCTTCGGCGCCGAGCTCGGAGCGCGCTTCGGACAAGAGGCGCATCTCGGCGCTGAGATCGTCGCCGCGTGCGTCATCGCCCGAGCCTTCGGGGTGTGCGCGCGAGACGTGCGTGCCGGCCGGCAGCGTCGGCACCGCGGGGAGGCTTGGAACGAAGTCCGCGGGAAGCTCCTTCGTGGGCGCGTCGTGCTCCGCGAGCGGCATGCCCGGCTCACCGAGCACCATCCCAGGCGGCTCTTCCGTCTCGTCCCCGCCGAGGCCTCCGCCGATCAGCACCACCAGCACGAGCAGACCTCCGCCGAAGGCGAACAGCACGATGCGTCGCGCGTTCATGCGGCGGGCTGGCAGTGCACGCAGAGATAGGTCGATCGCCCGCCGTGAACGTGGCGCCCGATCGGCGCGTCGCATCGCGGGCAGGGCTCGCGCTCGCGGTCGTAGACGAGAAAGCGGTTCTCGCCTCCCGCGCTCACGTACACCATCGGCTCGTCGCTCCACTCGAGGCGATCGAGCTCGGCGAGCGCACGCGCGAGCGTTTCTTGAATGCCGGCGTAGAGGCGCCGCCACTCGCGGTCGCTGAGCGATCCCGCGCGGCGCATGGGATGGATGCGCGCGAGAAAGAGCGCCTCGCCCGCGTGGATGTTCCCGAGCCCGGCCACGCGCTCTTGATCCAAGAGCGCATTCTTGATCGCGACACGAGCGCCTTCGAAGCGTGCGGCCAGTGCACGGGCGCTGACGATGGCGCTCGCGTCCGGACCGAGCGAGTCGTGCTTGGCCACGCGGCGCGCGTCGGCGAGCTTGCCCGCGTAGAGCCGGCCGAACTTGCGCGGATCGTCGAAGTGAACCGCGCCGCCCTCGCCGAGATCGAGCGTGACGCGTGCGAAGCGCGATCGTGCGGCGTGGGGCCGCGCCAGCACGAGCGAGCCCGTCATCCCGAGGTGGAGAGCGAGCCCGGCGCCGCCCGACAGGTGAACGAGCAAGCTCTTGCCGCGGCGATCCACGCTCTCGATCGATCGCGAGGCGACGCTGCGGCAGAACGCGCTCTTCTTCTGGGCGCCGAGCACGATCGCGTCGTGGGCGATGGCGCGCTCGATCCGCGCGCCCTTCAGCTTGAGGAGCCTTCGTCTTGCGTGCTCGACCTCGGGCAGCTCCGGCATGCGCGTCACCATGAAACGCGCATCGCGATGTCATTGCAAGAGAGTGGTGCCCTCGTCAGAGCCCGAGCTCGGTGAGCTTGTTGTAGAGCGTGCGGCGAGAGACGCCGAGCAGGCGCGCGGCCTGGGTTCGGTTGCCGTTCGCGCGGGACAACGCATCGCGGACGGCGACGCGCTCGGCATCGGTCCGCTGTGCATCGAGCGATCCGCCCGTCGCTGAGCCGGTCGCAGCGGATGTCGACGTCGCGCGCGACTCGGGCTCGAGCGTGGGGCCGAGCCCACGCTGCGCGAGCTCCTTCTCGACCTCGGCCTCGGAGATGGACTCGCCGTTCACGAACACCACGAGCCGCTCCACGAAGTTCGAGAGCTCGCGCACGTTGCCCGGCCAGCTCGCCGCGCTCATCGCGGCGATCGCCCCCGCGTCGATCCCGAGCCCCGGCCGCCCGTTCCGCTCCGCGAGCAGCGCCACGAAGCGACGCACGAGCGGTTCGATGTCCTCGCGGCGCTCGCGCAGCGGCGGCATGGTGATGGGCACCACGTTGAGCCGATAGAAGAGGTCTTCGCGGAACGTTCCCTCGCGCACCATCGCTTCCAGATCGCGGTGCGTGGCCGCGACGAAGCGCACGTCGGCCTTCTCGAGGCTCGTCGCACCGAGGCGCTGGAACTCGCGCTCCTGGATCAAGCGCAGCAGCTTCACTTGGACGGCGAGGGTGACGTCGCCGATCTCGTCGAGGAACAACGTGCCGCCCTGCGCGAGCTCCACGCGTCCGGGCTTGCGCGCGACGGCGCCCGTGAACGCGCCGCGCTCGTAGCCGAAGAGCTCGCTCTCGAGCAGTGGCTCGGGGAGCGCACCGCAGTGAACCGCGACGAAGGGCCCGGCCCGCTTCGAGAGTCGATGCACGGCGTTCGCTGCGACTTCTTTTCCGGTGCCGCTCTCGCCGCGCAGGAGCACGGTCGCCATCGTCGGCGCGGCGCGCTCGAGGCGCGTCATGGCGTCCTTCATCGCGCTCGATCGACCGAGCACCGGGCCGTCCTCGCGAACCTCGGGCTCGGGCGGCCGCTGGGCGCGCGCCTCCGCTCCCGCGAGCGCCTTTCCGATCGTGTACACGACCTCGTCGCGATCGAAGGGCTTCAGCAGGAACTCGGCCGCGCCCGCCTTCATCGCCTCGACCGCGAGCGGGATCGTCCCGTGCGCCGTGATCAAGATCACCGGCACCTCGGGCGCGCGCTTCTTCACCGCGAGGAGCAGCTCGAGGCCGTCCATTCCGGGCATGCGAACGTCCGACAAGATCGCATCGAGCCGACGCGCCGCCAGCGCCGCGAGCGCCTGCTCACCGGACCCGACGTGCTGCGCCTCGTAGCCCGCCTGCGTGAGCAGGGCGGCCAGCACCATTCCCACCGCGCGGTCGTCGTCGACCACCAAGATCTTCGCTTTCCCCATCGTGAAGGCGAGTCTGCCGCGTATGCGTGCTTGCCGGCAACGCGGCTTCGCGTTAGGCCGCTCGCGCCATGACCGACTCCGCGACCGAGTTCTTCCGCAGCGCCCTGCCGGCCCACTTTCTGAAGGGTGTCGAAGCGCTGCGCGCCAAGACCGGCCCGGGCGCCAAAGAAGCGCTCGACGACGTGCTCGGAAGCAAGGGCGCCGTTCGCCTCGTGATCGAGGGTGAGGGCGAGGTCTGGCTCGTGGTCGAGGACGGAACGATGCGCAGCGAGACGGCGCGTCCCGACGGCTACATCGTTCGCATGGCGTTCGGCTTCACGGCCGTCGCGGCCAAGGGGGCGGTCGCGCTGCTCGAGGAGTCGGGCCGCATGAACGACCCCGAGGCGCCGGCGCGGTTCGCCCGCAGCGCGTCTGCGCGAGCCGAGAAGCTGCTCGTGGGCCAGAAGCTCGAGTTCCACGTGATCATCAAGGACGTCCCCGACGGCCAAGAGGACGTGGTCATCAAGATCGGCATCGGCACCGACACGCCGCCCGAGAAGCCACAGTTCACGGCGGCGATCAGCTACGACGATCTCGAGGACATGCGCGAGGGCGACATCACGCCGCAGCAGGTGCTCGGGCGTCTTCGCCTCACGGGTGACGCGTCGCGCGCGATGGCGCTCGGCATGATGCTCATGCAGCCGTCGCAGAAGAAGTAGTGCGTCGCGCTCGGACGATCGCGCTGGTCGCGCTCGCGCTGGCCTCGCTCGCGCCTGCGATCGCCTGTGCGCAGGAGGAGGTCGAGCCCTCGGAAGAGAGCGAACCGTCCGAGGAACCGACGTTGCTCGTCCCGGGCATCGCCGACGAGCGGCTCGCCGAGGTGGACGACGGCATCGACGAGATCTTCGCCGCGTGGGCGAGCGAGCGACTCTTCACCGGACCGACGCCGTCGGGCGACACGCTCATGCTGCTCACCGAGCTCGGCGCGCGCTTCGGCATCACTCACGACTCGCGAGCCCGCGTCGACTGGGGCTTCGCCTACTCGTCGTCGCGCATCCACGGCACGTTCATGGACACCACCACCTCGTCGATGACGTACGACGCGCAGGTCGAGCGTGTGGAAGCACGCAACCCCGCGCTCTCGTTCGAGTGGGCGCCCGTGATCGGGAGCACGCGCTTCTCGTTCGGTCTCGGGGTCGCGATTCCCACCGCTGCGGGCGAGAACCTGCCGACCAACGCCACGCAAGCCGCCGCTTACGACGCGAGCGACGTCACGCACGTACTCATGCTCGCGACGGCGGGAGGCCTCGCGCCCTGGCGCTATCGCCGCGAGCGCTTCGGCTTGTTTCTTCCCGTCTCGTTCACGTTTCCGCTCGATCGCATGACGCTCGCCATCGAGGGTGCGGCCGCGATCTCTGCGCCGGTGATCGGCTCCGGGCGCGGCGTTCCCGTGACGGGAGATCTCCAGGCGGACGTGCAGCTCTCGGGCGACCTGATCCCGGAGGTACGCCTCGGCGCGCGCTTCGGGATCTCGGTGCTCGGCATCGGCGCGAACGCCGCCCCCGGCACGATCGTGCAGCCGTCGGTGACCGCGTACGTGCGCGTGCGCGTCGATCCGGGGTTCTTGATCGCGTCGGTGCTCGCGGACGTCGGCGGCCAGTACGGGCTCAACGCCAGCGGCGGCGTCTGGTCGGCGACGATCGGCGGTGGCGCGGCCATCCCGTGATCGACCAGTTCATTTCGAGTCTCGTTTTCAGCACGATCTGAGAGACGTTCGCGCTTGCGTCCGTGGGTCGATCGGGACGAGAACCAGGTCATGACGAACTCGGACGCTTCGGACGACCGTTCGGACGCGACGCAAGCGCGGGGCCCGGCCGCGTCGCTCGCGCTGCGGCACATGCGAACGCTCAAGCCCGAGCACCAGGAGCTGCTCGCCGTGCTGATGGCCGACGACGGGATGGGCAGCGGCACCCTCGAGGTGCTCGTCGAGCATCTCTTCGAGGAAGAGGACCCGCGCCTCGTCGCGGCGCTTCATCGCGCACGCGCAGGCGGCGGCGCTGCGTCGATCGCTGCGAGCGTTCGCGCGGGCGCGACCGTCGGGAGCTTGCGTCGCGAATCGGCACCTCCGGCGCGCTCGGCTTCCGTCGGCTCGCTGCGAATGCGCTGAACTGATTCCACCAGGAGAACGATCGATGAACGAGAAGATCCCGCTCACGCCCGAGCAGCTCGAGTTTCTCCAGCAGGAGATCGTGCGCGAAGCGCGTCGCACGCTGGTCGGCCGCCGCCTCATCGGACTCTACGGTCCGCTCGGGCCGGGCATCGCCACCGTCGCCATCGAGCACTATGGCGCGGACGAGGACGCGGAGATCGATCTCGAAGGGCGCACGGATCCCAAGCCCGTCGTGGGCAAGAACGACGTCGTCCTGCGCGTGCCGATTCTCTACAAGGACTTCATCCTGCACTGGCGCGACGTCGCGTTCGCGAAGAAGGTGGGCGCGCCGCTCGATGCGTCGCGTGCGATCCGCGCCGCCCACGCGGTGGCCGATCGCGAGGACACGCTGCTCTTCAACGGCGATCCGAGCATCGGTCACCAAGGCTTGCTCGACGCCAAGGGCCGCTCGTCCGTGCCACGCAGCGACTGGAGCAAGTACGGCAGCGCGTACCGCGACATCGTGCGGGCGACCGAGACCTTGCTCGCCCACAACCACCACCGCCCTTTCGCGCTCGCCGTCTCCGCGCAGGACTACGCGCGGCTCGTGCAGCAGCGCGAAGGCCAGTTCGCGCCCGAGCTCGACTC
>JAYVCF010000240.1:0-6636 GCA_043750095.1 Deltaproteobacteria bacterium
GCGGCGTTCTCGTTGAGGCGAAGCGCCGTCTCGACCGCGTACTCGTCGAACGGATTGAGCTTCCACTCGAGGCCGTCGGACGTCACGCGTGCGCCGTCGGGCGACACCTTCATCTTGTTCGCGTTGTCGGGGTCGGTGACCCGCTTCACGGGGACGAGGATCTTCACGCGCTACCTCCTACCGTTGTGGCTCGAGCGAGCGGGCGCTTTGTTGTCGCCCGCGGAAAGAGAGTCAATCGGATTCCGATACGCCGGACGCAGGCGCGGCGATCCCGCCCAGAAACATGTCGCCGACCTGCTTGCCGGCCTTCGCGAGGTGGCCGACCTCGCCGCCGCCGATGGCCCAGGTGAGCGCGAGCGCATCGAGCGCGCCCCAGAGCGAGCGCGCCACCAGACGCGGCGAGACCTCGGCGCGCACCACACCCTCGCGCTGCCCCTCGGTGATGAGCCGCGCCATCACGTCGAGGTACTTGGTGAAGAGCGGCGTCGCGTACTGCTTCAAGAGGCGCGTGCTCTGACGCAGGTTCACCGTCACGACCTCGGCGAGCTCGCGCTGCCCGTCGAGCAGGCCCAGCTGGAGCTCGATCACACGCCGGAAGCGCTGCTCGAAGGTGAGGCCGGGGGTCGCGACCTCTTTCTCGAGCACGGCGATCAGGCGCGTCAGCCGGTCGTCGAAGAGCGAGATGAGGACGTCGTCCTTGTTCTCGAAGTAGAGATAGATGGTGCCGTCGGCGACGCCGGCCGCTTTCGCGATCTCGCTGACGCGCGCGGCGTAGAAGCCCTTGCGCGCGAACACCTTCACGGCGGCGCGCAGGATGCGCTCGCGCTTGTCTGGCGCGCCGCTGGTCGTCGATCGATCGGCCGCGGGGCGCGCGAGCTTCTTTCGAGGCCTCACCGCCTTCGCCGACGAAATGAACGGCGATTCATTCGACACGCGCGCGAGGTACCACGCACCCCTAGGTCGGTCAACGCGTGCGGCGAAGCGGCGGGGCCGTCGGGCGGGCGAGGACGAAATGCAGCGGGGCTCGGAGCAGCGCGCGCGCCACGTCCGCGGCGGAATCAGGCGTCCGGTCGTCCACGAGGGATCGCGCGAGCACCGCTGGCGCCGCCCGCCCGAGGGCACGTGCGTCCGCATCGTCCGCGTCGGCGCGCGCGAGGCTCTCGTCGATCGTCACCGACGCGAGCGCGGCGCGAGCGAGCGCGGGAAGCGCGTCGAGCCGCTCGTCGGTGCCGGTCACCGCGACGATGGCGAAGCTCGCGTTGCGCGCGGCGCGTCCCTCGAACGTGCGGACGGGCAGCCCGCGCGCGGCCAGTCCGTCTGCGAGCGCGTGCGCGACGAAGCGAGCGCCACGCTCGGATGAGCCCGCCCCCGAGCGGAGCGCGACCACGGCGATCGGCACGTCGAGATCGGCATCCGTCTCGAACGCCTCGACGGGTCCTTCCGGGATCTCGCCCGGCGCGCCCGGCAGAGGGGCCGTCCCCGCGCGCAACACGCCGCCGAGCGCTTCCGCGATGGCGAGCAGCCGCTCGGGCGACTCGTTCGCGACGATGGCGATCGTCGCCCGTCGCGGATCGAGCGCGTCGTCGAGCGCGTCGTCGAGCTGCGTCGCCGCCGCGAGCCCGACGGCGCTTCCGCCAGGTGCGACGAGCCCGGGCGCGCCGGGCGCCAGGAGGCTCGCGGCCCACGCCCTCACGCGCGCGCCGAGATCGATCTCCGCGATCGCCGTCGCGCGAACGCCCTCCGTGTGCGCGACCTCGGTCGCCGCATGGCGCACGCACTCGATCGCACGCAGCGCCGTTCGCTCGATCGAGGCCGTCTCGCCCAGGATCACGATGCCGAGGGTCGCGTCGCTCACCCAGCTCGCGTCCGCGTCGGGCTCGCAGCCCCGCGCCAGCACGCGCCCGAGAAGGGCCGCGCGACCGTGCTCACGCGGCGGATCGAAGCGCGCGCCCGCCGCCCACGAGACCGCGACCGCCATCGCGTCACCCTCGGACCGGGCGACGCGGATCGAGAGGCCGCTCTCCAGCCTCGCTTCCGCGTGCCGGTCGTCGAGCGTCGTCGGAGTTGCCGAGTGCGTGACGGTCAGCGCGTCGAGGGTCTCGTCCGTCGTCGGCGCGGCGTCACCCTCGCTCGCGCGAACGAGCGCGAGCCCGAGACCGTCGTCGATCTCCGCCGTCGTCAATCGCGCGAGCCAGGCGTCGCCGATCGCGAGCAGCTCCGACTCGGCGTCGCGCGCCTCGGGCCGCGTCGCCTCGTCGTCGAGCGTCCGCGCATCGCGGAAGGCCGTCGCGAGCGAGCGCAGCGCACCCTCGTCGCCCGCGAGCGTCGCGCTGACGACACCCCGACCTCGCAGCGGAAACGACGCCGCGTGCGCTCCCGGCGCGAGCCGCTCGATCCAGTCGGCGATGCGCGCCGCTTCGTCGAGCGAGGTGACCGATGTCGCGGCAGCGGCGATCGGGTGGGAGCCGATCGCCACGCGCGCGGCGCCGTGCTGCCACGCCGCCGTCCCTTCGGGCGCATCGGCCACGTGAGGCGCGCTCGAGAACGCATCGTGGATCGCGGCGTGAAGCGTCGTCTCCTCGACATCTCCCACGATCGCGACGAGCGTCCGCTCCGCGCCCAGCACCTCGGCGAGCCACGCGCCGACCGCGCTCGACGTCACCTCGGCGTCGTCATCCGCAGTGCCGAAGAGATCGATCGACGCACCGCCGAGCGCTTCGATGGCGAGAACCGTCGCAAGCGCGGTCTCGTCGTTGGCTCTCGCAGCCCGCCGCCGTCGCACGTGTTCGAGCGCGGCCTCGACCTCTGCCGCGCTCGCGTCACGGACCTCGAGTGCGCGCGCGAGCGACCGCAGGGTCGCATCGAGCTCGCTCGTCTCGGAGCTCATGCGGATGGCGATCCCATCGGGCGTCGCCCGAACGCGCCACGCCCCCTCGCCACGCGCCTCGATCACGAGCACCGCCGTCGCGCGCAGTGCGGCGCTGCCTTCCCTCGTCCGGACGAAGAGCCCGGCGGCCACGTGCCCGTCGGTGGCGCGGTGCGTCGTGATGACGCGAACGCTCCCCACGCTCGCTTCGACCGGCCCTTGGCGTGGCACGACCGCAGGCAGAGGCGGGTGCGCGCCGCATGCGACCGCGACGGCGCCGATCGCGAGCCACGGTCCGCGCCTCATGACTCGGGCTCCGTCCCGCCCGCGAGCCGCGCGATGTTGTTCGCGTGCCGAGCGAACACGAGAACCACGATCGCGCACGCCATCCAGACTCGCGGCCCCGTCGTCGTCGCGAGGGTCGTCGCTGCCCCGACGAGCGCGCCCAGCAACGAGCCCACGCTCGCCCGCTTCGTCACGCGCTTACCGAGCAGGTACGTCAGCGCCGCCGCCACGCCCGCGATCGGTGCCAGCACCAAGAGAACGCCGGCCGCCGTCGCCGCGCCTTTTCCCCCGCGCAGCCGATGCCAGAGCGGAAAGCAGTGACCCGCGACGGCCGCAGTTCCCGTGGCCGCCGTCCAGGGCGAGTCAGCTCCGAGAAACGCGAGCGCCAGGCCCGCGGGCAGCGCGCCCTTGGCGAGATCGAGCCCCAGCACGACGCGTCCCGTCCGCTTGCCGAGCACACGCCCGACGTTCGTCGCGCCCGGGTTGCCGCTCCCCTCGGCGCGGAGATCCACGCCCGCGCGCTTCGCCGCGACCAGCGCGAACGACACCGAGCCGAGCAGATACCCGAAGAGCGCGAGGGCCGGACCGAGCACGGCGCGCAGCATACGGGACGCAGGCGAAACGCAAACGAGCGGACCGGTTTCCCGATCCGCTCGCCTACGCCCCCTCATCCCCTCGCGAGTGCCGCCGGCCTTGCTCTCAGGCCGCTTGTCCCATCGTCTCGCGCATCATCGGCGAGAGGGCGCGCTCCAGGCGGCAACGAATCTTGTGCTTCTTCGAGTACACGGTCTTCACGGAGATGTGCATCTCCTCGGCGACCTGCTCCGGCGTGAGCCCGTCCATGTAGTAGAGGCGCACGAACGTCTGGTCCTTCGCGGAGAAGGTGCGGAGCGTGTCGTTCACGCAGCCCCAGCGCTCCTTCTCGAGCAGGTGCTCGTAGGGGTCCGCGTCGGTCTGCCCGAGGTTCTCGGCCGCCGCGAGCTCGGTGCACTGCGGCTGGCGAGCCACACCGCGGAGATAATCCCACGCGGCGTTCGTCGCGAGCAGGCCCACCCACGAGCTCAGCTTGTTGCCGCGCTCACGGTCGAACGTGCGGAGCTTGTGCATCTCGCGATGCGTCAGCCCGAAGAGGAACTGCGCGTAGATCTCGCGCACGTCCTCCGCGCCGACGCTGTTCGGAAAGCGGCTCGTGACCTTGTGAATGCAGCGGTACACGAGGCGATCGAAGCGGCGGTGGAACTCGCGCCACGCCTCGTGCTCGCGCTCGAGCATCCGCGCCAGGAGCTCTTCGTCCGACCAGTTCAGCGCGCTCGACCCGACCAACGTAATCATCTGCATGGCCCTTCTCCGTCGGAGCGTTGCTCTCGACGAAGGGGCTTAGAGCAGCCGACGTGCCAGGGAACTCGATCGGTGTTTTCCGCGGTGATCTGCGGAGAGAGCGTGTCCCGGGGTGTAACACCGAGGTCACTGTTACGCTCAGACGGCTGCGCGCGGTTACGCTGTTACGCTCGATCCGGCCTCCTCTGTTACGATCACGTCGATCCGCTTCTCCCCCGGTTTTCGTGCGGAACCCGGAGGGCGGCGTGATGTCGGCAAGACATGCGTTTCTCCTCGTTCTCGGTCGTCTCTTTCGCCGTCGTTCTTCTCTCGCTCGCGGGATGTGGCGCCGCCATCGCTCCGACGACCACGGCGCGCTTGCTCGAAGAGACGCGGATCGTGGCGATGCGCGACGAGGCCGGCGGCTATCGTTTCGACACGTACACGGCCGAAGATCTCTTTCGGCAGGGCACCGCGCTCCAGGCCGATGCGCACTGCGCGGACGCCGTCGCGCGCTACGACCGCATCGCCGACGAGTTTCCCTCGAGCCGCTACCTCTCGCCCTCGCTCTACAACGCGGCGCTCTGTCTCCAACAGACCGGCGACCTCGAGTCGTCCGCCGCGCACTACTATCAGCTGATCGATCACGTCCCCGACTCCGCGGACGTGCGGGTGGCGCGGCTTCAGCTCACGGGCGTGCTCATCACGCTCGAGCGCTGGCAAGAGGCGCTCGCCTCCTCGGATCTCTTGCTCGCGCGCACGGACCTCCCGTCGGACGAGCGCCTCGAAGCGATGGCGCGGCGCGCACAAGCGCTCTTCGGGATGCGTAGGCTCGCAGAAGCGACGACCGCCGCCGAAGATGCGGGCACCTACTACCGAACGCGTCGCGGCGACGAGGTGATCACCGAGCCCTACTTCGCAGCGGCCGCGATGTTCGTTCGTGCCGAGTCGGTGCGCGCGCGCTCGGAGGCGATGGTGCTGCCTGCGGGCGACGTGCAAGCGCAGCACCGCACGCTCGAGCAGCGCGCGCAGCTGATCCTCGATGCGCAGCGCGCGTACTTCGACACCATCCGCCTGACGAACGCGCACTGGGCGGCCGCGGCCGGATATCGCATCGGGTCGATGTACGAGACGCTCTATGCAGACATGACGGCCGCACCGGTTCCGCCGCCTGCCGAGCCGATGAGCGACCAGCAGCTCGCGATGTACCGCGATGCCTATCGCGCCGAGCTGCGCTCGCGGGTCGAGCCGCTGGTGCGCCACGCGATTCGCTACTGGGAGCTCACGCTCCTGATGGTGGAGCGCACCGGCGTCGAGACGCAGTGGGCCATTCGCACCCATGCCGAGCTCGATCGCGCGCGTCAGCTGCTGGTCACCGGGGCCCTGCCGGACCAGGATCGCGGGACCGCCCTCGCAGATCCACGCGGAGGCAGCGTCGCCCCCGACGCAGCGCCCTGACGGCAGGGATCTCGCTTGACAGCCTAGGGACCCCAACGTAGAAAAGCGCCCCCTCGCGCCCCCGCGCGGGGCGTGGTCTGTTCTCCGACCGGCTCCGCCCGGTTCGGTGGTCGGCCCCGAGAATGAGCCCGAGCGAGCGCTTCCGCTGGCGTAGCTCAACGGTAGAGCACCTGTTTTGTAAACAGGCGGTTGCGGGTTCAAATCCAGTCGCCAGCCATACGAAAGTCGAGTCGGTTCGCCCACCCGGGCAGTGCGGGGAAGAGCCCCAAAAAAGTAAGTATTGCGGAGAGTTGCCCGAGCGGCCAAAGGGAGCAGACTGTAAATCTGCCGGCGTTTGCCTACGGTGGTTCAAATCCACCACTCTCCACTGATTTCCCCCAAGTCCCCGCGGGAGTAGCTCAGTTGGTAGAGCGTCAGCCTTCCAAGCTGAACGTCGCCGGTTCGAACCCGGTCTCCCGCTCTGGTCTCCGTTGTTAGCGTTTCGGTTCCGTCGCCTTACCCCGCCCAGGTAGCTCAGGGGTAGAGCACCTCCTTGGTAAGGAGGAGGTCGCGAGTTCGATTCTCGTCCTGGGCTGAGCAGTTCCCCTCGAGGAAAAAGGAGCTAGTTCCCGATGTCGAAAGAGAAATTCAACCGCACCAAGCCGCACGTGAACGTCGGGACGATCGGTCACATCGATCACGGCAAGACGACGACGACGGCAGCGATCACC
>JAYVCF010000241.1:0-5550 GCA_043750095.1 Deltaproteobacteria bacterium
GAGCGAGAGCGAGAGCGAGAGCGAGAGCGAGAGCGAGAGCGAGAGCCCGACCACGACCACGACCACGACCACGACCACGACCACGACCACGCCGATCCACCGCGGAACGCTCGACGCCGCCGCCGTCCGCGAGATCGTGCGCAGTGCCCTCCCCGAGATCCGCTTCTGTTTCGAGTGGCAGCTCGAGGCGCATCCGGATCTCGGTGGCCGCGTCACGATGCAATTCACCATCGAGGACGATGGATCCGTCGCCGAGGCTTCGGTCCTCGAGGACGCTCTTCACGACGACACCGTCACCACCTGCTTCACGCACGTGATGAGCCATCTCCGGTTTCCGCCGCCCGAAGGCGGAAGCGTGGTCGTGAACTATCCCTTCGCGCTCTCGGGCTCGCCCGATGCGCGTCGACCCGAAGGGATCTGAGCCCCTTCCGTTCCCGGTCGGGTGATCGATGGTGATGGGCGCGCCTCGCGACGGCGGGGCCGAAGCGCCCGAAGATCCTGCGCTGAGCGGCTCTGGGCGAGCGGGTCATTCGTTGAGCGAGGGCTTGGTCTTGCCGCGCTCGATGTCGCTCGCGACCCCGGCGAGCAGCGCGACGAAGCTCGCTGCGACGAAGCGCAAATCGATGTCCTCGCGCGCGATCACCTGACCGGCCGCGCCTTCCGGGCCCGGGAAGTAGTCGAACATCAGGCGTCCGTAATCCCAGCACACGTTGCCTGCGAACGGGATGTGCTTTGGATGAAGATGGACTTGACGCACACGTTTGCTCTTATCGAGCCAGTCGACGCGCTTCTCGATCTCGGGCGCGTCGTAGTACTTCCGGTCGCCCTGCCAGCAGCCGACCATCGACTCCAGCGAGCCAAGCCATCCGGCGTGCGGTAGCCACAAGACGGCGCACTCCTCGGACTGACCGTCGTGGATGCGGACCGACTCACGGAAGTCGTCCGGGAACGTGACGCCGAGCGCCTCCTCGGCGGCTCTGATCTGGCTCTCCGAAGCCCCGGGGCGGAGCCGCAACGCGAGCTCGGGGCGCTTCGCGAACCAGCGCTCGATTCGCTCCCATGACTCCGCGACGGAGGGTGTCGCGCGGCCCTTCGACCGCGACTTCGGCTTGCTCTCGGCCTTCGCTTTCGTCTCGGTCTTCGCTTTGGCTTTCGTCTCCGATACTGCAGGCGGGGGCGCTGCGTTCTTCGATCCAGCCTCTGCATAGCCCTTTCCGAGCTTCTCGCGCACCAGCTTCTCCGCGGCCTTCCGCGCCGCATCGACGTCCGCTGCGCGCTGCGTCTTGGTCTGCCCCGTCGTTCCGATCCGGCCGAACCGCACGACCACGTCCTTTTCGCGGACCTCCACCTCCCAGAACTTCGACGAGGTCCCCTCGCGCATCTCGTAGCGGCGCATCGGGCGAGTATGCCACCGAGCCAGCGGGTCCAAGGCCCGTCCCCATGCGCGTCCTCGCGCACGACCCCGTTCTCGCTCTCGGCGCGCCCGATGCCCGTCGGCCGGAAGAAATCTAGCCGCGCTCAGTTCCCCGTCGGGCGAGCGATGGTGATGGGCGCGATCACCGTGCGGTGATCCGGATCGTCCGCCTCGTACGCCACGGCGGCGAGGCCGCGCACGCTGCCGCCGAGGCTCCAGCGGAGCGAGAGCGGAATGCGTAGGTCGACGCCCGATGCGATCGGGCCGAGCTCGAGCCGGATGAAGCCGGGGCGACGCGACTCCAGATGGAGCACGCCGCTCGTGCGCGCGAGCTGCGCGAGCACACCCTCGTCGTCGAGGTCGATGCCGGCAGGAAGCTCGATGAGGAGCACCGGGTGCGGCACCTCGCCCGTCGCGTGAACGACGAGCTCGAGCGCCGAGAGCCCCTCGCCCGCGCCGACGTCGCCTTCGAGCGTGAGGGTCATCGGGGCGTGGGTCTCCGCCGTGAACGGCACCACGTAGGCCGCCTCCGCGCGCACGAGCACGACCGCGTCGCCGCTCACGCTCGCGCTCACGCCCAGGCTGCCCGAGGGAGAGTCGATCTCGGCGATGGCGATGCCGTGATCGAAGGTCGCGTCGATCGAGCGGCCGCCCGCCGTCACGTGCGCGGTGGTGCCAGCGTCGCTGCCGAACACGCCGTACGCGCCGTTCGCGAGCAGCCAGAACAGCGCCTCGCCGCCGTCGCGCGTGATGAGGTTGTCGTGCGTCATCGCGCCCGCGACGAGCGAGCGGGCGAGCGCGTCTTGCCCGAGCTGATGCGCGCCGACGGCGAGCGCGAGCGAGGCCGCGACCTCTTCCATGACCCCCGCACGACCCGTGGAAGCCGTGACGAGCCTGCCGTTGCCTTGATCGTGCAGGTGCGTGACGGCGCGATCGAACATCGCGCGCCCGTAGGCATCCTCGGGGCTCGCGAGCAAGAGCGCGGCGGCCGCGCGCGCGAGGAGCGTCGGCTCCTCCGGATAGCGGCGCAGCGCACGACGCAATGCACCGCGATACTGAGCGGTCATTCGCGCGAGTGGATCGATCGCGCCTTCGAGCGCGTCCGCGACATCCGCGATGCCCGAAGGTGCGAGCGCACCGATCAGCGCCGCCTGCGCGCGAAGCTCGCCGGCCGAGCCGTCCGCATCGCCGAAGCGCACGTTGGAGAGCGCCGACATCGCTCGTGAGCGAGCTGCCGCAGCTGCTTCGTCCTCCGAGTCCGCCGCCGACCAGGCCACGAGCGCGCACGCGGTGGAGAGCACCGGCTCGTCGCCGTCGAGGTGCCCGTCGGGGCTCTGCGCACGAAGCAGATCCGCGCGGAACGTCTCGTCGAGGCCGGCGCCGGCCAGCGTCGCGGACCAAGCGAGCAACGCCGGGTCGCGATCGCGCACCTCGGCGAGATCCGGATCGCGATAGAGACCGCTCGGTGCGATCACCACGACGCGGCCGGTCGCGCGCTGGGCAGCGCTAGCGACGTCGAGCGTTCCCGACCAGCTGCCAGCGCTCGTCACGCCGGCGATGCGCGATCGAATCGGGTGCAGGCCCGACTCGAGCGCGAGCTCGTAGCGCATGGTGCGGAGCGTGTCGGAGCCCTGCTGGAACGCGATGATCGCGTGCGCGTGGCCCGTGCCCGAGGGACGCAGCGTGATGTGCGTGAGCTCGGCCGTGCCCGCCGCGACGCGAAGGCTCGAGACGCCGTCGCCGCTGAGCGCGCCCTCACCCGTCACGCTGATCGCGAGCGTGCGATCGACGTCGCTCGCGTTCGTGACGGCGAGGGTGACCTCGACCGGCTCGTTCTCGCGCAGGCGCGTGGGCATGCGCGACGAGATGATCAGCGGCGAGCCGCGCAGCGCGCGCGCTTCCACCACGGCCGGCATGCCTTCTTCCGAGAAGACCAGGCCGACCATGCCCCAGGTCCGCGGCTCTTCATCGAAGGTGAGCGGCACGGGCGCTCCATCGAGCGCGGCGATCGACCCACCGGCCCCCAGCGTCGGGACCGTCGGTCGACGCAGCGCGAGCGGCGTCGGGTCGGGCTCGAAGACGCCCGGAACGTCCTGCCATACGGCGAGGCCGCGCGTGACGGCCGCTGCGTCGGGGCTCGCGGGGACGCCGTTCGCGTACTCGCCCACGTTCTGACCGAGGAGATCGACCGCAGCGCGACCGAGCTCGACGCCCGCGAGTCGTGCGACGAGCGCGTCTTCGCCGACCGCACGGCCGTACGTGCTCGACGTCGGGAGAACGCGCGCGGTGGGATCGAACACGTCGTCGCCGTTTCCGACGTGGCCGTCGGGACCGCCGGATGCGACCTCCCAGCCGTCGAGCGGTGACCAGGAGCCGAAGCGCGGATGGCCGTTGGTCGGACGCAGCACGAAGGGATGGCCCCAGCCATCGACGAGCTCACGCGCCTGCATCGATCCGAAGGGCTCCACGTAGACCTCCGTCGTGTGCTCGAGCCAGGTCGTCGGATCACCGAGCCGCGCCCAGGGCAGATCGAAGCCCTGCTGACGCACGTACGCGCGCAGCGAGACGAGCAGCCGGAACAAGCGCTCGCGCGTGATGCGGCGCGCGACCGAGTCGTAGGTGAAGGCGGGATCGAACGCGCGCAAGCCCGCGACGGTGAGGTCTTCGCCGCCGAGGCCGGTCGCCCCTTCGGAGCCGAGGTCGCCTCCGTCGGCGACGGCCGCGAGGATCTGCGCGTTGAAGTCCCAGTGCGTGCCGCTCTGGACGGCGACGTCCTCGATGCGCTCGGGCACCGCGGCCGCGACGTAGCGCTCGATCGCTTGGAACACGAGCGCGAGACGGCCCTCGATGAAGCGCGCCTGCGAGCGCCAAGGATCGCGAAGCAAGGCGAGCGACTCGGGCGTCTCGGGCGCGGGGACGGCCTCCACGCTCGTTCCGCGAAGCACCCAGGGCGCTGCCACGTCGAGCGGTGTCATCACCGAGAGGGTCGCGCTGAGCAGCGAGCCGCTCGCCGCGCCCGGATCGATCCGGAGATCTCCGAACGTACGCAGCAGCTCACCACGAAGGCGCGCCGCGAGCGCGTGCGCGTCGTCCACCGGAAGCGCCGCGACGTACGCGCGCGCACCAGGACGCGCGCCGATCTCGGCGCCCGACGCGGTGAGCTGAGCCGTGAGCGAGTAGAGCTCACCCGGAACGGCCCAGAGGCTGGTCGATCCACCGCGCAGCGGGCGCTCGGTGGCGCCGTGGAGCGGACGGGCGCGCACGACGAGGATGCCCGAGTGACCCTCGGGGATCGTCACGTCCACCGCGTGTGCGCTCGCAGGCACGACCACATCCCCGAACGAGAGCGGTGAGCCGTCGAGCGAGACGATGCTGACCGCGATGGGAAGCCGCGCGACGGAAGGCGCGCGTGTGATCTCGAGGTGGGCGCTGCTGCCGCCGCGAACGACGGCGCTGGCGGCGCGGATGCGGGCCGTACCGTCGGGGTCGAGCGGGATGCAGCCCTCGAGCGCCGTGGCGCCTACCGCGTCGAGCGTGATGGCCGTCGCCGCGTCACCGCCGCAGCGATCCTGATCGCCGCTCGCGATGGCGTGCAGCGTGACATCGAACACCGCGATGCCGCTGGCGTCGGTCGTCGCCGTCATGTCCTGCATGCGCGGGCCGCTCATCTGAACGGAGACGCCGGCCGGCGCGGCCGAGCCGTCGATCTCGACGACGCGCGCGTAGATGCGTCCGCCGATCGACGGAACCAGCGCCCCACCCTCGACGCCGAACGAAGCCGCACGCTCGACGCGCGCCACGCGCACGGTGGAGCTGACGCTGAGCGCGCCGAGCCCTTCACGGCTCGCCGTGACGCTGATCGAGGCGTCCATGAAGGCACTGCCGAGCGCAGGAGCGCGCCAGCGGAAGCTCGCGTGTCCGCGTGCGTCGGTGGTCACGGTACCGGAGCGCTCGCCCGGGTTCACGGGCGGATACTCGATGCGCGCGCCCTGTACCGGGCGTCCGTCGCCCGTGCGCACGACGGCCTCCACGGCCATCGTCGAGTCGGGCTCCACGATGTTCCGCTCGGGCGCGAGGCTCACGATCATGGGGACGTCGCGCGACGACGCCACGCTGAACGAGGCCGATGCCGTCGC
>JAYVCF010000242.1:0-6183 GCA_043750095.1 Deltaproteobacteria bacterium
GCTCACGCTGCGCAGCGTCTGGCCCGCAACGGAAGCGAGCTCACGCCTCAGCGGCGAGAGACCCGGGCCTGCGATCGTGACGCGCGCATAGACGTGCTCGGTGATGGTGCAGCCCTCGGCGTCGAAGGGTCGTGCGGTGTACACGCCGGCGCCACCGGCCTCGATGGCGCGCGCGATCGGACCGTCTGCGCTCGCCCAGGCGTAGCTCGCGCCGACCTCGTCCTCGAAGAGCAGAGCGGGCACCGTCGTGGTCGCGGCCGTGTCGAAGCCGACGGGGTCGATCAGCGGTCGCATGCGGCTCGACTGCACGATGACCTGCACCGGCTGCGAGATGTGGAGCCGACCGGGCTGGTCGGAGGCGATCTGAAAGCGCAGCTCCACGGTGTGCGATCCCGGGGCGAGCACGTGATCGATCGCCACGCGCAGGCCGTCGTATCGCCCGAAGAGATGACCGGCGAAGTCCGCCAGGAAGGGGATGAGCGTCATCGTCCCCACCGAGCGCACGATCGCCGCGCCACCGCTCGACCCGTCCGACATCACGGTCACGCTCTCGGGCTCGAGCGTGTAGAGGCCGAGCCCCGGGATGATCTCCTCGAAGTCGGCCGCGTGGACGATGTGGCCGCCCTCGACCAGCCCGACGCCGACGAGCTTGCCGCCGAAGGGATCGAAGAGGTCGGAGGCGCCGACATCTTCGACGATCGCGGCGACGTATTCGTTCGCGAGCACGAAGTCGCCCGCGCGCCACGTGGCCAGGCCGGTGCGATCGACCGGGAGATCCGCGGCGCGCAGGCGTCCGGCGCGTGCCTCGCCAGGGCCCACGCCCAACGGGCTCGCGTGTCCGTTCGGATCGCCCGTGGGGATCGGCGGCCTGGTCGCGCAGGTGGTGGCGGGCGCATCGCTCGCGCCGTCGAGAGCTCCGGAGTCCGTGCCAGGCGGTGTGTCGGGCCCGCAGCCGAGGCACGCGAGGGCGACCAAGAGCGCGAAGCGAATGCGCATCGCACGAGCATCGACGAGCCCGCCGCGCGTGACAACTCGGCTATGCGGAGGCCTCGATCGCGCGCAAGGCGGCGGCGGTCTCCTCGGGCGCGACCAGACAGATCGACGAGCCGGTGTGCAGCTCGAAGCCGGCGTCGCCGCCCGTGCGCGGAAGGATCTCCACGGAGAAGAACGCGCCGCGCGTGTCGAGCGCTGGATCGCGCACGAGCAGGTTGTAGTCCGCCAGGCCCATCCGCGTGCGTAGTGCACGGAGCGCGCGACTCAGTTGATCGGCCAGCGCGGCGACCATCGCATCGTCGAGGTCCGCGAGCCGCTCGATCGGACGTGTCGGCGCGATCCGCACCTCGTGCGCGCGTGAGGACGCGAACGGGCAGAACGTGACGAACGAGCCCGTCTCGTAGACCACGCGTCCGCACGCGCGCTCCGACGCGAGCGTGCGCCCGAGGAGATCGCGATCGCCGCGCGCACGCTCGTCGCGCACACGCGTGTGCGGCGGCACGTAGCTGAGCGCGGCGATCTGGGCGTGCGGATGCGGCTGCGAGCTCCCCGCGCGCCGGCCTCGGTTGCGAAACAGCACGATCGATCGAGCGCCCTCGAGCGAGGCGAGCGCGCGCGACCGATCGCGGTACATCGTGACCACGCACGTCATCGCGTCGAGATCGAGATCCGGCAGGTCGACGTCGTGCTCGCGTGCCTCGACGATCACCTCGTGCGCGCCACGGGCGAGCGGCATCGTGGGCGCGACCAGCGGGTATCGGTTGGCGACGACGCGCACCCGCCAGGGCTCGCCGATCTCGACCGGAGTGCCCGGCTCGCCGGGCCGACACAATTGTGTCGCGTCTGCGAAGCGGACGACTCCGGCCGAGATCTGCGCGATCGTCGCCTCGGCGTCGGCCTCGTGGCCCGGACAGAACGGACAGCGCGCGCTCGGTGTCGGCAGCCCGGAGGGCTTCACTGCGCCGATCGAGAGACGACCCGGCGCGAGGATCGTCTCGGCGCCCGACCAAGGATCGAGGCGCACCTCGCTCATCGCGGGAAGAACGAGCGAACCAACTCGGGCGTGACCTCGGCGAATGCGTGGATCGCCGTCCCGTGGTGCGCGGCGCGGAATCGCTCGGCGTCGGCGCGCGATCCGGTCGCGACCAGATCTGCGCCCATGGGCCCCGATACGTCCGAGCCGACGACGAAGAACGCGGCGTCGAGCGCGAGGTGCGTGCGCGCGTAGTAGTCGGTCACCCACGCGCCGGTGACCGAAGGGTGATCGAGCCGGTAGCGAAGCAAGCACTTGTTCGAGTCGAACGCGAGCGTGCGTCCCTCGAGCGTCGCGCCGGCCGTGAACGCCCCCGCCGGATCGACGCGCATGCCGCAGTGCTCGCAGCGGGCGGACTGCGCCTGCACCGCACAGGCGATCGAGAGAAGCAGTGCGAACGAGCCAGCCACGAAACGCGCGTACACGCGTCAGTCATAGCAGGACCTTCCGACCGATCCGAGCCTGTCGAGCGCGTGGTATCCTTCGTCGATGGTGCGTGGCGTGGCATTCGAGTGCCTCCGCGCGCCGGGCGGGATGACCGCCGCGGTGATCGTCGTGATCGGCTCGCTGGCGCTGGCCGCCCCGACGGCAGCCGCACAGTCCGGCGCTCCTTATCTTCCCGTCGGCTACGGGCCATCGAGCGCGTACGTCGCGCCCACGATGCCGGCCGCGCCGTATACGCCGACGAGCACCACCAGCATTCGCGGGCTCTGGATCCCTGGGCTCGTGGGTCTTCCCGTCGCGTGGGTCGCCACGTGGGTGCACGCGAGCCTCTCGCTCGCCGCGGGCTCGGAGGGCGTCAACACTGCGTTCATTCCCCTCCTCGGCCCCTGGGTCGTGCTCGCCTCGCAGCACGTGGACCCCGCGTACTACGTGACGACGGGCCTGGTGCAGGACATCTCGCTCCTCTGTCTCGTGCTCGGGCTGCTGATCCGCGTGCCCGAGCCGCGCGCGCGCATCGCCCTCGGGCCGACCCTGCCGGTTCTGGAGGTCGCCGCGACCCCGACGGCCTCGGGTGGCGCGATGTCGGCGTTCGTCCAATTCTGACTGGCCTTGCTGGGCAATCTCTTTCGACCCTGGCTCCTCGCGCTCGTCGTGCCCGAGCTGGTCGCTGCCGTGCTCGCCGTGGTCGCGATGAGCTCCGCGCTGCGCGTGCTCTCGCTCGGGAGCTCGCCGCGCACGAGCGAGCTCGCGTTGGCGATCGAGCGACGCGCGGAGCTGGTGGCGACGCTCTTCGGTGTGGCGTCCATGGCCACGCTGACTGCGCTCGTGGTCGAGGTCGCGGGCGCGGATCGACTTCGCGGATCGGTGCGCGGTGCGATGTGCGCCTGGGGCGTGCTCGCGGGCGACGCATGGGGGTTTCGCTCGCTTGCGCTCGCGGTGGTGGCCTCGCTCGCGTGCGCGGGCTGGCTCGCCCTTCATCGCGTCGATCTCTCGCTGCGCTCGCCAGAGCTGAGCCGCGCGAAATTCTCCGCGGTGCTCGTGGTCGCGCCCATCGTGGTCGCCAACCTCGGTGCGGGGCTGCTCTACGCGCTCGGGCTCGACTTCCACGTCGTCGCATCGTGCTGCTCGACCGGGCTCGAGGGTGCGCGCGACGTCGTGCTCGGTGCGAGCGGCGGTGCACGAACCACGGCGTTCGCCATTTTCGCGGCCTTCGGTGTCCTGGCCGTCGCGCTCTCGCTCGCGGCTCGTCGCTCGAGGTCGGCACCGCTCGCCGCGCTGGCCGCGATGGCCTCGGCGGTCGCAGCGCTCGCCTCGGTCCCCGCGATCCTCGGCTACATCGCGCCCTACGCGTACGAGTCGCCGGTTCACCTCTGTCCGTTCTGTCTGCTCGATTCGGATGGCCACTACCTGGGCTGGCCGCTCTACGCGGCGCTCTTCGCCGCCACCTCGATCGGAATCGCCGTGGGCGTGGGCGCGCTCGCGATGCCGCTGCTGGCCGAGCGCGAGGCCGCATGGACGGTCGTCTCGCGCTCCCTCGGCCGGATGGCGGCGGCGTGGACCCTCACGCTGCTGGTCGCGCTGTATCCGATCGCGCACTTCGCGATCACGACCGGCGGCGCCGCGCTCTTCGGATGACGTGACAGCTGCGCGCGCGCGCGCGAGGATGCGCGGCGATGACGGACGCAGATGTGGTGATCGTGGGCGGCGGGCCGGCCGGCTTGTCTGCAGCGCTCTTGCTGGCTCGTGGCTGTAAGAGCGTGATCGTCTGCGACGGCGGCACAGCGCGGAACGCGCGCGCCACGAAGATGCACGGCTACCTCGGCTGCGACGCGCAGCCTCCGAGCGAGCTGCGATCGCGCGGCCTCGCCGAGCTCTCGAAGTATCCCTCCGTCACGCATCGCGAGGCGCGCGTACTCGGGATCGATCGCCGCGGCGCCGAGCTGGTCGTGGGCCTGGGCAAGGGCGGCGAGGTGAGCGCGCGGCGGGTGCTCTTGGCCACCGGGATCGTCGACTCGCTCTCGACGACTCCGGGCTTCGCCGAGCAGTGGGGCAAGTGCGTCTTCGACTGTCCGTACTGTCACGGCTACGAGCACAAGGGCGAGCCCTGGGGCTTCGTCGCGCCGAAGGTCGCGGGGCTGCGCTCCGTGCTCTCGTACCTCGCCTGGACGCGCGACGTGATCGTGTTCACCGACGGCGTCACGTTCGAGATCCCCGCCGACCTGAAGCGCGAGCTCGACGGCGCGCGCATCCGATTCGAGCCGCGCAAGATGACGCGCATCGTCGCCGACGGGGACGTGATGACGGGCATCGAGGTCGAGGGCGGCGAGATCATCGCGCGGCGCGCGCTCGTCTATCACCCGGCTGCGCGGCCGAGCGATCTCGCGCTGATGCTCGGGCTCACGCAGGACGGCGGCTACGTGAAGATCGATCCGCGCACGCGCGAGACGAGCATGCGCGGGGTGTACGCGTGCGGAGACCTGGTGGCGGGCGGCCTGAAGGCGCTCTTGTCCGCAGCCGACGGCATGATGGCCGCGCAGGTCCTGACCGAGTCGCTCACCATCGAGGATGCACTCTCGGGTCGCTGATTCTTCCCCGTGGCATCCCGTTTCTGTACGATGCCGCGGCGCGCCCCCGGGGCGTCGAGAGAGATGAGTCGGAGCATGACGATGACCAAGCAAAATATCCTGGCGTTCGTGGCGGCACTCGCGTTGGTGGCCTGTGGCGGCGGCAGCGGTAGCGGCTCGTCGGGCGGCACCACGGCGCGACAGGGCTCGCACCCGGATCAGGGCACCGCGGCGCCGCACATCGAGTGCGGAACGTCGACCGGTCACCACGGCGGCGGCTGTCCCGACGACGCCACCTCGGGCGGCGCGACGGCGACCGACGGGACGACGACGACGACGACGACGACCACGACGACCGCCACCGACGCGGACGCCGGCACCGCGCCGTAGTCCGATCTACTCGGCACGGGGCGAGGCCGGCATCGGCCTCGAGAAAGCTAGAACCGCACGACGCCGTTGCCCAGGTTCCCCTGATAGGGCGCGGGCGCGCCCTGGTCTTGCGTCGCCACGAGGATCGCGACCACGACGCCGATCGCGACGGCGACGCCGATGCTCACGCCGACCGCGATCCAGACGACCGAGTCGTCGCCGTGCGCCTCTTCGCGGACCGGCACCGCGATGACCTCGTCCATGGGCGGCGTCGTCTCGATGCGTGCGACCTCGACGGGCGCCGTGATGACGGGCGCGACCGTGAGCTCGATCTCGATGTCGAGCGCCTCGGCCAGCTGGAAGTGCTGCGAGGCGATCGAGCGGCCCTCGCGCGAGACGGTCACGTCGTGCGCACCAGGGTCGAGCGGCGTGGGGGTGTCGATCGCGCCGGGCATCAGCACGTTGCCGTCGAGTCGAACGGCGTCACCGGCAGAGAGCCCATCGATGCGGATCGTCACGTGCGGGATGCGTGCGTCCACGGTGGCGAGGGCGCTCTCTGCGTCCGCTCGATGCGCAGCTTCGCGGGCGTCGGTGGCGATCTCGAGGAAGCGGCGATAGCTCGCGGCACCTTCCACGAGCTGGCCCGTCTGCACCTGCGCGCCCGCGAGATTGAGGAGCGTGCTCGGCCGCTCGGCCAGCGAGAGGCTCTCTGCGAACGCGTCGCGCGCCTCGACCCAGCGCTGGCCGCGCGCCGACTCGAGCCCGCTCTGGAAGAGCTCT
>JAYVCF010000243.1:0-3440 GCA_043750095.1 Deltaproteobacteria bacterium
GTAGCGATCCCCCGGGCGCGCAGCGCCTGCACGACGAATCGTCCGGTGAGCCCCGTCGCTCCGCCGACGAACGCGCGCGCTTCGAGCGAGATCATCGCGCGCACTATAGCCGCGCGGCGCGGGGGCGCTTCAGTACACAGGCATCAGCACGCGCCCTGCACCGCCACCGTTGCGCAAGCGCGTCGGCGGCGGCGGACGGACGCTCGTCACGGGCGGCGGGAACCCGACCACCGGCGGCGGCGGGCGACGAGGCGGGCGAGGCGGGCGAGGCGGCGTGGTGACGGGCGGCGGCACGGGACCCGACCCGTCGCCGCAAGTGAAGTGCAGCCTGAACGCGCGAAAGACTCCCTCGTCCTCGCCCGCGTCGTCGCGGACGTCGAGGGACCAGGTGCCCTGCGCGCTCGTTCCGCCGAACACATGAAGCGCGCCGCGCACGTCGTCCCACGCGTACGTGTGCGGCGCGTAGGGCCTGCTGCCGCCACTGTGGTTCGCGAGCGTGGCCGCGGCGCCGCTCGGGCCGTGGAGGATGATGCGCAGGTCCTGGCTGTAGGCGTGCTGCGCGTCCACGTCGACGCTGAGCGATCCGATGGTGCACGATGTGGGAACGTTCAACGTCTGCGTCGCCGTTCGATAGTCGCGAACAGGCACGGGCGACGTTGCGCTGACGGCGTCGAACGATCCGCTCGCGAGGACGGGTACGGCGGTCGGTGTCGTCGTGGGGGCTGCGGTCTCGGTGAGCGCTGCGTGCAGCACCAGCGTCTCGCCGATCAGCCGGCCCGCGACGTCCGTCGAGGGATGGCCAGGCATCTCGAGGATGAAGTGCCGCTCGCCGCCCATCTCGCTCTCGGGCACGGTGAGCACGAACATCGCCGGGGTCGTGCCGAGCGTCTCGCCGGCAGGTGTGTGCACGGTCGCACCGCTCGGATCACTGGTGATCGTGACGCTCACGCGCTGGTCTCCGGTGCTCGTGGCGCCCGCCGCGTCGGTCGTCGCGGGCGTGAGCGTGAGCTCGTACGGGAGGTCCGCCGCCGACTCGAGCGCGCCGACGTGGACGAAGTACTCACCGGGCTGCGTGACCGTGACGTGCGGTGCGTGGCCTGTTCCTTCGTCGCTGTCGCAGCGCACTTCGCCGGGTCCGACGACGGCGATCGCGAGCGGGCCACGCAGCGAGCGCGCCGAGATGGTGATCGCGCTCGCGTCGTCGAGTCGGACCACGTGCTCGGGAACGTCCGCATCGACGAAGCCGGGACAACCGGGCGAGAGCTCGATCGCCGAGACGCCCGTCGCGCTCGAGTGGCCCGTGAGCGAGGCGCGAGGCGCGGACGCCGATACCGAGACCGAGCCGAAGCGTGGCTCGACGGGACCGCACGCGACGAGCGCGAGCGCGAGAAGAACGAACAGAGCGCGACGGAACATCATGCGGCCTCCTGATCATCGGGCGGCGAGGGCTTGGGCGCCCCTGCATCGGGCACACGTGCCATGGGCGGCGGCGGCGCGTTGGACGTGCGGCCGATCGGCGGCATCGAGATGCGCGAGGGACGTTCCGGCTTCGCGATGCTCGCCACCGCGCGATCCGGCATGCGCACCAGCAAGAGGCTCAAGAGGTAGACGAAGAGCGCGGCGAACAGGAGCGGCATGCGCATCGGCATCCGCACGAGCGCCTCACCCGGCGCGGCCAACGCTTCGGAGGGCGACGCGATCAGCGCCCCGCCACCGAGCATCGCGAGCCGATCGAGCGAGACGTGATCCGGTCCGAAGCGCGCGAGCTCCGCGTCGTAGGGCGTCTCGTCTCCGGCTGCGCTCGTCGGCTCGGGGTCGAGCGGCAGACGCGCATCGACGAGGAAGGTGAAGCCGGCGGGGACCATCGTCTGCCAGACGCCCGGCCCCACGACGCCGAGCTCGAGCTCGGTCGGCACCTCGCGACCGCGCACGATCCGCGCGACCGGCGCAGGATCTTCGAACGGGAACGGAGAGACGATCGTCACGATCCGGCGATCGGCGTGGGCCGGATCGTGCTCGATGGTGATGCGCGGCGGCTCGATCGTGCGGTGACGCAGCATGCCGCGCGAGAGCGCCGTCCAGAAGCGCCGGAAGATCGGCGCGCTGCGCCAGCCATCGGCCCAAGCACCGCTCGTGGAGCTCGTGAAGGTCGCGACCTGACCGAGCCCGCGATGCCAGTGTGCGAGAAGCGGCATGCCCTCGGTGGCGCTCAGCGCCTGCGTGGCGCCCGGCTTCAGCGTCGCGAGCGCATGTCCCGTGAGCGCAGGCGCGCCAGAGAACTCGACGCCGTCGAGCATCGTGAGGTGTGTCTGTTCGTGCGCGACGAAGGTCGTCTGTCGCTGCGCAGGAGGCTGACGCGCCATCGCCTCCGACACGACGAGCGACGCCAAGCCTGCGCCGCTCGCCGTCACGTGGTAGCGGCCTCGACCGATGCGCGCGATCTCGGCGAGCAGGCCCGAGTAGCTGCCGATCGTGATGGTGGAGATCGACACGCCGCGTCCTGCGAGCGCGATCGCAGCGGCCGTGGCGCTCTGCGGCTCGCTCTCGCCATCCGAGATCAGGATGACGTGGTGAATGTAGCGATCGTCGTGCGACATGATGTGGTTCGCGGCCTGGATCGCCTTCGAGATGTCCGTGCCGCCATCGGCATCGATGCGACGGATGTACCCGATGACCTGCGTCGCCTGGCTCATCGGGTACGGACCGATCGAGCCATCGACCTGCCCCGAGAAGGGGACGACACCGACGCGCGCATCGAGACGCAGCGCGTGCACGGCGGCGATCGCGGCGTTGCGCGCCTGCGCCATCGGCGTGCCGCTCATGGAGCCCGAGCGATCGATCACGATGACGAGCTCGAGCGGGCGCGGCTCGGGCTGCGCCGGCGGCGGACCGATGGGCTCGATCTCGCGCAGTGTGCGCGGCGTGCTGCGAACGGGACGTCCGCCCGTGACGCGAATCCAGCCGCCGCCCTCGTCCTCGACCCAGCTGCGCAGCGCGGTCTGTTGGACGTCGGAGTAGTCGCCCAGCTCGATCTCGTCGGAGATGACCAGCGCGAATCGATCGTAGGCCGACACGCTCGCGGGCGCCTGCTGGGGCGTACGAACCTCGACCTCCATCCCCGCATCGCGCAGCGTCGCGACGAGCGCGGGCTCGGTGTCGCCGGCCTCGTGATAGATGAGCACGCGCGGCTTGGGCAGCACCTCGACGAGCGCGCGCCAGCGATCGTTCACGCCGACGGAGTCCCCCGGCGCCGAGACCGCCACCTCGAGCTCGTGAACGCCCGGCTCGGTGGGGAAGCGGACCGAGAGGCGCGCGTTCGAGTCACCGACGAGCGCGTGGTGATCGGCGGTCGCGACGCTGTTCCCGTCGAGGAAGGCCTCGAGGTGCACGTCGGTCTCGCGGCTCGCGAAGATCGTCGGCGCGACATCGACCGTCTCTTC
>JAYVCF010000244.1:0-12963 GCA_043750095.1 Deltaproteobacteria bacterium
CGCGCCGTCGCCCGCTTCGTTGAGCCACCGAAAGCACGTGGTCGTCGGATCGTGCGCGACGGCATGGCGGCGCTCGGCGGCGTCGCTCAACACCTCGTCGGCGTAGCTCGGATCGACCCGCGGATCCCGCATCTGCCCCTCCATGAAGTCGTGGAGCGAGCGCGGCGGATCGATGCGGACCTCGATGGGGCTGCCGCCAACGCGCGGGATCGAGAGCCCGACGGACGCGAGCCCGAGCCGACGCCAGGGCGCGCCGCCGTACCAGAGGTCGCCCGCGATCGGAGCGCCTCGATGGGCGAGCTGCGCTCGGATCTGGTGGGTTCGTCCCGTCTCGATGCGGAGCGACACCAGCGCGCGATCCGCACGTCGCTCCAACACCTGCATCTCGGTGACCGCGATGACCGAGCCGGCCGTCCCGCGGGGAACCACCTTCATCGGATCGCCACCCGCGTCGAGCAGCGCGTCTTCCCATCGCGCCTTCAGCGGCAAGCGTGCGGACGAGACCGCTGCGACGTAGGTCTTCTCGACGCTCCGTCCCTCGAACGCGCGCGCGAGCCATGCGTTCGCCTCGCGCCGCTTCGCGTACGCGATCAAGCCCGACGTCGCCTGATCGAGCCGCTGGTGCGTGCCCACGTACGAGAGCCCGCCGTCCCGCGCCGACAGAAATGCGGCGAGGCGCGCGGGCAGATCGTCGTCGACGCCCGGCTTGTTCGCTTGCGTGCTCACGAAGGGTGGCTTGTCGATCACGACGACGTCGGCGTCTTCGTGCGCGATGGCCGAGGGCCGCAGCACGGGAAACGCAGTCTCGCGAAGCGCGCTCACCCGCACCCGTTAGGGCCCGGGGAGAAATAACTCGATCGACTTCGGGCGCCGCGGCGCCGCGAGGGCAAGGCGCGAGGAGGGAGCAGGCCAGGGGCCTGTGACCGACGACGCAACGCCGCCATCGCGGATGCCCCGGCGGCGGAAGACCGAGTTATTTCTAGCCGGGCCCTTACCACGGGATGCTCGCCGGTTCAGCGAACGCGGCGCTTGGGGGAGCCCACGCGGGTGGACTCGAGCGCGACCTCTTCCACGTCGGCGAGATCGAAGGGCTTGCGGAGCAGGCCGTCCGCGCCGAGATCGGGCACTGCGCTCGCGCCGCTCATCACGATCACACGCCGCGCCAGCCGCGTCGCGACGAGCGTCCGCACCAGCGCTGCGCCAGACCTCTCGCCGACGACCTCGTCGCCGAGGTCGAGATCCACCAGCGCGACGTCGAAGCGCTCTTCTTCCGCGGCAGCGACGGCGTGCGAGGGGTTGCTCGTGACGACCACCGTGGCTCCTCGCGCCTCGAGCGTGGATGCGATGAGATCCGCGAGCGCCGCATGATCGTCGACGACCAACACGCGCCGGCCCGCCGCGCGCTCGCGAACGCCGGAGATCGACACCCGACGCGTGGCCTTGGGAAGCTCGACGCGAACGCACGAGCCCGCGCCGACACGGCTGGTCGCTCGCGCCGTGCCGCCTGCACGCGTCACGAGCGCGCGCACGACCGAGAGACCGATGCCGCGACCCGCCTGGGGCCCGTCGCGATGGACGACCCGAGGACCGAAGAGATCGCGGAGCGCCTCGACGCTCATGCCGCGGCCATCGTCCTCGACGACGATCTCGACGCCACGCGTCGTCGTGCGCGTACCGACGTCGACGCGCCCCCCGGGCTCGCACGCTTCGATGGCGTTCTTCACGAGGTTGGCGACGATGGATGCGAGCGCCGCGCGAGACGTCTCCACGTCTCCCTCGTCGATGCGTCGACACGCGAGCGCGACCTTCCGGCTGGCAGCGATGGGCGCGAACCGCTCCACGACCTGCCTCACCACGCGCGAGACGTCGGCGCTCTCTCCGATCGCACGCGGCTCGAGGAGCAGCGGGGCGACGTCCATCGCCTCGCGTGCGCTGGTCTGCACCATCTCGATCGCACGGCTCACACGCGCGGCATCGCCGGACTCGGCCGCGACCTGAGCCCAGCCCGCGATGGTGGTGAGCGCGTTCCGAAGCTCGTGCGCGACGCCCGCCCAGGCCAGCGCGTCGGCTCGAAGGGCCACGGTGGAGAACACGACCACGCCCGCGTCCGTGCGCGTCGCACAGAGCCCTGCCGCCGCCTCGGTGGCTTGCCCGTCACGCCGCGCCGCGGTGACCACGCGCTCGAGCGTCGAGGCGTCCGTCTCCAGCTGCGCGGCCGCGTGTGCGAACGACGCGTCCACCGTGAGAGTCACGGAACGCACGCCGAGCTCCGCGAGACCGTTCTCGCGAGACTGCACACCGGACATGAGATCGAGGCTACGGGAGCGTCGTGATTGGGTAAAGGTGTTCTTTGCTGTTGATGCGCGTCAGCGCCCACAGCGCGAGAGCACGAGCACGACCAGCGCGATCAACGCGAGCGCAGGCACGAGCACACGAACGATCTCCCAGACGTCCGCGAAAAGCGCGCGTTGTCGGAGCTTTCGGTAGCGCTTCTCGCCGCCGACGCGTCGCACGAGCTCGCGCTCACTCTCTGCGCGCTCCTGCGCGTCCATCGGGTCATGTCCTGAAAGGTAGTAGAGGTGGTGCTGCGCCTCGTGCTCGATCGTCTCGTCGAGCTCGTGCTGCCAGTCGAACGAAGCGTCGTCGCGAAACGCGCGCTCGAAGGTGCGGAAGTAGACGCGCACGATGAAGTCCGTGCCGCCGTCGTCGCGCGCTTCGGGCGTGTACGATCCCAACATCGGGACGCCGCCCGAGTCGACCTCGGGGATGCCGGCCTCGATGCGGAGCGTGAGGCCGCCCGCGTTCATCTTCCGAAACGTCGCGTCGGCGATGCGGCGCGCACGCGACTCGAACTCGACGATGGACGGGAACGGTGCGCCTTCGTCGCGCGCGGGATGGTACTGGCCTGGCTCGAGCTCGCGTGGCCAGGGGACTTCCATGTCGTGGACCGTCTCGCAGCGAGCGCACACGATCGAGGCGATCGCCCGCGGTGGATACGCGAGCGCGAGGAACGTCTCCTCGATCGCGCTCCAGCTCGCGTCGGGCGCGTCGGTCAGCGCTCTCGCGAGAGCTCGGAGGTCCGCGATGGCGGGCTCGACCCCGACGACGCCCATCGCCGTGAGCAGCTTCGGCGTGATGCGGAACGCGCGAGCCTTGCCGAGCTCACGCCAGAGCGGACGCGCCTCGGCGACCGTCACTCGCTTCATGCGCACGCGCGAGGCCTCGCGTCCCGCGACGCGCAGAGGCTCGGGGAGCTCGACCACGATCTCGGCCACGTGCTCCTCGTCCTCGTAGCGATCGTCGAGATCAGCCAGCGGGAGCGAGGCCGGATCGAACGTCAGCTCGGTGTCGCAGTTGTCGCAGGGGATCACCTCGGTCTCGGCGGCGAGCAGTCCCGCGCGCGTCGCCAAGTCACGGAGCACGTGAAAGTCGGGGAGCGAGAGTCGCTCGATCGCCATCGGCGAGAGGCGCTCCGCAGGCAACAAGTCCTCCACGACGAAGCGGTCCGACGCGAGCAGCGCGAGCATGTCGGCGAAGAGCCCCCGCTCCTTGGTCCTGGGCGTGCGCGCGCTCGGATCGATCCGCACCAACACGATGCGTCCGCCGGGCAGCCACACGCGCCTCACTTCCGCGCGCTTCTTCGGCGTCAAGACGTGGGCTCGAGGGCGAGCTTCTCGCGCGCGATCGCCTCGAGCTCGATGGCCGCGTGCCTCGGCATCGCGCGCAACGGGCCCTCGCGGAGGAACGCTTCGTAGCTCTGACGCGCCTCGTTCTGGCGGCCTCCGCCTTGGACGTGCGACCACGCGTACCAGACGAGCCCCTCGTCACGCGCCTCGACGGCGTCGTAGCGCTCGGCGTCGGCGCCGTCGTTCCATCGAAACGTGGTCGAGAACATCGGACGACAAGATACCCTCGCCGCATGCGCTCGGCAGTCGTGTTCGCGTTCGTGTGGGTCGGCATCGCCGGCTGTGGCTCGGGCCGGACGCGGCCACCCGACGATGCCGGCACCGAAGACGCGGCGAGCGGCCACGACGACGGCGCCACGCACACGCTCGACGCGAACCTCTCGAGCGAGACGCACCTCGCCACCGGCGTCACGCTCGACGGGCTCGCGCTCTTCCAAGGGACGCGCGTGGCGCTCTTCGATCACGGCGTGGCCGCGACGCCGAATGCGCCCATCGTCGCCGGTCGCCGCGCGGTGGTGCGCGCGTACGTCGATCCCGGCGCGCGCGCAGGGCAGAGCTTCATGGGTGAGCTCGAGGTGCGCGAGGGCAGCACGGTCGTGTCGGTGCTGCACGATCAGCGAACGCTGAGTGGCATCTCGAACGACGCGAGTCCCACGTCGGTGCTCGCGTTCGAGCTTCCCGCCGAGATCGTGACGACCAGCGCGAGCTTCTCCGTTCGCATCGTCGATTCCGCGGGCGAGGCTCCGGCGATGGGGGCGTCGTACGCCGCGCGTCTTCCGCGTGACGGATCGTTCCGCGCGCTCGGTGCAGAGAGCGACGCGACGGGCCTTCATCTGGTGCTCGTCCCGCTGCGCTGGGATGGCGACGGAAGTGGACGCCTGCCCGACACGTCGCCGACGCAGCTCGAGACGTTCCGCGCGCTGCTCCTCGCCGTGTACCCGCTCGTGCACCTCACCATCGACGTGCACGCTCCCGTCCCCTGGTCGCGCTCGCTCACGTTCACCGGCAACGTGGACTTCGGTGAGGTCAACGCGATGCTCATGAGCCTGCGCGCCTCCGACGCGGCGCCCTCGAACGCGTACTACTACGCTCTCGTGAACGCAGCCGACACGTACAGCGCGTACTGCGGGAGCTCGTGCGTCACCGGACAGAGCTACGTCACCGACGCGCCCGCGGACGCGGACTATCGCGTCGGCAGCGGCGTGGGGTTCTCCGGCGAGAACACCGCGTGGACGCTCGTGCACGAGATCGGCCACGAGTACGGCCGGAGCCACGCGCCGTGTGACGCAGGCAGCCCGGACCCCGCGTTCCCCTACACCCGTGGCGGCATCGGCGTCTGGGGATTCGATCCGCGCACGAGCACGTTCCAAGATCCTGCGGCGATGAGCGACTTCATGGGCTACTGCGACCCCACGTGGACGAGCGACTACACGTGGAGCGCCATCTTCGCGCGTACGATCGCGGTCTCCGCGCTCGCCGGAGTTCCGCGTGCGCCTTCGTTGTTGGTGCGCGTGGGCGGTGACGTCGGTGCGCGCATCTCGGGCACCGTCTCGATCCGCGCGCCGCACTCGCGAAGCTGGATCAGCGCACGCTGGCTCGACGCCGAGGGTCGTTCGCTCGCGCTCCTCAGCGCACCGACGATCACGCAGTCGCACACCGACGAGCGGCTCGCGATTCTGCCGCTGCCACCGGCGAACGCCGCCGCGCTCTACGTGAACGGTCGGACGCTTCCGCTCGACCTCTGATCTCGTTGGCACGTCGCGCGGGAGCGGGCACCATCGCGGCGATGGACCAGAAGCCGCCACCGCCGCCCGGACCCGGCGCGCGAACGATCCCGCGCATGCCGCCGCCGCCGCCACCGCCCAAGCGCGCGCTCGCGGCACCGCCTCCTGCGCCACCACCGCGCATCGTGGCCGAGAGCGTTCCGCCTGCGCGCACGACGAACACGCAGATCCTGATCGATGCGGCATCGAGCGCGGCCCGCCTTCGCGACGAGCAGCTGCAGGCGCGCGTCCGTTATTACAACCAGGACATGGACACGAACGCGGAGCTCGACGCGATCACCGCGCAGGTGGTCGAAGAGCTGCGCGCGCTCGGCCGGGTCGTGGGCGAGACGAAGCCCGTCACGCGCCCCGCGGCCGACGTGGAGATCGAGCTCATCCAGGAGCTGCGCACCTGTCTCGAGAAGCTCTTCACGGGCACGCGCAAGAAGCTGCTGACGAAGAAGATCGAAGAAGTGCAGCGCCGCATCACGCAGCTCTTCTTCAACAGCGAGCTCTATGCGCGCCTGGCCGAGAGCTCGAAGGACATTCCGGCGGCGACGTGGCCCGAGCAGGTCCTCTACTTCGCGCTCAAGCGTCAGGAGGCGACCATCGAGTCGGAGATCGACGCGCTCCCGGTGAGCGACCCCGCGGTCCGGCAGCGCGCGCACGACGCGCTCGACCAGTACCTCAAGCACCTGACGACCGAGTTCCTCAGCAAGACCACACCCGAGCTCGAGCGACTGCTGGCGATCTACAAAGAAGCGCTCACGAAGTTCTTCGCGGTCACCTTCCCCGCTGAGCTCGGCGACTTCGCGTGGGAGGTGATCAAGAAGTCCAAGGTCGGACACGGCACCGACCTCGGTTACAAGATCACAGCCGAGCGATTCCAAGCGTTCCGCGAGACCTTCGATCGCAAGTTCCTCGAGCACCTCGTGCTCAACGTGCAGGAACCCATCGCCAAGCGCGCCGCCGCGGAGGCGGGCAACTTCCGCGAAGCGACGCGCGACTTCGTGGCCGACCCGCACATCCACGCGGAGATCTGCGGCGTGATCAACGACGCGCTCTACGACTACCTGCACGGCGAGGGATTCCTCGACCTGCCGACGGACTGGAAGCGGCTGCTCAAGGACCAGTGAAGCGGGTCCGGCGCGAACTTGACGCCACCCGCGCCTCGTGTGCTTGATCGCGCCATGTTTCAAGACCTCCTGAAGGACGTCGTCTCGCGCACCGAGGGTGGCCTCGCGGGCCTGGTGATGGGCTACGACGGCATCGCGATCGACGCGTACATCGCCGAGAGCGACGCGCCGCTCGAGGTCGAGAACGTGGGGATGGAGTTCAGCGTCATCCTCAAGGAGATCAAGCGCGCCGCCGAGTTGCTGGATGCGGGCACGGCCAAGGAGGTCTGCATCCAGGCCGAGAAGCTCACCACGGTCATCCGCATGATCAACGACGACTACTTCGTCGCGCTCGCGCTTCGCCCCGACGGCAACTACGGCAAGGCGCGCTTCCTCTTGCGCACGAACGTTGGCAAGCTCGCGAGCGAGCTCGGCGGCTGACGAGCGGCGCGATGCGCGTCCTCGTTCTCCACGGGCCGAACCTCAACCTGCTCGGCACGCGCGAGCCGGAGATCTACGGCAAGACCACGCTCGCCGAGATCGACGCGCAGCTGGCCGCGCTCGCGAAAGAGCTGAGCGCCGAGGTTCGCTGCCATCAGTCGAGCTCGGAGGGCGCGCTCGTCGATCACCTTCATGACGCAGGGGGTTGGGCCAGCGGCGTGCTCCTGAACGCCGCGGCGTACACACACACGTCCATCGCGCTCCACGATGCGATCAAGGCCGTGGGGCTGCCCACGGTCGAGGTTCACCTCTCGAACCCGCTGGCCCGCGAGGAGTTTCGCCACGTGTCGCGAATCGCGCCGGTTTGCGTGGGAACGGTGTCCGGATTCGGCGCCGCGTCCTACACGCTTGGCTTGCGCGCGCTTCTCGGGTATCTCCGGCGCGCGTAGGCGTTCGACGGGACTACCCGAGACGGCCTTCGATGGCGGTGTACGAGGAGAGTTATGGAGATCGACCTCAAGCAGCTTCGCGAGCTCATGCGCTCGCTGCGGCAGTTCGACGTCACGGAAGTGGAGCTCGAGAAGGACGGCGAGCGCATCTACCTGCGTCGTGGTGCCGAACCGGTGTCGTACGCGGCCGTCGCGGCACCGCCGCCCGCGATGAGCATCATGCCGGGGCCGATCCCGCCGCCGCCCAGCGCGCCCGCTGCTTCCGCGAGCAAGGCCGCGGCCGAGTCGGTCGACGACGCGTCGATCACGACGATCACGTCGCCCTTCGTCGGCACGTTCTATCGGGCGCCTTCGCCTTCGGCGCCCTCGTTCGTGGACGTCGGGAGCGAGATTCGCCCGGGCACCGTGCTCTGCATCGTGGAAGCGATGAAGCTGATGAACGAGATCGAGTCCGAGATGGCCGGCACCATCGTCGAGATCGTCGCGACGAGCGGCAAGCCCGTCGAGTACGGCGACGCGCTCTTCCGCGTGAAGAAGGCGTGACGCAGGCAGGATCTCGGTGAAGGCACTCAAGGTGTTGGCCAAGCAGAAGAAGACGGTCCAGAAGGTCCTCATCGCGAACCGCGGCGAGATCGCGCTGCGTGTGATCCGTGCGTGCCGCGAGCTGGGCCTGCAGACCGTCGCGGTCCACAGCACGGTCGACACCAACGCGCTCCACGTGCGCTTCGCCGACGAGGCCGTGTGCATCGGGCCCGCGAACAGCACGCAGAGCTACCTCAACATCCCGGCGATCATGGCCGCGGCAGAGATCACCGGCGCCGACTCGGTGCATCCGGGCTACGGGTTCCTCTCCGAGAACGCCGACTTCGCGGAGATCTGCCAGCAGTGCGGCCTCACCTTCATCGGGCCCTCGCCCGACGACATGAAGAAGTGGGGCGGCAAGGTGCCCGCGCGCAACCTCGCTCGCTCGCTCGGCATCCCGCTCTTGCCGGGAACAGGCGTGCTCGCCGATGCCGACGAGGCCGTGCGCGAGGCCGAGAAGATCGGCTACCCCGTGATCCTGAAGGCATCGGCCGGCGGCGGCGGGCGCGGCATGAAGATCGTGCGCTCGAGCGAGGAGGTTCGCCGCCTCTTGCCGCAAGCGCAGCAAGAAGCGCTGGCCGGGTTCAAGAACGGCGACGTCTACCTCGAGCGCTACGTCGAAGAGCCGCGCCACATCGAGTTCCAGGTGCTCTGCGATCCGTCGACCGAGATGGTGATGGTGCTCGGCGAGCGCGAGTGCTCGATCCAGCGGCGCCACCAGAAGGTGATCGAAGAGGCGCCGAGCGTCGCGATGACCGACGAGATGCGCGCCGACATGACGGTGACCATCACGCGCGCGATGAAGGAGACGGGCTACCGCAGCGCGGGCACGCTCGAGTTCCTGCTGGACGAGCGCAACAACCTCTACTTCATGGAGATGAACACGCGCATCCAGGTCGAGCACCCGGTGACCGAGCTGGTCACGGGGATCGATCTGGTCGCCGAGCAGATCCGCGTCGCCGCCGGCTGGCCGGTGGAGTTCACGCGCGAGCCCGTGAAGCCGCGCGGCCACGCGCTCGAGTGCCGCATCAACGCCGAAGACCCCGAGAGCTTCGCGCCCTGGCCCGGCCTGATCACCGAGTACCTGCCGCCGGGCGGCGCAGGCGTGCGCGTGGACGGCGGCGTGTTCGGCGGCTGGCGCGTCCCCGGCGACTACGACTCGTTGCTGGTGAAGCTCATCACGTTCGGTCGAAACCGAAAGGAATCGATCGTCCGCATGCGCCGCGCGCTCGACGAGATGATCCTCGAGGGCATCCGCACGAACATCCCGCTGCACCGTCGGATCATGGACGAGCCGGACTTCGAGAACGGAAACCTGTCGACGAAGTTCCTCGAGCGGCTGCTGCCGAAGATGAAGGAAGAAAAGCGCCTGCGCGCGATCGCCGCGGCCGAAGCGGGCGACGAGGACTGATTCCTCCGCTCGGTGACGACGTCGCGGCTCCGTTCACTGACCAACGCGTCTCGCGGCGGACGACGCTGCTAAGCTCGAGGGCGTGACGCTTCCGATTCGCCCGGAGTCGCTACCGTTCCTCGAGGCCATCTCGTGGTTCGACGCCGACCCGTACGCACTGACGCCGCCCGAGATGCTCTCGCGCTACGAGCGTGGCTGGCGATACCTCGGCGTGCTGGGGCAACCGAGCGCCGAGGAACGCGCGTACCTTCGCGCTCTCGCACTCGTGTTCGGAAGCGTGCTCGATGTTCCGGCGTGACACGCATCGCGCGATGCAATCCGTCCTCGAGGCGTTCGATGTCGGCGCGCTCGAGGACTATCGCGTAGCGCTCGGTGGCGCGACGCGGATCGCGCTCGCGTTCGGCGAGCCGCGCGAGTCGCGGGACCTCGACTTTCTCGGCTCCGACGCGGGCGGCTGGACGCGGCTGCGCACGGCCGTGAGCGCGCGGGGGTACTCGGCTCTGTTCCGTGATCCGTCGGCGCTGGCCTTGCCGCGGGAGCCGAGCGCAGATCAATACGGGATTCGATTCCCGGTCGTCGCACTCGGGATGACACTCAAGGTCGAGATCATCCGCGAGGCTCGAATCGAGCTGCTGCCCGCCGTTCACGTCTCGTTCTGCACGGTCCCCTGCCTCGCGATCGAAGACTGCTACACCGAGAAGCTCCTCGCGAACGCCGACCGCGGCGCGGACCCCAGCCAGCTCGATCGCGATGTCGTGGATCTAGCGATCCTTCGCTCGAAGCACGGGCCCATCCCGACCGCTGCACTCGAGGCGGCGACGAAAGCGTACGGGCCGTCGGTACGAGACGCGCTCTCGCGAAGCGTGCAACGGTTCCGGGGCGATGCAGCCCGTCGAGCCCGCGACGTGCGCGGCCTGCGCGTGGACGATGAGCCGATGATTCTTTCTGGAATCGAGCTCCTCGCTGCCGATCTCGCACTTCCAGAGCCGGGCGACGACGACCGCGGCTGATCGATGAGCGTTGCAACGCAGCGCCCCCATCGGCGATCGTGCGCCCCATGTCGATCGCCCGCGCCTACGACTCGAACGATGCGGTCGGTCTCGCCGCGCTCGTTCGTCGCAAAGAGGTCTCGCCCACCGAGCTGCTCGACGAGGCCATCGCGCGCTCCGATCGGCTGCATCCGTTGCTGAACGCGGTCGTGCTTCCGATGCACGCGCTCGCGCGCTCGCAGATCGAGCGAGGCCTGCCCGAGGGACCGCTGCGTGGCGTGCCCTTCTTGATGAAGGATCTCGCCTCGGCGTACGGAGGCGTGCCGCTGCGGGGCGCGAGCAAGTTCTTCGAGCACAACTTGCCTGAGCAACACGGTGAGCTGGTCGAGCGCTACCTCCGAGCCGGCCTCGTCATCTTCGGAAAGACGAACACCAGCGAGTGGGGAATCCTGCCTACGACCGAGCCGGCGCTCTACGGCGCGTGTCACAACCCGTGGAAGCACGGGTACACCGTCGGAGGGAGCTCGGGCGGCGCAGGCGCCGTGGTCGCGGCGCGCATCGTTCCTGCCGCGCACGGCGGTGATGCCGGCGGCTCGATCCGCATTCCCGCGAGCGCGTGCGGCGTCTTCGGCCTCAAGCCCACGCGCGGCCGCAATCCGCTGGGCCCCGATGGGTCCGAGCGCGCACACGGGCTCGGGGCGGAGCACGTGCTCACGCTCAGCGTCCGCGACAGCGCCGCCTTTCTCGACGCGAGCGCGGGCCCCGAGGACGTCGCGCCGTACTGGGCGCCGCCGAAGACGGTCTCGTACCTCGACGAGGTCTCACGCGAGCCCGGCAAGCTGCGCATCGCGTACACGACCAAGCCGATCCTTCCGGCCGAGCTCGATCCCGAGGTGATCCGCGCGACGGAAGACGCCGCGAGCCTGCTTCGCTCGCTCGGTCACGACGTGGTCGAGGCGCATCCTCCCGTGAGCGCGAGCGAGACCGCGCGCTCTTTCTTCGTCATCTACTGCTCGGCCGTCGCCGGTGAGATCGAGCTGGCCAAGCGTCACGGCGGCCGCGCGCCGCGCGCCGACGAGGTGGAGTCCACGACACGCATCATGGGCATGATCGGCGCGAAGCTACTCTCGGCGGGCGAGCTCAGCGCAGCGATCCGCGAGCTGCAGGCAACCGCACGCGCCGTTCATCGCTTCCATCGCGACTACGACGCACTGCTCGCACCGACGCTCGGGCGCCCGCCCGTGAGGCACGGCGTCCTCGGGCCCCAGGGGTTCGAGCGCACGCTCCAGGATCAGGTCTCGCGCCACGGGCTCTCGGCACTGCTGCGCATTCCCGGGATCTTGGATCGCGCGATCGCGCGCGCGTACGGCTTCGCGCCTTCGACGCCGATCGCCAACGTGACCGGTCAGCCGTCGATGAGCGTGCCGCTCTGGTGGTCGGCCGAGGGACTGCCGATCGGCGTCTGCATGACGGGGCGATTCGGAGACGAGGCAACGTTGTTTCGACTCGCAGCGCAGCTCGAGCGAGCGCGCCCTTGGAGGGACCGCGTGCCGCCGACCAGCGCGATCACGGCCGGAGGCGTCGAAGACGCGATGATCACGTGATGGGTGTTCGCATCGTCACGAATTCCTCGGCCGCCGTGGGGTGAACGCCGATCGTCGCATCGAGGTGCGCTTTGGTGGCGCCCGCCATCAGCGCGACGGCGAACCCCTGGATGATCTCGGGCGCGTCGTCGCCCACCATGTGAACACCGAGCACGCGATCGCTCTCGGCGTCGACCACGAGCTTGACCAGCGAGCGCGCGTTGCTCCCGGTGAGGGTGTGCTTGAGCGGACGAAAGTTGGTCCGGTAGACACGAACGTTGAGCCCGCGCGCGCGCGCCGTCGGTTCCGTCAGACCGACGCTGGCCACCGGCGGCATGGAGAACACCGCGCTCGGCACGAGATCGTAGTCGATGCGGGCGCCGCCCTTCCCGAACAAGGTTCGCGCGAGCAGCTGTCCTTCGGCGAGCGCGACCGGTGTGAGCTCGACGCGTCCGATGACGTCGCCGATGGCGTAGACGCCGGCGACGTTGGTGGCGAATCGGTCATCGGTCACGATCGCATCGCGCGCGACCGCGACGCCGAGCTCCTCGAGCCCGAAGCCGTGCACGCGAGCGACGCGACCGATGGCGAAGAGCACCCGCTCTGCGACGACGCGAGCTCCGCCGCCGTCGACGACGACGAGTCCCTCCCCTTCGCGCTCGATCGCCGCGACGTCGCCGCGATGATCGTGAACGCGAACGCCGTGCTTTCGGATCTCGCCCGCGACGAACTCCCCCAGATCGGGATCGAACCCGGAGAGCACGCGAGCGCGCGCGATCAGATCGACCTCGACGCCGAGCGCGGCGAGCATCGAGGCGATCTCGAGCGCGACGTAGCCGGCGCCTACGATCGCGACCGATCGCGGCAGCGATGGCCAGTGGAAGAAGTCGTCCGAGACGTCGCCGAGCTCCGCGCCGGGAATCGCAGGTCGTCGTGGCGCACCG
>JAYVCF010000245.1:0-6594 GCA_043750095.1 Deltaproteobacteria bacterium
AGGGCCATCTCGCCGAAGATCGCGCCCTCGTGCAGCGTGGCGAGCTCGAAATCTCCGCCCGTCGCGAGGTGCTTGGTCACCTTCACCTCGCCGCGCGCGAGCACGAAGAACGACTGGCCCGGCTCGCCCTCCGCGAGGATCGTCTCGCCGGGGCGCGCACGCCGCAGCTTCAGCGTTCCGAGCACGGCGCCGAACGACGACGCACTCAGCTCGGAGAAGAGCGGAATCGGCGGGAGCCGCTCGGGATACTGCGCACCCCCGAGATCCGCAGCCACGCGCTCGGCGTGCGGAGCGAGCTGCTCGATCGTCACCGCGCGCGAGAGATCGAGCGTGGCCGGGAGCAGCTGATCGGCGGCGCCGGGAGCCAAGCGCACACCGCGACCGAGCTTCTTGCTCTCGCTTCCGTAGAGCTCGGCGATCGGGGCCAGGAGCGCGCCGAACTGGGGATCGAGCGCGGAGAGAACCTTGAGCGCGACGAGCGCGCGCAGGGGATAGCCTGCGTTCGCCGAGTAGCGCGCGAGCGCGGTGTAGACGACGGCCGCGCGCTGCACGTCTCCGAGCGCGAGGAGCGCGTCGGCCACGCGAAGGCGGGCGTCGAGGTTGACCGGCTGGAGCTGGACGATCGCGGCGTACGCGTAGAGAGCAGCGGCCGCGTCTCCGGCGAGGAGGCGCGCGTCCGCATGTGCGCGCAGATCGGCGATGGTTCGCATGGATCGGGATGGTACCCGACCCACGCCGTGATGATCACGGCGAGAGTCGTCGACGGCGGCGTGTCATCCACGTCGAGAGCGCGAGGACCGCGGCGAGCGCGCCAGAGGACGAGCGCGGCCCCTCGGTGCTGCAGCCGCAGTTGCTGGACGGCGGGGGCGCGCTGGCCGCGACGCAGACGTGTGTTCCGCCGGCATCGAGGCACTCGTATCCGCTCGGGCAGGCCGTCGTGTCGCAGATCTGCGTGCACACATCGATGCTCAAGCACTGCCCGGAGCGGCACTCGTCGTTCGTGGTGCACGCGCCCCCGAGCGGCGCGCCACGGCGCAGACAGTGGTCGCCCATGGTCGTCGTGTAGCAGGCGAAGCCCACGCCGCAGTCGGTCGTGCCCATCGTGCACGCGATCGCGCACTGGCCTTCCACGCAGTCGGGTGCGGCCGACCCGCAGTCGCCTCGGGTGTTGCACTGAGCGCCCGGCGATCCGAGCGGGCCCGGGGCGCAGAACGTCCCGTTGCAGTGCCACGCGCTCGGACAGTTCGCCTCCGTGGTGCACGCCTCGGTGCAGTAGTGGCCTGCCGCCGCGCAATGCATGCTGCCGCAGTCCACGTCGGTGGTGCAGGTCGCGCCGAGCGCTTGCGGTCCCATCTGCTGCGCGCTCGGCACGCAGGCGCCGCACTCGACGCCGACGGGATCCGACACGCTGCCGAGGTTGCACTCGAGGCCGTCACTGCAGCCGCTTCCGCCCGCGGGCCAACACTGACGCCCGCAGAGGTGGCGACCCTGCAGCACCGCGCAGTAGCCGCTCGAGCAGTCGGTGTCGGCGGTACACGTCGCGCCCGCGGCGCCCGCGCCCACCGCGCCGGGCGTGCAGAGGCCCGAGCCGCAGCCGTGCACTTCGCAGTGTGTCCCGCTCGGGCAGGGATCGATCATCGTGTCGGCGAAGCATCCGCGCGTGCAGATCATGTGGCCGCCGGCCATTCCGCACTGCGTGCTCGCGCACTCTGAGTTCATCGTGCAGGGCGCGCCGAGCGCCGCGCAGCCGCCGAGGCCGTCGTCGATCAGCCCGTTGCAGTCGTCGTCGAGCCCGTTGCAGACCTCGCGGTGCGACACGCAAGGTGGCGCCCACGTGAGCGCGTCCGCGATCAATGCCGTCCACCCGGCGACGTTCGTGAACACGCTGTTCGAGTTGCGACACGTGCTGTCGAAGCCGAAGCTGGTGATGCCAGCGACGTCGCCCGCGGTGTCGATGAGCGGTCCACCGCTGTCGCCCTGACACGTCCAGCTCGTCCCGTTCGCGAGGATCTGCGTTCCGCTGAACATGCGAACGAACATCGGGCCGCTGTACTTGAGGCCGGAGTCCGTCGGCATCGGCGTGCCGGTGATCGTGCGACCGAAGCCGACGACCGTCGTCGCCTCGCCGATGCTGGGATTGTGCGTCGCGTAGCCGCGCGGCGTGACCGTCAGCGTGTCGGGCGTGAGCAGGATCGCGATGTCGCCGCCATCCATCACGTCGACGTCGACGTTGGTCCCCGGTGTCGTCCGCATCTCGGAGACGCGGTGCGGGGGAGGATTGGAGGGCGACATGATGTCGTCGCCCTCGATGATGTAGTACCAGGACACCGGCACAGCGACGTAGGCGCCGCCGGACACGCTCGGCTCCTGGAAGACGCAGTGCTTCGCGGTGAGGATCGCGTGCGGCCCGATCACGGTCCCGGTGCAGAGCGCGCCGAACATGCTCGGTGGGGGCGCTTGCCAGTAGATGCTCACCACTTCGGGGTAGCCGTGCTCGCGGGTGCCGTGGATGACGGGCTCCACATCGGCGTCGAACGGCGCTTGGGCGCAGCTGGTGACGAGCGCGAGGGCGGAGAAGAGAAGACCGAACGACGCGCGACGACGACGCATGGGAGCCTCGTACGAGAGGGGCGAGGAAAGCGCGCGATGATAGCGCACGCCCGTCGCCCGGGGTGATGATGCTACGCTCCGCGCCGATGGCCGAGTCGAAGGCGTGCCCGAGCTGCGGGCACTCGAACAGCGTGGACGCGAGGTTCTGCGGTCGTTGTGGGACGCCGCTTCCCGCCATCACCGCGGCACCCGCGCCCGCACCGACACGCGCGCGTCCCGCCGATGCGAACCGAACGATGCTCGGCGCACTGATGGACCCGAACGCCCTCAAGCCTGCTCCGGATCCGGAGCCCGCCCCGGCGCGCGAGGAGTACCGGACGGTCGCAGGTGGTGGCTTCGACTTCATGGCCGGTTCGCCCGACGCGACGTTGCCGACGTCCGCGGGCCCGGCGCCCGGCGTTCCAGCGGCGAGCTCGACGATCGGACTCTCCGCGAGCCCGATGAGCACGCCGGGCCTGCGGATCCCCGACGAGGTCGCTCCGGCGGTGAGCGCGCCGGCGACGATCGCGGCGGCCGCCCCCGTGAGTGCGCCGGTCGCTCCGCGCGCACGAGAAGCGATGCGAACGATGATCGGTGTGGGGCTCAACCCCGTTGCCGCCACGCCACCGAGTCAGCCGCCGCCGGCCCCGATGCAGCCGATGGCTCCGATGCAGCCGGTGGCGCCGATGCCGCCCGTGGCGCCGATGTCGACGCTCGTCGCCCCGGTGTCGCCGCCGGCGGAGCTGCCTCTCGGTGCCGATACGTTCGTCGACCCGCCGCGCTCAGCGAGCTCGGCGCGTGCGAATCGAACGATGCTCGGCATGTCGATGCCGTTGAACAGCGCGCCGTCGGCCGCGGCCGCCTCGATCGCCACCGCGCCTGCGGCCCCGATGGCATCCGCACCGGTCGCGATGGCGCCGTCGCCACCGGCTGCGTCGCCGGACCCGGCACCAGCCGCTGCAGCCGCCGCGAAGCGCAACATCGGGCCCTCGAATCGCACGATGCTGGGCGTGATCGCGCCGGTCGTCGCTCGCGTGTCCACGCCGGCCGCCGCTCCGGACCCCGTCCCGGTCGCGCCGCCTGGGCCGATGTACACGCCGCGCAACCAGCCCGACACCTCCGCTTCGGATGTCTCGATCGCCGGGTTGCCGTCGCCGCGACGTCGACTGCGCGGTTGGCTCTTCGCGCTCCTCGGCGTGGGTGTGCTCCTCGTCGGCTGCGTGATCGCGGCGGGCCTCTACTACCGGATGACGCGGATGCGCGTCGACGTGGCCGCGGCCGTCGCAGCGAGCGCGACAGGGGAGACGCTCGGCGTGGACGTCTTGCGCGCACCCGCCGGAACGCGCGCGCGCTTCGGCACGATCGAGCAGCCGCTCGCCGGGACGCACGTGGATTTCCCGCTCGCCGCGGACGCGCTGCACGTCGGCGACAACGCGGTGGCCATCGACGTGCTCTTGCCCGACGGCACGGTCGAGACGCACACGGTCACGCTGACGGTGGAGTACCGAGTTCGTGCAGACCTCGCGACGCTCACCGCGACGCCGCCCGCGATCACGGTCGTGGTGGACGCGCTCCCGGGCTCGACGATCGTGCTCGACGCCCAGCCACTGCCGCTCGATGCAGCAGGTCACGGCGTGCGCGCGTATCCGATCGCGACCCTGACGCCCGACGCATCGGGCACGCTCTCGTTGACGGCGCACTACACGATCACGCCGCCGGCGCCGGCTGCCGCAGCGACGGGAACGTTGAGCTCCCGTGTGCCGACCACCGTTCTGCACGTAGAGCGGCCCGCCGACACGGCGACGACGGATCAGCCGAGCATCGTCGTCGGGGGCATCACGCAGGCGGGAGCGACCGTGACGATCGAGGGCGTCGCGGCGACGGTGAGCGCGGACGGTCACTTCAGCGCGACGCTACCGCTCGCGGCCGTCGGCGTGCACGAGCTGCACGTCGCGGCCACCCTCGCCGGTCGTGCGCCCGCGAGCGCGCTGATTCACGTGGAGCGCGTCGCCGATCTCGGTCGTGCGGCGGCCGCCTTCCCCGTGGATCGCACGCTCACGTACGCGCGCCTGGCCGCCGCGCCCGCGAGCTTCGTCGGACAACACGTCGCCATCGAGGGCCGCGTGTACAACGTGGACCTGCAGGATGGTCACGGCGTGCTCCAGATGCTCGCGCGCGAGTGTGTCGGCGCTCCGCGCTGTCCGCTCTGGGTGACCCATCCCGCCATCCGCGACATCGCGCTCGAGAGCTGGGTCCGCGTCGTCGGTACCGTCGCGGGCGAGCAGCAGTTCGTCTCGCAGTCTGGCGAAGTGCGGACCGTGCCACGGATCGATGCGGTGTTCGTGCTTCCTTCGCATCCCTAGCTAGGCAAGCCAGCGGCTATCGCTGGCCAGTTCTGCCCCGCGTGCGGCATGCTCGCTATCGCCGTCGTGAAACAGCCCACTCCACGCCGTACGTTCCTCAGCCTTGCTATGGCGCGCTACGTGGCCGCCCTGTGGGTCGTGGCGTTCCATCTCCAGCCCATCGACCGTGAGAGCGAGCCGGTGCGCAACCTGATTGGCTCGGGCTACGTGGCCTGCTCATTCTTCTTCGTGCTCAGCGGGTTCGTTCTCGCGCATAGCAATCTGGACGCGAGCGGCGCCCTAATTTCGTCCGCGCGCTCCTTCCTGGACCGCCGCGTCCTGCGCATTGCGCCTGCGCATCTCATCGCGCTGGCTGCACTCGTGGTTGTGATGACATCGCGCGCCATGTTGACCTGGCAGTCGGCGACGGAAACACCCGGGACACTCGTTGGTTCTGCACTGCTCGTCCAGGCCTGGGATCCGCGCTTTGCGACGAGTTGGAACTTCCCCGCGTGGAGCATCAGCGTCGAGCTCGCCTTCTATCTGCTGTTTCCGGTCCTGGCGCCTCGGCTCGCGCGCATGCGTGCACTCCATGGGCTTGCGGTGGTGGGGGTGCTGTGGACGCTCCCGCTCTGGGCGGATTGCGTATGGGTACACGCGCTCCCTGACGGAACCACCACTCCATCGACGCCAGAGCTCGCGTTCTGGCACAACGCACTCCGGTATCACCCCCTCGCGCGCCTTCCTGAATTCGCAGTCGGCGTGTGGCTGGCGCGAGCGTTTGTCGCACGGGGCGCTCAGGCATGGGAAAAACAGCACGGCGCCGCGATCGCATTCGCGAGCGCTACCGCCGTGGCTGTTTGCGTGACGCTGCTGGGGGAGCGTCCGTACCCGTTCTCCTCGACGCTCTACACTCCGGCTTTCGCGCTGTTGATCTACGGACTTGCCAGCTGGGATGATGCGCGCGGCACGAAGAACACCGGTCGACTGTTCGAGGTGCTCGGGGACGCTAGCTATCCACTCTACATCCTGCAGATTCCGGTAGCCCTCGCCCTAGGCGCCTACCGGCCACACTCGTTCCGCCGTTGGCTCCTGTGCCTAGCCGTGCTGCATCTGTTCGCGCTCATCGTGTCGCGAATGATTGAGAGGCCACTCCGAGCGTGGTGGCGCACACGCTCGGCGGCCGCGACACCGCCTCAGTAGGCAAACCACAGGTTGAATAGATAGCTCGACGTCGTGCTGTAGTTTCCCACTTGCCACTGATCGATCCAGTCCGTACCTGACCAGATCAGTGTGTGCCGCTCGCAGGCAACATAGTTGAAGTAGTGCGCGCCAACGGGGTGGAGCGGATCGTCATAGACGTGCGTGGCGTGCGTGAATGCGTCACTGGTGCCACCAGGCCACTCGGAATCACGCGAGAGTCCCGAATAACGAGGAAGCGGTGCAGCAATGGGTGTAGTCCCGTGCGCTGTTGAAAGTTGAGTGGCGGCTCCACTCGCGCCGATCGAGGATCGGCGTGCTGTTCGAGAAGGAGCCACCACGATGAAGAAGGTAGAGAAGAAGCAAGCTGTACGGAAGGGGATCGCCGAGGTTGTGCAGCTCGGGCTGCCGGGAGTGTTCCGGCAGGGGCTGCGCGAGGTGATCTTCGACCAAGGGATGCGCG
>JAYVCF010000246.1:0-53686 GCA_043750095.1 Deltaproteobacteria bacterium
GCCGACGATCTTGCCGGTCTCGTCCGCGTGCGCCGTCAGCCCTTCCAAGATGGGCGTCGTCATCACGATCTGCGCTCGCTGACCGTTTTCTTTCATGAGGTCGCGGCCGACCATCAGGTTGAACAGCTGGTCGGTGCCGCCGAGCTCGACGTCGGCGACCAGGTGCACCGAGTCCTGCGCTTGCGCGAGCGGATACAGGAGCTCGTGGATCGAGATCGCGTCCCCGCGCTCCCAGCGCATCTTGAAGTCTTGTCGCTCCATCATGCGCGCGAGCGTGTACTTGCCCGCGAGGCGCACGACGTCGGCGAACTTCATGGGACCGAGCCAGGTGTCGTTGTGCTCGATGCGCGTCTTGCCGCGGTCGAGGATCTTGAACGCCTGCTCCGCGTAGCTCCTCGCGCCCGCGTCGATCTCTTCGCGCGAGAGCGGCGGGCGCGTCTTGCTCTTGCCGCTGGGATCGCCGATCGAGGCCGTGAAGTCGCCGACCACGAACACCACCTCGTGACCGAGCTGCTGGAACTGGCGCATCTTCGCCATCAGCACGGCGTGCCCGAGGTGCAGGTCGGGCCGCGTGGGATCGAAGCCCGCTTTGATGCGGAGCGGCCGACCCTCCTTCAGCCGTGCGAGCAGGTCCTCGCGCGAGACCAGATCGACGACGCCGCGCTCGAGCTGGGCGAGCTGTTCTTCAGGGGAGAGCACCGCGGCGGCTTAGCACGCGAACGCTACGTGCTGGCTTCGCCGTTGCTCTCGTCGTCGTCGTCGTCGCCGTCGTCTTCGCTGATCGGCCCGGTCCCCGCGTTGACGATCTCGCGGAGCTCTTTGCCCACCTTGAAGAACGGGAGGCGCTTCTCGGGGACCGCGACCGGCTTGCCAGTGCGGGGGTTGCGGCCGCTGTACGACTTGTACTCGCGGACCGTGAAGCTACCGAAGCCGCGAATCTCGATGCCTTCGCCCTTCTCGAGCGCCGACGTCATCGACTCGAAGATGCAATTCACGACGAGCTCCGCGCGGCTCTTGGTGATCTTCGTGCGGCGCGCGACTTCGTCGATGAGCTCGGACTTCGTCATGCCGTTCCCCGTGACGGCGATAACCGTAACCGAAGCCTCGGGAGGGGGTCAACGGCGTCGTCGACAACGATTCCGGGGGGTTATCCAGTCTCAGCGGCCAGGACGGCGTGGACGCGGGCCAGAGCTGCCACGCTCGCAACGTCGCTCCGAAGGACGCGAGGGCCCAAAGAGGCCGCGGAAAAGCCACGATCGGCGAGGTGCTGGAGCTCGCGACCCGTGAAGCCACCCTCCGGACCGATGGCGAGAACGACGCGACGCGACGCGACGCGCGCCACCACGCTCTCGAGCCGCGCCGTGGCCGAAGGGTCGACCACCACACGCGACGCATCGAGCGTGAGCGCGTCGAGCTCGTGGTCGAGCAAGAACGCGAAGGAGCGATGCACGCTCACGATCGGAAGGCGCGTGTCCTTCGCCTGCGCGAGCCCCTCGATCAGCAGCGGCCGCTGCGCGTCGGGAGAAAGAATGTGCGCGTCGAAGTAGAAGCGCTCGACCTTCCACGCGCCCGTGAGGATGAGGCGATGCACGCCGAGCTGCGCGATGGGCGAGAGGAGCCGCGCGAGGACCTTCGGGCGCGGGAGCGCGAGAACGAGATCGACGCGCGGCAGCCCGGGGATCGCATCGTCGAGCGTGCAAGCGATCCGCAGCGCGCCCTCGGGCGCGATCGCCGTGATCTCGGCCGTGCCGAGCGGACCCTCGATCACGCCGATGCGGAAGCGTCCGCCCACCGCCAGCGCCAGGACCCCGATCACGTGCGCCGCGCGATCGCCGTCCAGCTGCGCATGCCCGTGCGCGTCGAGCTCGTCCGCGCGCAGGAGAACCACGTTCATGCGAGCGTCGCGACCGCGATCTTGAGCGGTGGCTGGCCGTCCGGCGAGGGGAAGTCGGCTTCGGGCGTCAGCATCGCGAGGTGCGCGATCGTTCGCTCCTCCTTCTCGGCGCTTCGTCGCACGACGCGCTCGAGCTCGTCCTTGCTCATCGACGGAACGTGGCAGGTCGCCGCCAGTCGTCCGCCTTTCGCGACGCAGCGCATCGCCGGGCGAAGAAGGCTCGGGTAGTCGCGCTCGACGTCGATCGCGCCGAAGGGACTCTTCGCCCAGCGCGGAGGATCGAGGAGCACGAGATCGAACGCGCGCGCAGCGACGCGGGCGTATGGCCTGAGCCGACCTCGTCCCTTCACCGGAAGGTCCGCGAGCTGACGAAGGATCGGAATCGCGTTCTCTTCGAGCGTACGGAAGACGGCGTCACCGATCCCGTTTCGTTCCGCGTTGGCCCGACCGAGGGCGAGCGCAGACGCGGCGAAGTCGACGTTGAGGACCTCACGCGCGCCACCCGCCGCCGCCGCGACGCCGAGCCCGCACGTATACGCGAAGAGGTTGAGCACCGAGAGCCCACGCGCCGTGTCCTTCACCAGGCGGCGGAGCGCGCGCAGATCGAGAAAGAGCAGCGGGTCCTGACCGAGCGCGAACGGACGCACGTCGTAGAGGAGCCCCAGCTCGTGACCGACCGCGGCAACCAGGCGCGGATCGTCCCCGACGCGCGCCCCACCCTGAGCGCGCTCGACGAAGGCGGAGGCGAGCTCGATCGCGAGCGACTCGCGCACGACCCTCGTGATCGTCGCTTGCACCTCCGCGTCGATGGGCGCTCCCCAGGACTGCGTGAGCAGCACCGAGCCGTAGCGATCGATCGCGAGCCCCGGATGACCCTCGACGGCCCCGTGGAACAGGCGAACGCAGTCGGTCCCCTCCGCCGCGAGCGCCGCGAGGAGCGGACGCCGCCGGTCGATCGCCGTCGCGATCGATGCGGCGAGCGTCACGTCTTCTCCGACGGCGCCTTCGAAGTGCGCGGCTGCACGACCTCGCGGTCTTCGTGCGCGTCCGAGAGCGCGTCGGCCCAGAGGGTGCGCATCGCCTCGGCCTGCCCCTCGCCTGCGCGTCGCGCGTTCTTCTGCAGGTTCTCGCGCTCGCTCACGATCATGCGGTCGAGGTGCTGACGCACGTCGGCGCAGTGCACGAGGAAGCTCGAGAGCAGCTCTTCCGAGTGGATCTCACCCTTCTGGTAGGCGGAGAGCGCGTCGTTCTTCGTCTTTCCCAGCTGGCCGCGGAGCGAGATCATCTTGGGCAGATCGAGCGTCGGCGCCTCCTCGATCCCCAGCGCCTCACGGTCGATGCGCGCGACCTCGGCGAGGTAGCGATCGAGCCCGTGCAGGCGGCGCGCGCGCAGCCAGCGCCAGAGCAACACGCTCGCCACGATCAACGAGACCGCGAACGAGCGGAGGCTCTCGATGCCCTGCATGTCTTCGCTGGTGAGGAAGGGATCGTCGCGGTGTTGCCAGGCGATGGTGCCTGGATGCAGCGGGAACTCCGGCTGCGAGAACAACGCATCGGCAGGACGCGGGAGCTGGGCGTGCCGAAGGAATCGCTCCGACTCGAGCGCCTCGAGCAGATGCCGCACGGCCTCGCGCGGGGTGTCGCGGTTGGCGATGGCGATCATGCGCGTCGCGAGCGTGGGCACGTCGGCCCGCGGCGTAGGCGGAAGCGCGCCGTAGGCATAGATGGGAATGATGCCGGGGCTGATGAACACGTCGCGGATGGCCATCGCGGGCGCGTAGGGAATCGGCATCAGCTCATAGCCACGATCCCGCAAGAGCTCTTCTGCGACGGGCGAGGGCATGGTCGACACGTGAAAGACCGCGTCGGGCAGTGCGATGTCCTCGGCGTCCTCGAGCTCGGCGTAGGTCATCGAGACCTCGGTGAAGTCGTGCGGCGGACGGATGCCGGCGAGCTCCAGGAGATCGAGCGCGATCTGGCGCGTGCCGCTCGCCGGCGGCGCGAGCATCAGCCGATGACCACGCAGGTCTTCGAGATCGTAGAGATCGAGATCGCTGCGCACCATCACGTGGAGCGGCTCGAGGACCAGCGGCGCGATCTCGCGCACGTCTTCGTTGCCCTCGAGCCCACCCTGCACCAGCGCGACGTCCACCTCGCGACGCTCGACGCGCGCGATCGAGTCCTCGGAGCCGGACGTGTCCACGATGGTGACGTCCACGCCATGACGCGCGGCTTCGTCGGCGAGTGCGCGCGCGATCTCGGCACGGCGCCCGCGAGGATCGCCCGCCGCGAGCCGGATCTCCGTCCGCCGCTCGCGCATCGCCACGTAGAGCGAGAGCGCAGCGAACGTCGACGCGAGCACGAACAAGAGGACGAGCGCCCTCGGACTGTCGAGCCAGCGTCGAACCGTCGCGATCACTGCCGCGGCGGGCCGATCGCGACGTGCACGTTGTTGAAGTCGGGATCTTCGACGTCGCCTTCGTGCGTACACACCCAGCCTGCGGGAATGCCCTTCATCTTCACGGGCTGACCATCGGGGATGACGCCGCCCATGGCCTGCATGTTCACGAAGCGCATCACCAGATCCGCGACGATGGGCTGCGTCTCGGCCGTCACGCCGCGAACGCTGAGGTCGGGGCGACCGAAGAGGCGCATGCCGCGCGTGTGGATCCAGATGCGCCCCTCGTTTTCCTCGTCCTCGCTGCCGAGGATCGACACGAGCGAGGTGAACGAGGGCTCGTCGGGCTCGAACATCTCGCTCGCCCAGGTCTCGGCCGACCACCAGTGCATCGCCTGGTCCATCACGCCGACGGCGCCCGCTTCCAGCATGGCTTGGACGATGCCGATCGTACTGCGCAGATAGAGGAGGTCCTCCGGATCGGCGACCGTGCCGACGACACGCATCACGCTCTTGGCGCCGCGCACCTCGCGCGCGAGCTCGGGGTTCTCGTCGAGCATGCGGCCGAGCACCTCGCTCGGATCCGTGAAGCCACGAAAGGCCTCGTCGCCGTCCGGTGTGCCCCGCGTCAGACGCCGGATCTCCACGCCCTCGGGCATCCCCGTCACCCGGTGTCGGTCGGGCGAGATCGCCAGCTCCGTGCCGAGGTCACCGAAGACCCAGAACGCGACGAACGCGTCCCCGCCATCCTCTTCCCAGTGATCGCGCGCCCAGTCCTCGATCGCCATTCGTTCCCTCCGAGCTCGAGAAAAAAGAATCGGGGATGACTACGCGACTGTACGGCAGAGCCGCGGTCCCTCGCGAGGCGAACGGTAGTGAGCCGAGACGCAACGAGGAGTGGGGCCCCGAGCCGGCTCCGCCGGGCGGGGCGGGGCCGCGTATCGGCCCCGAAAAAACTAAGTCGCAAAACGGAAATGCATCACATCTCCGTCGCGAACGACGTATTCCTTCCCTTCGATCCCCAGCTTGCCCGCTGCGCGCACGGCGGCTTCGCTGCCCATGTTCACGCGGTCTTCCCACCAGATGACCTCGGCCTTGATGAAGCCGCGCTCGAAGTCGGTGTGGATCTTTCCTGCCGCTTGCGGCGCGCGCGTGCCGCGCTTGATCGTCCAGGCGCGGACCTCCTGCTTGCCGGCCGTGAAGTACGTGATCAGATCGAGCAGCGCGTAGCCCGTGCGGATCACTTCGTTCAGGCCCGGCTCCGAGAGGCCCGCCGACTCGAGGAAGTCGGCGCGCTCGGCTACGGGCAGCTGCATGATCTCGGCCTCGATCTTCGCGCAGATCACCACGACGGGCGCGTTGCCGCTCTCCTTGGCGCGCGCACGGACCTTGGCCACGAGCGGGTCGTCGACCTTGCCGAGCTGATCTTCCTTCACGTTGCACACGTAGAAGAGAGGCTTGGCGGTGATGAGGCAGAGGTCGCGCACGATGATCTTGTGATCCTCGTCCTCGATGACCACGCCGGTCGCGAGCTTGCCTTGATCGAGGTGCTTCTCGAGCTTCTCGCAGATCTCGACGGCCTTCTTCTCGATCGCGCTGTTGCCCTTTGCTGCGCGGCGGCCGCGGTCGAGGCGCTTCTGCACCGTCTCGAGGTCCTTGAGGATCAGCTCGGTCTCGATGGTCTCGATGTCGGCGATCGGATCGACGCGGTTCTCGACGTGCAGGACGTTCTCGTCCACGAAGCAGCGGACCACGTGCACGATGGCGTCGCACTCGCGGATGTTGGCGAGGAACGCGTTGCCCTTGCCTTCGCCCTTGCTCGCGCCCTTGACCAGCCCCGCGATGTCCACGAAGTCGACCGTGGCGGGGACCGTCTTGTCGGGCACGACGATCTTCACGAGGGCGTCGAAGCGGGCGTCCGGCACCGGCACGACACCAACGTTGGGCTCGATCGTGCAGAAGGCGTAGTTCGCCGCCTCGGCCTGCTTGCTCGAAAGGGCATTGAACAACGTGGACTTGCCCACGTTCGGCAGGCCAACGATTCCGACGGAAAGTGCCATGGGGGCGCCGTTATGGCCCCACCGCGCCCCGGCCGCAAAGACCCGCTCTGTGACAGGCTTGCGGGGCCGACACATGCGGTTCACAGAACCGACACGCAATGCCGGCAGCCTCATCCCCGATGCGCGAGAGGATCCTGCTGGTCGACGACGAGGCCGACATCGTCGAGCTGCTCGAGTACAACCTGCGGCAGGCTGGCTATACGGTGGTGACGGCCCGCGACGGCGCCTCGGCCCTGGCGGAGATTCGGCGGCAGCGGCCCGACATCATCCTCTTGGATCTCATGCTGCCGGACATCGCGGGCACCGAGATCTGTCGGCGGCTGCGGCGCGACGCGAGCACGCAGACCATCCCGGTCATCATGATCACGGCGCGCGGCGAGGAGATCGACCGGGTGGTCGGCTTCGAGATCGGCGCCGACGACTACATCGTCAAGCCCTTCAGCCCGCGCGAGCTCGTGTTGCGGATCGGCGCCGTACTGCGGCGCACGTCGGCGCCCGAGAAGCAGACCCCGGGCGAGCGCTTCCGCATCGGGACGCTGGAAGTGGACGTGCCGCAGCATCGGGTGACCGTCGACGAAGAAGAGGTCTCGCTCACCGCGCTCGAGTTCAAGCTGCTCTACGATCTGGTGTCGCGACCCGGACGCGTGCAGACGCGCGACTCGCTGCTCGAGCGCGTCTGGGGCTACGCGGCGGGCGTCGAAACGCGCACGGTGGACACGCACGTCAAGCGCCTGCGCGAGAAGCTGGGCTCCGCGCGCGACTACATCGAGACCGTTCGCGGCGTCGGATATCGCGTCAAGACGGACTGATCATCGCGAAAGCGTCTACCGTGGCGCTATCATCGGACCGATGGCGGAACCGATCCGGCTCGACGCGGTCGGCGCGCTCATGGTGCGCGCCGCGGAAGCTGCGGGCATCGGCGTGTTTCTGCTCGCGATCGACGAAGTACCGCGGACCTTGTTCGTGAACGAGGTCGTGGCGCGCTGGGTGGGCGAGCCCGCCGAGGCCATCGTGCTGCGACCCACGTTCGACTGCGTCGCGCCCGAAGATCGCGCGCGAATCGCGGCGGGCTTCGCGCGACGGGCCACGGACCCCTCGGTCCCCACCTCGCTCGAGTGCGCGCTCCTCACGGTGAGGGACGAGCGCATCCCGGTCGCCATCGGCATCGCGCGCGGCGAGAGCGGCGGGCGGCCCGTGCAGATCGTCATGCTCACCGACATGCGCGACCGCAGGGCGGTGGCCGCGAAGCTGTCCGCCTCGGAACGGCGCTTCCGCGACCTGCTCCAGGCCGCGCCCGACGGCGTGGTGATCTCGCAGCGGCTCGCGATCAAGTTCGCCAACCGCGCGGCGGAGGTGATGCTGGGCGTGCCCGCGGGCGAGCTCGTGGGAAAGTCGCTGAGCGACTTCCTACCGCACGACGAGCTCGAGCGGATGCGAGCGCGGCTCGGGGCGATCGCCAGCGGAGAGGCTCTCCCGCCCTCGGTGTACCGCGCCACACGACCCGACGGGTCGGTGGTACTGGCGGAGATCGCGTCGATCTTCACGGAGCACGAGGGCGAGCCCGCCGTGTTGGCCATGGCGCGCGACGTCACCGATCGTGAAGCACTGCAAGCGAACCTCGAGCGCACGGAGAGGCTCGCCGCGCTCGGCCGTCTCTCGGCGGGCATGGCGCACGAGATCAACAATCCGCTGGCGTTCGTCTCGCTCAGCGCCGAGGCCCTCGAGCGACGCTTGGCGGCGATCGAGACGGGCACGGTCGAGCGCGAGGAGATCGGCTCGCTGCTCGAGAACATCTCTCGTGGGACGGCGCGCGTGGCCGCGATCGTCCGCGACCTGAAGGCGTTCAGCCGCGACGGCGACGCCGACCGAGGGCCCGCGAACCTCGAGGACGTGCTCGCGAGCGCGATCCGCATGGTGCAGCACGAGATCGCGCCCCGCGCGACGCTGGTCCGCGAGACCTCCGAGATGCCGCTCGTGGTGGGCGCCGCGCGAAAGCTCGAGCAGGTCTTCGTGAACTTGCTCATGAACGCCGTGCAGGCGCTGCCCGAGGGGCGCACGGGCCAGGTGACGATCCGTACCGAGAGCGACGAGGCCGGCGCCATCGTGACGATCGCAGACGACGGTGTCGGCATCGCGCGCGCGCACCTCGATCGGGTGTTCGATCCGTTCTTCACGACCAAGCCCGTGGGCGTGGGCACCGGGCTCGGCCTCTCCATCTGCCATGGCATCGTCACGGGCACGGGCGGCACCATCTCCATCGAGAGCGAAGAAGGACGCGGCACGATCGTCCGCGTGCGCTTGCCTCGCGCGCAACGTCCGAGCCTGCGTCCCGCCCAACGTGCCACGCGTGCGTCCGCGCCACCGGGTCCGCGCGCCCACGTGTTGATCGTCGAGGATCAGCTTCCGCTCGCGCGCACGCTCGCCAAGGCGCTCGCCGAGCGCTACGAGGTGACGCTGGCCGCATCCGCGACGGAAGGGCTCACGGCGCTCACCGAGCACCGCGCCAAGTTCGACGTGATCCTCTGCGACATGCTGATGCCCGACGGGACCGGGATCGACGTGTTCGAAGGAACGACGCAGCGCGCGCCCGAGCTGGCAGAGCGCTTCGTGTTCATGACGGGCGGCGCGTTTCTGCCCAGCCTCGCCGAGTTCCTCGAGCGCGTGCCGAACCAACGCATCGAGAAGCCGTTCGCGCTTCCGGTGCTCGAAGAGCTGCTCGATCGCGTGATCGACGCCCGTCGCGCGAGCGGCGTGCCGATCGTTCACGCATAGGCCGCCGATGCTTTACGGGTGCACGTCGAGCCGGCGCTCGAAGTGCGCGATCACGTCGGGCTCGTCATAGGCCATCGCAGGCTGCTCGTTCTGGATCCAGTGCGCGGCTTCGTCGGCGTGGTGCCGGCTCGCGGGGTCGAGGGCCTGACCGCCGGGGAGCGCGTTGAACGCGTGCGGGCCCGTCGGGGTCATCTCGACGACGAGGCGCTGCGACGCGCCCGAGCCGTGCGAGAAATCGGTCGTGTTCCACAGGCCGAAGTTGCCCACGTCGACCGCGCCGTAATCGCCATGGCGCGGATAGCCATTGGGATTCGTCGCGTCGTCCGGCGTCGGGATCGAGATCGCGTCGGGCAGGCCCAGGCCGCCCGCGTCGAAGCGCACCGTGTGGAGGCGGCCCCAGCGCCACTGGTTCTCGTCGGCGCCGAGCCGCGTATCGAGGTAGTCGAGCGCCGCGAGGACGCCGCGGATCGCGATCTGGTCGCGTGTCTCGACGACCGTGGTCGTCGTCATGTCGTCCCAGAGCACGTTGCCCGTGATGAGGTGCGTCGGAGCGGCGAAGCTCCACTCGAGGAAGCGCAGCGTCTGCGCGCTGTCCACGCCGCGGCCCATCGCCGTGGCCTCGTCGCCGAGCGCGAGCGGCGCGATGCGCGAGAGCGACACGTTGAAGATCGTGGTGGCGATGCTGTCCGCGATCACGCTCGCGTCGGTCGCGTTCACTCCGTGCGGCGTCGCCAGGGACCACGCCATGAGGCGCATGCGCACGTCGTCGAGCCGCGAGAGCTCTGCCGCGGTGAGCGTCGGGATCGTCGTGTGCGCGTCGGCGAGGATCGCGACCAGCGGATCACGGATCATCTCGCCCGACGAGCTGCGCGTGGCGGCTTGCAGGGTGATCATGTCGGCGGTGGTGATCGCGCCGCGCGTCGCGAGCATCCCGAGCTGCTCGTGGATGCGGTGCACGCGCCAGCCGAGGTCCATGTCGCCGCCGAGGTAGTGCGTGTCGTTGCAGGCGTTGCCGTCGAGCGTGGTGCCCGTGTTGTCGGCGTTGGCCGTGCCGATCCAGCCGCGCGTCGGGTTCTGGTCGAAGGGGATGTAGCGGCTGTCGAGGTCGCCGGTCCACTCGTACTCGCCCGTGCCCGGGAGCGCGAAGAGCGGGGAGTAGCCCGTCGGTACGCCCGACGCGTCGTACGCCCACGTGAGCGCGCGCGGATCACGAACCGGAATGCGCGCCTGTGTCGACCAGCGGATGTCGTGCTGATCCACGACGACGAAGTTCTGTGAGCCGACGCGGAAGTGCTGCTGCGCCGCCTGTGCGTCCGCGACGTTCGTCGCCGTGGCGAGCCCGACGAAGTAAGCCAGCTCGTTCGAGAAGTCCGAGCCGGTGTAGCGGACCGACATCGCCGTGAACTGGCCCGGCGATCCGGTGACGGGCATGCGCGTGCCCGGGATGATCACCCCGTGGTGCGGGACGATCTCGATCGTGAAGGGCACGGGCGCGCCTGCGGAGCTCGGCAGCATCTCCACGGTCGCGACGATGGGCACTTGCGTGGTCCCGGTGCCCGGGTCGAAGGCCACCGTGTCGGGCGCGCCGCCCGTGCCCGCGGTGATGTGCTCGACGTACACGTCGGTGACGTCGTAGCCCGTCGTGGTCGCGCCCCAGGCGATGTGGCGGTTGAAGCCGAGCACGACGCCGGGAAGGCCCGCGAAGCAGACGCCCTCGACGTCCAAGTTCTCTTCGCCGTGCATCTGCGCGGTGTTGAGGTGCGCGTACCACCAGACCGGCGGGCTGATGAGCGAGAGGTGGGGATCGTTGGCGAGGATCGGATGGCCGCTGGCCGTGAGGGAGCCGCTCACGATCCAGTTGTTCGAGCCGCGGTGCTCGTCGCCGTAGCCGAGATCGAAGAAGCGCTGGTCCATGCGGTCGAAGAACGCGCGCGCGGCGGCGAGCTGAGAGGGCGGCGGAAGCTGCATCGCGATGCCCGTGGGCTGAGTGCCGAAACCGGGCGGCAACAGCGCGCGCGCGCCGGTGTCCGTGGGCTCGTTGGGGAATCCGTCACGCACCGTGTCGGGTCGCGCCGGGTAGTCCGCGAACAGGTCGGCGAAGATGCCGCGTCGCGGATCGCTCGCGCCACCGAACGCCATGCGGACTGCCGCCAGCGTCTGCGTGCGGCTGACGTCGGAGCCCGCGTCGTAGCTGAGCGAGGCGGCTTGGAAGCGCGCCATCGCCATGATGTCTTCCGGACGCCAGTGCCCGAACGCGGGCGAGAGCAGCACGATGTTGAACGTGTTCGCCGCGTCGGGCGCGGGGTTCTCGGTCCCTGCCATCGCGTTGTCGATGTAGACGTTGATGCCGTCGACGAACGCCTGCGTGAGCAGGCGCGTGCGCACGTCCACCGGGTCGGTGCTGGTCTGGATGCGCGCCCACATCATCTCGCCCCAGCGGCGAAAGCCTTCCTGAAGCGCGTCCTGGTCCTGACGGAGCACGCTCGGCTGCGCGGCCGCGAGCACCTCGCCGAGCCGACCGATCACGTTGCGGCGGATCATCTCCATCTGCGCGAAGCGATCGCGCGACATCAGGTAGCCCTGCACCATGAACACGTCGTGCAGCGTGGTGCCGTAGATGTGCGGCATGCCGCGATCGTCGTAGACGACCTCGACGGCCGCATCGAGCCCGTGCAGCTGGAGCGAATCGCCGAGAGGCAGCTGCGTCACGCTCGTGACCGGGCCCGCGTCCATTCCGCCGTCCGCTGCGGGTGGGCTGGTTCCGCCGCATGCGGTCGCGAACGAGCCGAGAACCACGAGCGAGGAGAGAAGCTGCCGTCGATGCATGGCTCCTTTGTAAACCCGGCCCCACCCCGCTGACTACGGCCTGCCGTGAGCGATCGGGCGGCCTAAGCTCGGGAGCCGAGCGCGCAACACGTCGCAGCGCTGGCCCGCGATCCCGATCGACGGATCAAGCTCCGCCGCATCGCGATGGAGAACCTCTCGCGCGTGCTCTGAGCTGCGTTCTCCGGGGCCGATTCGCGGCCCCTCGTGTCGCTCTCAGCGCGCCTGCTGGGCTTTCTCTCGCTCGAGCATTTCCTTGTAGCCCACCGAGTAGCGGGTCCACGGACGCAGCTCGAGGCGCTTGTAGCCGATCGGCTCGTCGGTGCCTTCGCAGACGCCGTACTCGCCGCTGTGCATCTTCTCGAGCGCGCCCTCGATCTCGATCAAGAGCTTGCGGTCCTTGTCGGCCATGCGGAACAGCCACGCCTGATCGGTCGAGCGCTGCGCGATGTCGATCTCGTCCGCGAGGATGTCTTCTTCGGCGAGCGCGTTGTCCACGCGGTTCTCGAAATTGCCGAGCACGCGTGCCTTCTCGTCCACGAGCTTGGTGTAGAGCCCGTTCAGCTCCTGCTTGGTGAGCTTCGCCTCCGGATGCGAGCGGATGACCGAGGCGTCCGGTGTCGGCTTGAGGCCGGGATGTGGCTCCTTCTTCGCAGCGGGCGCCATCTTGGGCGGAGGCGCGAACCTCGGCAGCTCGATCTTGGCCGCGACTTTCGCGCTGGCGCTCGCCTTGGGCTTCACCGAGATGGCCCGACCATTCTTCTTCTCGACCTTCTTGGGCGCCGCCTTCACAGGCGACTTGGAGCTCTTGGCGGACGACTTGGTGACCTTGGCCATGTCTACTTTCACCTGTTCAGGGAGCCGGCGGTGCCAGACGGGGGGGCGAGCGGAGGTTTGCGTCGTAGGGGCCGGCGCCGAGAGGGGCGCCGCGAAGGCCGGCGAGCATCCCGGAAAGCGCGGCGAGCGGCAAGCCCTCGATCGCGGTTTCGTCGCTGGTGACGACCTCGGCGAAGAGCGCACGGCCGCCACACTCGAACTTGTAGCTACCCGCACAGGCCTCGGGCGCGTCGGCGGCCACGTAGGCGGAGATCTCTTCGGCGGAGAGGGCGCGCATCCGCATCCTGCTGACGACCGTGCGGCTCTCGCGGACGTCGGGGCCGAGGACGACGAGCGCCGTGATCAGCCGGTGCGTGCGACCCGCCAGCTGGGCGAGCTGCTCCTCGGCGCGCTCGCTCGTGCCCGGCTTTCCGAGCATGCGCCCGTCGAGGTCGACGACCTGGTCCGAGCCGATGATCCAGGCGGTGGGCGCGAACTGGGCACGCACGCTCTCGGCCTTCGCGAACGCACGAAGGAGCGCGGTCTGGTCGGGCGTGCGCCCGTGCAGCGCGCTCTCGTCACAGCTCGGCGCGCAGACGACGAATTCGTACCCGAGACGCTCGATGAGCCGGCGTCGGGCTTCGGACGTGGAAGCAAGGACGATCGGTCCGCCGACGGACATGGCTCGCGACGGTCTCACGTGCCCCTCGCGATTGCAACGGCCCCGGGATCGAGCGGCCAAGCTAGATCCGAGCTGCGTCGTACGGGTCCGAAGGACCCCCGCGCGCCGCGCCTGCGCGGCGCCAAAAATCAGCGGCCGGAGCCGGACGGGATGCGCACCGGCGGGGTGAACACGGGTCCCGTCGGAGCTGCGGCGCGTCGACGGCCATGTCGGCGCGGCGGCGCGGGCGGCGCTTGTTCGTCGAAGTTCTCGTCGAAGGCGAAGATCTCGTTCGCATCCGGGAACACGAACGTGAGCTGCGGATCCTGCGGTCGCAGCATGGGAGACACCGTCGCGGTCGCGAGGAGCACCTGGAAGCTCTGCCCGGGCGCCATGTTGAGCGACACGTGCGCGATGCCGCTCGAGTCGGTGCGCGCGACCTCGCGGCCCTCGATCATGACGGGGAGGCCTGCGCGTGGCGCCGTGCCGGTGCCGCCCGCGCGGATGACCACCACGCCCTGACGCGTGGACGGCAGACACGAGATGGTGACGCGAAAGCCAGGCGCAGGCGCGCCGCCGACACCGACCGTCGTGCGCAGGACGATGGGCGAGAGCGGGGGCGCGGCGCGGTAGCCTTCGGGACACGTCGCGCTCACGGGGACCGACGTTCCTTCTTCGCCGGAGAGCTCCAGACGAACGGTTCCGTCGGCGGCCGTCTGCGCGGGCGCTGCGCCTGCGACGGTCACCGTGACACCACCGAGCGGCGATCCCGGGTCGGACTCGCCGATGAACGTGATCGGAAAGATGGGTGGCGGAGGCGGCTCCTCACAAGCGAGGGCGGTCATGGCGGTGAGAGCCGCGATGAGGAGGCGTGCGATTCGCGATCCGGTCATGGCTTGCTCCATTCGCTCGTTCGCGAGGCGCGTCAGCGAGTCGGCGTACACTGGCGCCCGTCGGGCCCGATCCCGTTGACACACTGAGCAGCTCGGATCCTTTGCTCCAGAATGCCGACCATCGCCGAATACTCGGGACGCTCGGGGTGCTGCATCGCGAGCTGTTGGTAGAGCGGGAGCGCGTCGCTGTAGCGCCCCGCGAGCACCTGATCGGCGGCGAGACGCTCCGGCGTGGGCGGAAGCGGCAGGCTCGGATCGACCACGGTCGTCGGAGGAGGCGCGACGTCGGTCACGGGCGGCGCGTACACCACGCTCGGCGGGGGCTGAACGTAGACGGCGCCCGTCGTGGGCGGATAGGGCGCGATCGCCACCGTCGTCGGCGCTGCGTAGGTCGGCGGCGGGGCGTACGTGACCGGAGGCACGTAGGCCGTCGGCGGCGGTGCGGCGATCGTGGTGGGCAACGCGAGGGTCGGCGGCGGCGTGACGATCTGGTTCGAGTCGTCGACGTAGTCCTCTTCGTCGTCGCTCAGCCCGACCACGGCGAGCACGAGGATCGCGAGCACGAGCGCGCCGACCATCCCCGCCATGCGCGGCGTGAGACCGAAGGGCAGCTTGGTCGGCTGCTTCACCATCGGAGGAGGGCCCTCGCCGAAGCCCGGCGGCGCTGCGAACCCGCCCGAGGCGCTGGACCCACCCGGCGCGCCGAACGAGGGCGGCATCCCACCGATCTGGCCCGCCTGCGGCCTCTGCATCTGCATCGGCTGCATCTGCATCGGCTGCGGCGGCTGCATGCCCATCCCAGGAGCGAGCACGATCGAGGGCGTGTCCGGCATCGCGACCATGCGCGTCGCCTCGCCCACGGCGCCCGCGAGCTCGTCCTGCATCAACGTCTTGGCCTGCAGGGGAGCCGCGTCGTTCGGACCACCGAGGCGCGGACGGGAAGCAGCAGGCGGCGGCGGCGGCGGTCCGCCGAGCTTGGGCGCTCCGCCGATCGAGGGAAGTCCCGCTGGCCCATCGAGCGGCGAGTCCTGGATGCGCGTCGCCTCGCCCGTGAGCGAGGGAGCGTCCCAGAGCGGCCCGTCGGTCATGCGCGTCGCTTCACCGGTGAGATCGGCGATGTTGTGCTGACCACTCGGCCCTTCGGCCGGCGAGACGCGGCGTGCCGACGCAGGATCGGGAAGCGCGATCGCTTGCCCATCCGACGTCTCGATCGCTACCGCGGCCTGACCGAACACCACCTCGCCCCGACCGCGAACCTGCGTCCACTCGCCGCCGAGCGGAGCGCCGTTGAGCGAGACGCCGCCGACACGCTGGGTGTCCGCGACGAAGAGGCAGCGGCCGTCCCAGTAGAGCTCGAAGTGCATCGGTCGCACGCCCGGCCCCTGCACGGCCCAGCCGGCGCTCGGATCACTGCCGATCGCGAGCCGCGCCTGCGGATACTGCTGGTCGATCTCCCAGACGCCGCCTGTGGATTGGCCTCGTGTGAGCCGAACCTTCGCCCAGCTCTTGCCGCCTTGCACCGCTTGTCCCGGAACCGCCATCGGACTCGTCGTTCATCCTACGTTGAAGGTCGCTGAGAGGCACGAACCTCGGTTGTACGGGGCGTGGGTGCCCGAAGGGCCCCACCGCGTCGCGCCTGCGCGGCGCAGAAATCTAGTGTCCGCCACCAGCGCCCTGATCGTCTTCGGGCTGCGCACCGTGCTGCGCGCGGTGCTGAGCCGCATGATAGATGATGTCCGGAATCTCGAGGCCGTGTCCACGGATCTCCTCGGTGACCTTCGGGATGAAGCCGGTGGGCTCGAACGTGGAGAGCACGCGCCCCTTCTCGTCCTCCCCGTGGTAGCGCCGGATGAACACGTTCTCGAGGTGGTAACCCTTGGCCGGGTCGTAGCCTTGGACCTCGGCGATGTGCGTGACGCAGCGCGAGCCGTCGCGAAGGCGTGACGTCTGCACGATCATGTCGACGGCGCTCGCGAGCTGAGCGCGGAGGGCCACGAGCGGAAGCGCGATGTCGCTCATCAGGCACATCGTCTCGAGCCGGTTCAGCGTGTCCGTCGGGTACGTGGCGTGGACGGTGGACATGCAACCGCCGTGACCGGACGTCATGGCCTGCACGAGATCGAGCGCCTCGCCTGAGCGAATCTCACCGACGACGATGCGATCGGGACGCATGCGCAGCGTGGCCTTGAAGAGATCGCGGATCGTCACCGCGCCGCGGCCTCGAACGTCGGGAGGTCGCGCCTCGAGCTGCACGACGTGCGGCTGCTGGCACTGCACCTCTTTGCTGTCCTCGATGATCACGATGCGATCGTCGTCGGGGATGAAGCCGGTGAGCGCGTTGAGCAGCGACGTCTTTCCGGAGCCCGTGCCGCCGGCGACGATCGTGTTGTTCTTCACCAGGACGACCTGGCGAAGGAACTGCGCCGCCTCGGGCGTGAACGAGCCGAAGCCGACGAGCTTGTCGATCGTCAGCGTCTCGCGAAAGAAGCGACGGATGGCGACGTGGGGGCCTTCCGGCGCCGCGGGCGGCAGCACGGCTTCCACGCGCGAGCCGTCGGGGAGCCGCCCTTCGAGGATCGGCCGCTGCTCGTCGACGTGACGACCCACGAACTGCGCGAGGTTGCGGAGCGCGGCCAGGAGCGCCTCGCGGTTCGCGAACTTCGCGTTGGTGAGCGTGAGCTTGCCCTTACGCTCGATGTAGATCTGGCTCGGGCCGTTGATCATGATCTCGCTGACGCTCGCGTCGTCGAGGAACGGCTTGATCGGCTCGAAGAACTTGATGAGCGTCTGCTCGTAGACGTCCTTGCCGAGGGTCTTGCTGCTCATGACCGGCCTTCAGGCAATTTTGCGCGTGGCGTACCAGCCTTGTGCGACACGGGGTGCGACACGGGCGCGCCCCCGGGAGGCGGAGCGGGAGGCGCAACCGGCGGCGGCACCTCGTCCGGCTGGAGGCGCACCGGGACCGGCCCCGTCGGCGTCGCGAACAAGCCCAGCGCCTCTCGCGCCTCGCTCGCGTGCGCGCCGTCGGGCGAGAGGGCGAGGTAGCGCTCCATCTGCGCCCGCATTCCCGGTCCGTCGTGCAGCTCGTCGCGCAGGAGCACGCCGAGCATGTAGTGCGGCACCGCTTCGTCGGGCGCCTCGGTGACCACGTGCTCGAGCGAGAGGCGCGCCGCGGCGGAGTTGCCGAGGCCCATCTGGATCGTCGCCAGCAGCTGACGCAGGCGCCAGTCGTCCGGGTGCGTCTCGAGGTAGGGCTCCGCGAAGCCGAGCGCCGCCGAGTAGCGCGAGCTGTGCACGCAGACCTCCATCAAGAGGGGCAGCACCTGGTCCTCGGGGTAGCCGTGATCACGGGCCGCGGTGAAGTACTGCTCGGCGCGAATGTAGTCGCCCTGGTGCGCGATGCGGACGCCCGCGTCGAAGAGCTGCTGCGCGGTCCGGTCTTCGAGCGGATCGGCGATCGCGGCTTGAGGTGTGACCGATGCCTGCGCACCTCCGCACCCGACCACGAGCGCGCACGCGAGAGCGCATGCGGCCGCGATCGAACGATGCGGAGACACGATCGCGGCCGGAGTCGTCCGCGGAGCGGACGCGACACAATTGTGTCGGCCCGGCGAGCCGGGCACTCCGGTCGAGCTCAAACTTCACCCGGTGTCGCGGTGAGAAGCTGGAGCTGGCGTTCCATACGCACGAGCCACTGGACGTAGGGGTGCTCGCCGCCGCGCTCGCGCACCATCGCCAGGAGCGCGCGATTCTCGAGCAGCGCATCGTCGTAGCGCTCGAGCTCGAGCGCGCGCGTCATGCGCAGGCGATGCGTGTCGTAGTCTTCTTGGATGCGGTGCTGCATGTAGTCGCGTTCGCGCTGCATCTCCGTGGCGGGCGCCGTCGCATGCTGCGCCGTGTAGCAAACCGCCGCGGTGTCGTAGAGCACCACGGAGTCGAGGCCGTCGGCCGGATCGAAGGGATAGCGCTCGCTCTTGGCCAGCGCCGCTTCGGCCGATTGCTCCGCGCGCGCCATCGCCTGCATCGGATCGGTGACCGGACACGCGCCGAGCGGCGCGAAGAGCGGATAGGGCTCCGGCGCGTCGGTCTCGAGGCCCGCCGTCTCCGTCCCTTGCAGCGACCAGATCACCACCACCGCGCCCAGCACGCCCGCGATGATCACGAGCGGCGAAGCCTGCCCCTTGGCCTTGCCCTGTTCCTGCGGCGGTTTGTCGGTGACGCGGAAGCGCAGGCCTCCGATCTCGACCTCGCTGCCCCACTGGACCATGCCGTGCTGAAACGGCTGGCCGCGCACCTTCGCTTGGATCTTCGCGCCCTGCGCGATCGCGACCCAGCATCCCTCGCCACGCGGGGCGATCAGCAGGTGCTCCGGCTCGAGGTCGCGCGCGTCGGGAAGCGGGATGCCGGCCGTCGGTGATCGACCGACCGTGATCTGCTCACCCTCGATGCGCGTGCGCTCGAGCGTTCCGTCTTCGCGAATGACTTCGACGTAGGCTTCCATGGTGTTTCTCCGATAGCGACTTCGCTATGGCTCCCTGACTACATCGCTCCACTCTGGCTGACCTGGACCATGAAGGGCCCGAGCAGACAGAGGATGATCGCGCCGAAGATCAGCATGAGCGGGCCCATGAGGAGAAGCGCGGCGCGCGCGGCGGCCTCCTCGGCCATGACCGAGCGGCGCATGCGCAGCATCGTCGCTTGGATCCGAAGCACCTCGGCGAGCGGGTTGCCCTTCTCTTCCGCCTGGACGACCGCACCGACGAAGTCCCGCACGGACTCGGTGGGCACGCGATCGGCGAAGTTCTCGAGCGCCTGACGGCGCGTACGGCCGAGCTCGAGCTCCTGCAGGAGCCGCTCGAACTCCTCGACGAGCGAGTCGTTCTTGTTGCCGGCCTTGTCCACGATCTGGCGGATCGCCCCTGGAAAATCGAGACCCGCGCCCATGCAGAGCGAGGCGAGATCGATCGACTGCGGCAGCGAGCGGTTCACTTCCTTGAAGCGCCGATCGCGCTCGCCGGTGACCTGGAAGTACGGAATGAGCGCGCCGATCGCGCCGAAGATGACGCAGAAGATCGGCGGCGACTCGCTCACCGTGAGAACGACGAGACCGATCAACGTGCCGAAGATCCCGCCGATGACCGAGAGCGAATAGAACTCGTTCGGTGTCATGCCGAGCCAGTCGCCGGCATGCTTGAGCAGCTCGTCCATCTGGCGCCGCTGATCGGTGAGCGGGAAGTATGCGATCCAGCCCGCCATCATCCGGATGAGCGGCTCGAACGAGACGAACGTGCCGCCCGCCTCGATCGCGCGCTGGCGCTTGAGACCACGCGCACCGAGGCGCGGCGAGTCCTCGGGCTTGTTCCCGCCGAGCGTGGCCACGGCCAGGAACATCCCGGTTCCGACCATCAACATCGCAATGTAGGCGTATCCGCGTGCCGGCATGCTCGCCCCCTAGATGTCCACGGAGAGAATTCGTCGCGCGAGAACGATCGCGACGAACCAGAGTACCGTGGCCACGGTGATGATGATGTAGCCGAGGTTCGTCTCGACCAGCGGCCGCAGCCAGGTGTTGTCCATGTAGTGAATCATCCCGAGCAGCGCGAACGGGATCACCGCGAGCACGACGACCTGCATCTTGCCTTCGGCCGTCTTGGTACGAACGACGCCCTCGAGGCGCGCCATCTCGCGCAGCGTCCCGGCGCTCGTCTCGAGGATGTTCGGCAGATCGCCGCCCGTCTGACGACCGACCAGGACCGTGGCGAGACAGCTCGAGATGATGCGGCTGTTCACGCGCCGCGACATGTTGAGCACGGCCTGATCGAGCGGCGTGCCGAGCTTCATCTCCTTGAGCACGAGATCGATCTCTTCCGAGAACGGCGGGCGGATCAGCTTGGCGCTGTTCGAGATCGCCTCACCGAGGGAGGGCGAGGCCTTGAGCGCGTTGGCGAGCATCAGGAGCCAGCTGTCGAGCAGCTCTTCGAGCTTGCGAATGCGCTCGTCGTGCTGGTTCGCCATGTAGAAGTAGGGCCCGACGAAGACGGGGATCTCGATCAAGAGCCAGATGGGGTCGTTGATGAGGAATGAGATGACCGGGATCGCGAGGATCACCGCGAGCTGCGTGCGCGCGATGGCCTTGCCCGTGGTCTTCCAGAGCTGGAAGCGCACTTCCTTCTCGAGCAGGTCCTCGTACTCCGCGAAGCGCACGCGCGGCCACGTGGTGGGGTCGGTGACGACGAAGAACACGAACGCCACGATGCCGCCGACGGCGAGGAACAAGCCGCCCCAGCCGAGCAGCTCGGTCGAGGCGGTGACGGTCAGAAGCGACGTCATAGGTACTCCCCGTCGGTGATGAGACCCATCGTGATGAACTCGTCGATGAACGTCGGCATGTAACCGCTCGCGCGGTGCTCGCCGAGCACCTTACCGCCAGGGCCGGTGCCGGTGCGCACGTACCCGAAGATCTCGTGGAGCTCGAGCTCGCCGTCCGGATCCATGCCGACGATCTCCGAAATGCTCGTGACCCGACGCGAGCCGTCGGAGAAGCGCGTCTGCTGGATGATCATGTCGACGCTGGTGGCGATCTGCTCGCGGATGGCCTTCGCCGGAAGATCGAGGCCGGCCATGAGGCAGAGCGTCTCGAGGCGCGCCACGGCCTCGCGCGGGCTGTTCGCGTGCGTCGTCGTCATCGAGCCCTCGTGGCCCGTGTTCATCGCTTGCAGCATGTCGAGCGCCTCGCCACCGCGGCACTCGCCGACGAGGATGCGGTCGGGGCGCATGCGGAGCGCGTTCTTCACGAGGTCTCGGATCGAGTACTCGCCCTTGCCTTCCATGTTGGCGGGGCGCGTCTCGAGCGAGACGACGTGCGGCTGGCGCAGCTGCAGCTCGGCCGCGTCCTCGATGGTCACGATGCGCTCGTCCTCGGGGATGGCGCCCGAGAGCACGTTCAAGAGCGTCGTCTTGCCCGAGCCCGTGCCGCCCGAGATGACGATGTTCTTCCGCGCCTTGACGGTACGCGTGATGAAGCGCGCCATCTGTTCGGTGATCGCGCCGAAGCCCACGAGGTTCGTGAGCGTGAGCGGGTTCTTCGCGAACTTGCGGATCGTGATGCACGAGCCCTTGATCGCGAGCGGCTTGATGATCGCGTTGACGCGTGAGCCGTCCTTCAAGCGCGCGTCGACCAGAGGCGTGGACTCGTCGATGCGCCGGCCGAGCGGCGTGACGATGCGCTCGATGACCGATCGCACGGCCTCGTCGTCGGTGAAGCGGAGCGCGGTGAGCGAGATCTTGCCCTTGCGCTCCACGTAGATCGTGTGCGGATCGACGACCATGATCTCGCTGACGGCTTCGTCGGCGATCAAGCGCTCGAGCGGGCCGAGGCCGAGCGCCTCGTCGGCGATCTCGTCGATGAGCGCCGCCGTGTCCGTCCCTTGCGGGAAGTCGTGGGCGAGCTCGTTCATCAAGCGGCGGAGCGCAGTGCGCACCTTGGGCCGCATGATCTTCTCGTCCATCTTGTTGCGATCGAGAGACGCGAGATCGAGGTTCTCGAGCAGCATGCGGTGGATGCGCTTGCGCATCTCGACCGGCACCATCGCGGTGCCCGACACGTCGTAGGGTCCCTGCTCGCTCTTCTTCTCGACCTTCGCGGGCGGAGGAGGAGGCGGCGGAGGCTGCGGCGCGTACGCCTGCTGCGGCGGCTGCGCGTAGCCCTGCTGTGGTTGCTGCTGCTGCTGCGGGTAGCTCGGCTGTTGCTGCTGCGGAAAGCCGCTCTGCGGCGGCTGCTGCTGTTGCGGGTAACTCGCCTGCTGCGGGTAGCCGGCCGTGGGCTGCTGCCCGTAGCCCTGCTGCGCGTAGCCCTGCTGCGGGGCACCGAACTGACCGACGCCCGGCGTGAGCGCCGCGATCGGCCTGACGATGTAGGGGCCCACGCGCATCGGCACGTTCGCGCCCACCTGCACGGTCGTCTGCCGAACGCGCTGGTTGCCGACCATCGTGCCGTTCGCGCTCGAGTCCGTGACGAGGAACATGCCGCCCGTCGTCGCCTCCACCGCGAGGTGGCGACGCGAGACGTCGGGCGACGGAAGCACGACGTGGCACGAGGGATCGCGCCCGATCGTGACAGGCCCCTGCACGTCGACCGAGAGCTGCTCGACCGTCCCGTCCTGCAGTTCGATCGCGAGGTTCAGCGCCACGTCTGTTTCACCTGTGCAACCTCGACTGCGGGAGGTGCCCTACGTCGTACGGGGGTCGCGGGGAGGCGAAGCCCCTCGCCCCCGCGCGCTCGCGCGGGAAAACACAGCGTCACTCGAAGCCGGGCGGCGAAGGCTCGATGAGCTCGATGTCCCCCAGGCCGTGACCGCCGATGGTGCCGTACTCCTCGTACACGTGGAGCGCCTCGGTGATGCGATCCGCCTGCGCGCGCGGCACCGACTGCACGACCGTCGGCACGATGAAGAGGAAGTTCTCGATGCTCTCCTCGTGACGCACGTTCGTTCCGAAGAGCACGCCCACGATGGGAATCTGGCTGAGGCCCGGCAGGCCGCCCTGCGACTCGTGCGTGCTGCGCGACACGAGGCCGCCCAGCACGATCGACTGGCCGAGCTCCATGTTCACGAGCGTCGAGAGCTGCGTGCGGATGCGGCCCGGGATGGGTCCCGACACCGGCGGCGTGAGCTCGCTGACGTCGGCGGCGATCGAGACCTCGATGCGGCGCGTGTCCGGATCGTAGTGGGGCGTCATCTGGATCTGCGTGCCGAACTCGATGCGCTGCACGCTCTGCGTGAAGCCGGTCTGCACCAGGATGTTCACCTCGCCGCCGGTGTTGATCACCGACTGCTCGCCGTTCGCGGTGACGACCATGCCCTGACGAATCAAGCGCGCCCAGCCCGCCGACTGCGCGAGGTCGAGGCGCGGCAGCGCCTGCTGGAGCAACGACGCCGTCGCCTGCTGGAAGGGCGCCGTGTCGAGCGCGGTGAGATCGACGGTGAGGTCGAGCTGCGCGCGGCCACCGATGCTGCCCGGCCATGCGATGCCGAGCGAGTGATCGTAGGTCGAGGTGAGCTGCACGAAATAGAGGTCGAGGCGGATGTCGTCGCGCGCGACGACCTCGCCCGTGCGAGCCGTGACCGTGTGGGTGCGGACGATGACCTGGTAGCGCGTCTGGTGACCATCGGCGTAGATCAAGAGCAGCGAGGTCTCGCCCGACTCTTGGCCGACGATGACGAACGTGCGTCCGTCGGCGGTCAGACGAACGTCGGCGATGCCCTCGGAGCCGACCGAGTAGCTCGCGACGTTCGCGGCCGACACGGTCTCCTGCTCACCGACGTCGATCTCGATGCGCTCACCACCGGCCGTGGCGCGTTGCGCGGAGGCGGTCAGAGGAGCGAGCGCGAGTGCCACGACCATCAAGGCAATCGCGGAACGGAGAAGCCCAGTCTTGGAAATTTCAGTGGACACGTTGGGGCACCACGGCTGCTGCGGTTGTGGGGGGAGGAGACCGCGGGACGGTGTGCTGACGCGTCTCGCGGCGCTCGGGCTCGATGATGTCGTCGGTGGTCGTCTCGGGCAGGCCCTCGATGACCGTGATGTCGTCGGGATGGCGCAAGAGAAGCGTGAGACGCCCGCGCTGCTGCGAGAACGCGAGCAGCTGGGCTTGCTCGACCGTCGTCGAGAGCGTGACGTCGTTCATCTGCGTCGGCGCGCGCGCGCTCGCCGCGCGCTGGATGGCGCCCGTGTCCTGCCCCGCGGCGAGCACGAGCAGGTTCTGGAGCAGCGCGATGGTGACGCGATCTTCGTCGAGCGAGATCGTCGGGCCCGCCGAAGGGCGCGTGAGCGTCATCAGCACGTCCACGCGATCGCCCGGGCGCACGAGGCCGCCGAACGTCGCGCTCTGATCGGCCTGGATGGTGATCGCGCGCATGCCGTTGCGGACCAGGCTCGAGAGATCGCGCGAGGTGTCGGTGGTGGTCGAGAGGTCGGTCCAGAGGATCGACTCGCCCGCTCGGATGCCGCTGACGACGCGGACACCCATGACCCGCTCTTGATCCGCGACCGTGATGTGCCGGTCCTCGAGGTACGCGGCCGGGAGCTCGCGGGCGACGATCATCGTCTCGTCCAGTGCGACACCGAGCGGGATGTCCTGCACGGCCGTGAGAACGAGGATGGGCTCACCGCCCGACGCCTCGTCCTCGAAGCGCTGCATGTACAGCCCGAGCATCACGATGCCGAGAACGGCGGCGCCGACCGCGGCCAAGATGGCTTTGGTATTCATGCGAGCCCGCAGCCTATCCGATCACGGCCGAGGGCTGGAAGGGGGATCTCCGCGTAGCGGAAACAACGCGTGCCTAGTTGCAGCTACCGTTGTCGCAGGCCTGCTCCCAGCCCGTGGAGTCGCTTCCGCCGTGATAGCGATAGTTCGCAGCCTGCAAGGGCATCGCGGCCTCGGCCGTGATGGGCACGAAGCGCGGGATCGGCCCGCCCGCCAGCTGCGAGATGCCTGCGACGAGCACGAGCACGTTCAGCGCGTTGCCGAGCTCGTTGATGCGGGGCGTCCAGCGCGTGTGCCGCGCGCTGCGTACGTTCATCGCCGCCATCGCGTCCTGGAACTGCTGGATCGTCAGGTCGCCGCGGGCGAAGGCCGACGCGAGCCCTGCGATCGCGCCTGCATCGACGCCCGTGCGCATGTAGACGAGGTCTTCGCACATCAGGCGGTTCGCGAGCGGGATCTGGCAGTTGTAGAGGTACGTGACGCGTGCGATCAGCTGACCGGCATCGCCCACCGCATCGGGCGCCGCGAAGTCCGTGTTGTAGCTGGAGGTGCTGCCGCCCGCCTGAGGGAACGTCACGCGCATCGCCATGCTGTTGTAGACGATGCCCCACGCGACGCGCGCCTCGGGCGAGTCGAAGCCGGTCATGCCGAGACCACCGCGCACGCTCTCGTCCTGAGGCAGGCGAGCGATCGAGAGCGGCGAGGGCGAGAGCGGAAGGAGCGGCATCCCGGCGGCGAACTCGACCGCCTGCAGGCGTGCGCCGCCGGTCCACTGCGGGCCCGAGCCGCCACCGCTGCTGCCGAAGAAGCGGCCGATGAGACCACCCGCCGTCTGAACGAAGCTCGACATGCCCGTCGCGGTGGTGTTGAGCTGGCGACGCGCCTCGTCGTCGTAGTACTGCGGGTCGTCGTCCATCACGACCATCGCCGCGCGCGCGGCGACGTTGGCCGAGTGCTGCACGACGAGGCTCGCGCCGTAGAGCAGCCCCATCTGGAGCATGCCGAGGAACATGAAGAAGAGCGGGATGAACGCGAGGAGGAACTCGACGTAGACCGCTCCTCCCGTGCTCCGAAGCAGGCCCGTGTCTCTGAGGATGCTCTTCTTCATCGTGTCCTCACGCGGGTGACCGGAAAACTCAGAATTGTCCGCGGACGCGGCCGAGGACGGTGATCAAGAGCCCGGCGAAGATCGCGCCGCCGAGCCGGAGAGTGTCGCGCAGTTCCGCGCTCAAGGGGCGGCGGAGGCGCTTGGGAAGGATCGGGTTCACGCCCATCATCACGACGTTGCCGAGCGTACGAAAGAGCCTGCCGTCCCACGCGAGCCTGCCGAGCGAGTAGATGCCGGCGACGACGAGCGCGAGCAGCTCGGCTTGAAGCCCGAGGTCCGGGCCCACGAGGGCCGCGATCGCTGCGAAGAGCTTCACGTCTCCGCCTGCCATCCCGTTCATGTAGAACATGATGACCGGCACGAGACCGCAGATCAGAACGCCGAGCATGACTCCGAAGAACGCCTCCCAGCCGTACGCGAGCCCGTATCCGATGGGCGCGACGACGAGAGGAGGGAGCGTCAACCAGTTCGGGATGTGACCCGTCCGGTAGTCCGTGAGCGCTCCGATCCCTGCCATCAGCAAGGCCAACCCGTACACGTACGGCATCAGCTCGGGACCGGGATCGTACGCGAACACAAACCGCTCCTAGGAGACAGTCGCCAGCGGGGGACAGAGCGCTCGCCGAGGACGAGCCGGGACGCCTGCCCGCGACAGGCGTCCCCGATCGACTCAAATCACGGGGTGGACGAGGTCGGAAGACCGTTCACGACGCTCTCTGCGCCGCGCGTCTTGGTCTTCACCGTGTTGCCGAACTTCTGCCAGATAGCGAAGCCGACGACGGCGATGAGGCAGAGGATGATGATGTACTCGACGGTCGAGAGACCGCGGGTGTCAGCGAGGAGCGAGCGAATCCGGCGGGTCTTCATCATGGTGGTCTACCTTCTCTTTTTTCGTGTGGTTTGCGGGAGAAACAGGAACGGAAACTCGGGTGAGCTCAAGGAATCGGCAGGCCGACGACGAGCTGCGCGACGCGATAGAGGTGAACGAGCGGCGCGCCGAGGGTCACGACCGCCGCCGATCCACCGAGGATGACGACGCAGATCAGCGTCAGATACTCGACGAACATCGCGCCGCGCGAGTCGCGCGCGAGCTCGGCTGCACCCTGGGTGGTGCGTCCGACGAGCAGGGCGCTCGGCCCTTCCGCGACGCTCGCCTTCGCAGCCTTCCCAGCCTTGCGCGTCTTGGTGTTCGTCATGTGGGGGTCCTTCTGCGACGAGCGTGCCAAAACGGCCGACCTGATCGCAAGGTCGAATTCACGCCTGATCCCCTTTCGGACCCGCACCGCTCTGGTCAGCAGGCCCCACGATCGCGCGCCACGGTGGCGCGCTCATCGCGGTGCTGGGGTCTCCGGAGCGGCACCGCGTCGGGCGAACAGATAGAGGAGCAGGCCGACGACGATCGACAGGCTCCCCCAGATGGCGACCGTCGGGTCGTACGCGATGGCCGCCACGATCGCGCCGAGAGAGAGCAGCACGAACGCGATGGGCGTGAGCGGATAGCCCGGGGTCCGATACGCATGCGGCGGCGCTCCTCGATGACGAACGACGAGCACGCCCGCGACGGTCAGCGCCGACGAGAGAGACAGCGTCACGCCGACCGAGCCGAGCAAGACGTCGAAGCTCGAGGTCAGAATCATGACGGCCGCGAGCAGGACCTGCACGACGAGCGCGACACGCAGCGGCGCGATCTTGCCGAGCACCGCGTGGTCTCGACCCATCGCCGCGTACACGCGCGTGCCCGTGAGCACGAAGGCGCCGATGGTCGAGAGCAGGCCGAAGGCGATCATGCTCGAGAGGATGCGGCCGGCGGTCGCACCGAAGAGATGCGTCGCCGCGACGTGCGCGATCTCCAGCTGAGCGAGCTCGTCGCGCGGTGCGGCCGCGAGGAAGAGCGCGTTCAGCGCGAGGTACACGAGCGTGACCGCGAGCGTGCCGAGTCCGAGCGCGCGAGGAAGCGTGCGCGGCGCATCCTCGATCTCGCCGCCGACGTACACGGCCGCGTTCCAGCCGGTGTAAGCGAACGAGACGAGCACGATGCCGAACGCGAACGAGGGCTCGGCGATCTCGGAGACACGCATCGGCGGATCGAGCAGGCGCGCGGGCTCGAGCGAGGGCGAGAACACACCCGCGATCACGAAGAGCACGGCGAGCGCGAGCTTGCCGAGCGTGAGGAGATCCTGCGCACGCAGCGTGAAGACGTGCTCGCGGGCGTGCGCGAGGGACACGATGAGGACGATCCCGAGCGCGACGGGCAGCTCGATCGCGGCGAGCGCAGCGCCCTCGATCCCGAGCGCCCTGCCCGCGTAGCGCGCGAACGCGATCCCGCAGGCCGCGATGGGCGCCGCGAACCCGAGCACGATCGAGGCGATGCCGGCGACGAACCCCACCGATGGATGAAACACGCGAGACAGGAGCGCGTACTCGCCGCCGCTCTCGGGATAGATGCTCGCGAGCTCTGCGTACGAGAGCGCACCCGCGAGCGAGAGCAGCCCCGCGACGAGCCAGACGGAGAGGACCCCGAGCGGCGTGCGTCCTTCGGCGAGCATGAGGCCGCTCGTCGTGTAGACGCCCGTCCCGATCATGCTCGCGACGACGAGCCCGCTCGCCGAGCCGAGCCCGAGCTTCTGCGCTCGACCGGAGTGCCCGGCTCGCCGGGCCGACGCAATTGTGTCGCGTCCGCTCTGCGGACGACTCCGGTCGAGATCGCTCACCGCAGGTGCACGGTCATCGGCACTGCGCCCTTCGGCCGCAGCGTGATCAGCGGCTCGGGGATGATCGGATGTCCGGGCAAGAGATCCAGCCGGAAGCGGCGCGCGAGCGTCGAGAGCACGAGCTGCCCCTCGAGCATCGCGAAGCCCACGCCGATGCACATGCGCGGCCCGAGCGAGAACGGAAAGTACTGGTGGCGATGCATGAGCTTCTGCCGCTCGGGCGCGAAGCGATCGGGATCGAAGCCTTCGGGATCGTCCCAGAGCGAGGGCAGCCGATGCGTGACCCAGGGCGAGAGAAAGAGGAGCGAGCCCTTCGGGACGCTGTAGCCGTCGAACTCGACGTCTTCTTCTGGCGAGCGTCCGATGACCCAGACCGGCGGATAGAGGCGCATCGACTCGCTCAGCACGCGTCGTGAGACCTCGAGCTGCGTGGCGTCCTCGGCGGTGGCCGATCGATCGGGCCCGAGCACCGTGCTCGCTTCGGCAGCGAGCGAGCGCGCCACCTGCGGAAAGCGCGAGAGCAGAACGAACGTCCACGTGAGCGCGTTCGCCGTCGTCTCGTGCCCCGCGAGGAACATCGTCATGACCTCGTCGCGCAGCTGACGATCGGTCATCCCCTCGCCGGTCTCTTCATCCCGCGCCTCGAGGAGCATCTGCAGGAGGTCGTCCTCGCGCTTTCCTTTTCTTCGCGCGTCGATGATGTCGAGCACGACCTTGTCGAGGGTCTTCATCGCTCGCTCGGCGCGTCGGTTCGCCGGCGTGGGCCAGGAGTCCGGAGGACGGAACGGGTTGTTGATGCGCGAGACCGACTCGTGAAGCATCAGGTCGATCGCCTCGCCGACCTCGTTCGCGCGGTCGCCGGTGTCGGCCGACAGGAGCGTGAGCGACGCGATGCGCAGCGTCAGCTTCATCATGTCGGCGTGCAGATCGATGGTGCGGCCGCTCTTGGCATCCTGCTCCCATCGCAGGCCGAGCTCTTCCGCGCAGCGCACGAACGTCTTGGCGAAGCCGGCGATGCGCTGCTTGTGGAAGGCCGGCTGCGCGATCCGCCGCTGGCGAAGCCAGAAATCACCCTCGCTGGTGACGAGGCCGTTGCCGAGGAACTGGCGCAGCTGATCGTAGCCGCGCGTCTTCTTCGAGAAGAGGCGGTGCTCCTTCACGAGCACGCGCTCGACGTGATCAGGCGACGAGAGCAGGTGCGCCGTGACGAAGGGCAGCTCGAAGCGCACCACGGGCCCGAGCTCGAGCGCGAGCTTCAGCAGAACATCCAGCCGCGCGATCCCGCTCGAGGGAAGGTGCCCGATGATCGGCAGCTGCGGCGGCGAGGGCGCGGGATTGCCGTGGACCTCGCGCAGCGCAGGGATCGCATGACGGACGCGAGACGCGAACGAGGGGGACGGCATCGGCCGCGAGCATAGCGCCCGCGCCGCGTGGGGCGCCAAAGCGCGTTTGGCGAGGGCTCAGCGATCGGGATCGCCGCGACGCAGCTTCGCCCCCAGCTCGCTTCCACCTTCCGCGAGCAGTCGCCCGAGCGCACCGCCCAAGAACTGCAGGCGATCGATGAAGCGGTGATCGTGCTCGAGCGTGACGAGGTGCGCGAGCTCGTGGAGCACCACGCCCATCGTCGCCGGATCGAGCAGATCGTCCCAGCGCAGCGTGCTCCGCACGTTGAAGGAGATGAGCCGCGCCTGTCCGTCGGTGGTCGCGTCCTCGAGCAGGCCCGCGTCGCTCGGATCACGCGCGAAGAATCGGACGCGAACCACGCTGCCGGCGATCCGGCGCGCGAGCCAGCGCACTGCGTCCGCGAACGCCCGCTGCGTCTCGTCCGGCTCCACGTCCTGCCCCACGAACTCGCGCGAGCGACGTCGCACGTAGTCGTCGGCCGTCTCGAGCACACGCGCGAGCGCGAGATAGGTTCCTTGCGACATCGTCTGCGCTTGCACGACGTGGGCCCCGAGCTGCCGCGCGCGATCGTTGGCGCGCACGCTTCCGTCGAGCACCGACCCGCGCGGAAGCACCTTGGAGCAGTAGGCATCGAGGATTGCGTCCCGCAGCGGCCAGCGCGCGAGCACCTCTTGCACCCAGTCGGCGCGCAGATCGCGAGCGCCGAGCTGGCGATGCATCATCGCTTCGAGCAGCGTGGCCTTCACGGCGAGCACGAAGCGCTCGGGCAAGAGATCACGACCTTGCGAGAGCGGCACGCGCTGCTGCACGTCGCAGTGCCAGGGCAGGTTCCAGGGCGCGATCGGGATGCCCATCTCGTAGAGGTGCGGCGGCTCTCCGCGACGCGGCGTGTGCACCGAGATCATCGTGCTGCGCGTGGCCGAGCGCTCGACGCCCGCGTCCACGATCACCGTCTCGAGCTCGCAGCTCGGAAGCGCGAGCACCGTGCGCGGTCGGCGCATCACCTTGCCCGCGATGCGCAGCGACACACCGCGCGGCGGGATGACGAGCCGCAGCGCCGACTCCGCCGTCTCGCGGTCCGTGTCGCTCAGCGCGCGGAACACCTCGACGCGCGTGCCGCGATCGCGCTCGCAGGTCGTGACGTGGCGACCGGCATCGTCGAACTCGACGCGCGTGCCGGCGCTCTCGACGACCGCACGCTCGCCGCTCGCGACGAGCTCCTTCAGTCCGCGGCCCATGCGCCCGCGCCGCGTGGGATCGCTGGCCTTGTCGGTGAGGAAGAGTGTGTAGACGAGGCGCGGATCGGCGATCCCGCGCAGCGCGTCGTCCTCGACCACCACGCGATCCCTCTCGACGTCGACGGAGACGTTGGCCGCGCCGGCGTCGAAGGCGTTCTGGACCGCTTCGAGGATCAGCCGCTCGATGGGCCGCGAGGCGGCGACGCGCGCCCAGCCCTCGTCGGCGATCTCGAACCAGCGCGGCTTCGTCATCGAGGGCCTGAGTTTCGCACGATCCTAGCTTCGACCACGTAGTTCGAGGGGCCTTGGACCCTCAATTGGGGCCTCGTGGCCACGGCTCGCGCACCACGAGCGATGCACGATGATTCACTACGAGCGCCCACACATTTGGGGTTTCGAGCCAAGATGTCGTTGATCGATTGCTCAGACGCAGGGCACCATGCGGAGAGCAATGACGCACTCGAGGTTCGAATGGGTGGTCTAGGCCCCAATGGAAATCCGGCGGCGGCCGCAGTGCCGGGTAAGCCCGACATCCGCGTCATCCCGTTCGGAAAATATCTTCTGCTCGATCGACTCGCGGTCGGCGGCATGGCCGAGGTCTACACGGCCAAGTCGTTCGGCATCGAAGGCTTCGAGAAGATCATCGCCATCAAGCGAATCCTGCCGACGATGGCGGAGGACGAAGACTTCATCGGCATGTTCATCGACGAAGCGAAGATCGCCGGGCACCTGACCCACGCGAACATCGCCCCGATCTACGAGCTCGGAAAGATCGGCGACTCCCACTACATCGCCATGGAATACATCTGGGGGAAGGACCTCCTCCAGCTGATGAACCGCTTCCGCAAGATGCGGAAGTCGATGCCGCCTTCGATGTGCGCGTTCATCGGGAGCAAGATGTGCGAGGGGCTCGACTACGCGCATCGGAAGAAGGATCGCCACGGTCGCCCGCTCAACATCATCCACCGCGACGTGAGCCCGCAGAACGCCCTGGTCTCGTACGAGGGCCAGGTGAAGATGATCGACTTCGGCATCGCGAAGGCGGCTGCCCGGAACACCAAGACGCAGGCCGGCGTGCTGAAGGGCAAGTTCGGCTACATGTCGCCCGAGCAAGTGCGCGGCTTGCCCGTCGATCACCGCTCGGACGTGTTCGCGGTCGGTACGTGCATGTACGAGATGCTCACGAGCGAGCGTCTCTTCGTGGGCGAGAGCGACTTCACGACGCTCGAGAAGGTGCGCAACGCGACGGTCACCCCGCTCGCGCAGCTCATCCCCGACATGCCGCCCGAGCTCGACGCCATCGTGATGAAGGCGCTCGCGCGCGAGGTCGCCGATCGCTGGGGCAGCGCGGGCGAGATGCAGGAGGCGCTGCAGTCGTACATCGCCAAGGAGCGACCGCCCTTCGGCACGAGCAAGCTCTCGGCGTGGATGCGCACCGCGTTCGCCACGGAGATCGCCAAGGAGAAGGGTCGTCTCGATCTCTTCGCCAAGGTCGGTCCCCCGCAGAGCATGCCGCCGCCGCCTCCGAGCCGGTCGGCGAGTGGGCCCGGACGTCCGCCGCCGCCACCGCAGCGACAGGCTCCCGCCAACGCGCAAGCGGCGGATGACGACGGAGATCCGCCCGAGCTTCAGGGCGAGAGCACGATGATCTCGAGCTCGCCCTTCGACGAGATGATGGACGGAGGTGGGGCCACGCAGGGCGACGAGCTCATGGGCCAGGCCACGCAGATCTTCTTCACCGCCGAAGATCAGGAAGAGCTCGCGCGCGGACCCGACCAAGCCGCGCCTGCGACCGCGGCGCCGGGTCACGGACAGCCGATCCAGCTCCACAGCGAGACCCTGGCCGCGCCGCCGCCCGGGCCTGCGCCCTCGCCGCAGTTCGGCCACAACGCGGTGGCCGTGTCCGCGCCCATGCGTGTCGTGGGATCGCCCGGGCCAGCCGGCGGTCGGCCGCAGATGCCTCCGCCCTCGCAGCCCATGATGCCCGCGCCGCAAGCGTACCCGCAGCAGCAGGGCGGGTTCGCTCAGCAGCCGCAGCAGCAGCAGATGGGCGGACCGATGCCCATGCCGCAGCCCATGCAGGGTGGGCCGATGATGGCGCCGCCCGGCGCGCCCATGCAGCAACAAGGCGCGATGATGCAGCCGCCGGGATTCCCGGGCGCGCCGCCGCAGCAGCGCGCGCAAGAGACGATGGAGATGCGCGTGCCGCCGCCGCAGGCAGCGAAGCGTCGCGGTCCGATGATCGTCGGTGCGATCTTCGGCGCGCTCGCGCTCGCTGCCATCGCGGTGATCGGCTTCTTGGTGCTGAACCGACCGCAGGTCGGCGTGATCGAAGTGCGCACGAGCCCGGCCGACGCGAGCGCGAACGTGCTCGTCGATGGAACCGTCCGCGGTCGCGCGCCGCTTAGGCTCGAGAACGTCGCCGCGGGAGATCACGAGATCATCCTGCAAGCGGATGGCTACGCCTCGGCGACGCGCACGGTCTCGGTGCAAGCGAACGGCAGCTCCTCGATCGAGGTGGCGCTCAGCCCGATGGGAGGAGTCGCGATCGCGGTGGCGCCGGTGCCGATTCCCATCGCACCGCAGGTCGGAAGCCCGCCGCTCCCGGCGGTGACGCCGATCGCGGCCATCGTGCCCGTTCCCGTTCCGACGCCGCCTCCGACCACCGTGGTGATCGCACCGCTCCCACCGCCGACGACGCTCGTCGCGGTGCCGCCTCCGCCGCCTCCGCCGCCGACACCCGTGCCGACGCCGGCACCGATCGCACGCACGCCGACGCCGGCACCCCAACCGACGACCGCGCGCACGCCCACGCCTGCACCCCAAACGACCACGGCGCGCACGCCCACGCCTGCACCCCAACCGACCACGGCGCGCACGCCCACGCCTGCACCCCAAGCGACCACGGCGCGCACCGCGACGCCGACACCTGCGCCGCGTCCGACGCCGACGCCCATCCCCGCGCCCACGACGGGCCCGCGCCGCATCGACCCGCCGACCGCCTCGACCGCCTCGCCGACGCCCGCACCGACGCACGAGCGACCTGTGCCGGCTGGCGGTCGCGGTCACCTGATGATCCAGACGCTGCCTTGGGCGCGCGTCTTCCTCGATGGACGCGACACCGGTCGCAACACCCCCGTGCGCGATCTGCCGGTCTCGGCCGGCTCGCACCGCATCGGTTTGCGCACCACCGACGGCACGATGCACGAAGAGACGGTGACCGTACCCGCGGGCGAGACCGTGCGGATCGTACGTCAGCTCTAGTTTCTACGGGGCCGATACGCGGCCCCGCCCCGCCCGGCAGAGCCGGCTCGGGGGCCCCACCCCGTCGTTCCGGTCGTCGCTCGCTCCTCCCGCTGCGCGCGGGGCCCCAGCGCCCGCTTGCGCGTCGCGTCAGCGTCGTCTCCCGCGCCGGTCACCAAGGGATCGCGACGTAGTCCTTCAAGAACAATCCGAACTGGTGCTTGCCGGTTCGGAATCCATCGATGATCGGATCGACGATGCGCGCGGCGCCATCGACGACGTCGAGCGGCGGCGAGAAGCCGTGCTCTTCGACCTTGCGGGTCGAGATCTCGATGGGGTCTTCGTCGGTGATCCAGCCGGTGTCGACGCTGTTCATGTGGATGCCGTCGCGCACGTAGTCGGCCGCGGACGTGCGCGTCATCATGTTGAGCGCGGCCTTGGCCATGTTCGTGTGCGGATGCTTGTCGGTCTTGAACGCGCGATAGAACTGACCCTCCATCGCCGAGACGTTCACGATGTGCTTGTCGTTCGTGGGCACGCGGTTCATCAGCGCGCGCAGGCGTCCGTTGAGCACGTAGGGGGCGATCGCGTTCACCAGCTGCACCTCGTGCAGCTCGACCGTCGAGACCTCGTGCAAGAGAAGTCGCCAGCTGTTGCGACCGCGCAGATCGACCTGCTGCATGTCCGCGTCGAGCTTGCCTGCCGGAAAGAGCGTGAGGTCTTCGCGGAGCTCCTCGGGTAGGAGCGCCACCTGCGAGAGCGCCACCGGATCGGCGATCCCCGGCGTCGACGCGCGCCGCGCGAGCGCGCTCGAGGCGTGCAGCTGATCGTTGAGCGCGAGGAGCGACCGCAGCTCGGTCGGCGGCGGCGCGAGCTCGGCGTCCACGAGGTGGCGATAGAACCCCGGCGGTCGACGCACGGTCTGACATGCGTTGTTCACGATGAAGTCGAGGCGATCGAGCGTGCGGTCGAGCTCCGCACAGAACGCCTCGACGCTGGGCGTGTGGCGCAGATCGAGCCCGACGATCGTCAGCCGATCCCTCCACTCGGCGAAGTCCGGCTCGCGCGCATAGCGAGCCGCCGAGTCGCGAGGAAACCGCGTGGTCGCGATCACCCGCGCGCCCGCGCGCAGCAGCTTGATGACCGCGTGGTACCCGATCTTCACGCGCGAGCCCGTCACCACGGCGACGCGCCCGCGGAGATCAGCCGTCGCGTTGCGCTTGTCCCAGTTCAGCGCGCCGCACTTGCCGCACATCTGATCGTAGAAGTGGTGCACCTCGCGGAACGCGCGCTTGCACACGTAGCACTTGCGCTCTTCGAACAGCACGCCGATGGGCGGCGGCTCGTTCGCGCGCGACGCGTCACCATCGCTGAGCTGCGGCGGCGTGACGAAGAACGGCACCTTGCGCGCCTGGCGGATGCCCGTCCTCTCGAGCAGCACCTCGGCGGCCACCCGCTCGTTCTTGTTCTCCTTCTTCCGGATGGCCTTGCGCAGCTTGCGCAGCTCGCCGCGCTCGGGCCGCGAGAGCCTGCCCGCCGCGATCAAGAGCTGACGCCGCACCTCCCGCGGCATGTCCGCGAGCTTGGTGCGGTCGTCCACCATCGCTTCGAGCAGCGCGATGGTGCGGAGGATCTCGTCGTCGTCGGACATCGGCAGGCCGAGCGTTTTGGTGCGGCCGCGTCGGCCGAGCAACCAGGGTGATAGCCTCGAGGTGTGCGGCACCCTGGGCTCGTGCGCGTGTGTCTCATGGTCTGCGTCGGCTGCGCGCCCCCGGCTCCTTGCGACCAGCCGCCTCGGTTCCGGCTCTGCCCCGAAGGAACAGGCTGCTCGCAACACGCGGACTGTGCGAGTAGCTCTTGCGTGCATGGCGCGTGCGCGTCTGCATGCACGAGCGCGCGCGAGTGCGGCGCCGGGAGCGCATGCCTGAGAACGTCGGGCGTCGCTCCCGACGGGTGCGGGACGCTCTGCCCGGCAGGCTTTGCGTACGAGGGAGACCACCAAGGCCTGACCTGCGTCGATGGCGTGATCGTCTCGTGCGCGAGTGCCGCCGACCCCGACGCGCGCTGTGATGCCTGCGGATGCCGCGACGCTGCGCACCACTGCTTTCGGGCCGGCGGGTTCGGATGCGACCTCGCGGGCGGATCATGCACGTGCGCGGCCCCGCGCGAGGTCGGCGCGGGCTGCGACGAGAGTGACGACTGCGCCTCGTCGAACTGCAGCGCCGTGGGGTTCGGCGACGGCAGGTGTCTCGTCGCAGCGGGGAGCGCATGCGGATCGACCGCGGCGCCTTGCGTCTACTGCGACCTTCCGAGCGCGGGCGGTTCACCCGTGTGTCGCGAGTCGTGCCGCACGGACGCCGATTGCACGAGCGCCATCTGCGTCGCCCACGCGTCGGCTCGCTTGGCCTGCCACGTGGAGTGCACTCACGACGCTTTGCGCTGCACGGCGCTCGAGCACTGTCTCGCACTGGTCGACGACGCGGCCCGCCGCAGCGCGTGCGTCCCGAACTGACCGATCGGAGGCCGGCCGGTCAGTGCGCGAGCGGGAGACCCTTGCCGCTCGGCGCACCGCTCAGCGAGGCGAAGAAGTCGTTACCCTTGTCGTCGACGACGATGAACGCGGGGAAGTCCACGACCTCGATCTTCCAGATCGCTTCCATTCCCAGCTCGGCATAGTCGAGGACCTCGACCTTCTTGATGCAGTCCTGGGCGAGGCGCGCCGCAGGGCCGCCGATCGAGCCGAGATAGAAGCCGCCGTGCTTCTTGCACGCATCGGTGACTTGCTTACTGCGGTTGCCCTTCGCGAGCATCACGTGGCTGCCGCCCGCGGCCATCAGCGCATCGACGTAGCTGTCCATGCGACCCGCCGTCGTCGGGCCGAAGCTGCCGGACGCATAGCCCGCAGGCGTCTTGGCTGGCCCGGCGTAGTAGACGGCGTGCTGCTTGATGTAGTCGGGCAGGCCCTCGCCGCGATCGAGCCGTTCTTTCAGCTTCGCATGGGCGATGTCGCGCGCGACCACGAGCGTGCCGGTCAGCGAGAGCCGCGTCTTGATCGGATGCCGCGACAGCGTCGCGCGAATCTCGTTCATGGGCTGGTTCAGATCGACGCCCACGACCTCGCCGCCCAGCTGCTGATGCGCGATGTCCGGAAGGTACTGCGCCGGGTCGGTCTCGAGCTGCTCGAGGAACACGCCGTCCTTCGTGATCTTGCCGAGCGCCTGACGATCCGCCGAGCAGCTCACCGCGATGCCCACCGGACAGCTCGCGCCGTGACGCGGTAGCCGAACCACGCGCACGTCGTGACAGAAGTATTTGCCGCCGAACTGCGCGCCGATGCCGAGCCGCTGCGTGAGCCCGAGCACTTTCGCTTCCATCTCCACGTCTCGGAAGCCGTGCGCCGACATGCTTCCCGTCGTCGGCAGCGAGTCGAGGTACTTCGCGCTCGCGAGCTTGGCGGTCTTGAGCGTGTGCTCCGCGCTTGTTCCACCGATCACGATCGCGAGGTGATAGGGCGGGCAGGCCGCGGTGCCGAGCGAGCGCAGCTTCTCCTCGAGCCAGGCCATCAGGCTCTTCTCGTTGAGGAGCGCCTTGGTCTCTTGATAGAGGTAGCTCTTGTTCGCGGAGCCGCCGCCCTTGGCCATGAAGAGGAAGCGGTACGCGTCCTCGTCGTGGTGCGCACCGCTCGTCGAGTAGATCTCGATCTGCGCGGGCAGGTTGGTGCCCGTGTTCTTCTCCTCGTAGAGCGAGAGCGGCGCGAGCTGCGAGTAGCGCAGGTTGTCCTTGGCGTAGGTCTCGAACACGCCGCGCGCGATCGCTTCTTCGTCGCTCGTTCCGTCGTGGCTCGTGACGACGCGCTGACCTTTCTTCCCCATCACGATCGCGGTGCCGGTGTCCTGGCACATCGGCAACACGCCGCCGGCCGCGATGTTCGCGTTCTTCAGGAGGTCGAGCGCGACGAAGCGATCGTTGGGCGAGGCCTCGGGGTCGTCGAGGATCTTGCGGAGCTGCGCGAGGTGCGCGGGGCGCAAGAGGTGCGCGATGTCGTGCATCGCTTGCCGCGTGAGCGTCGTGAGCGCCGCGCGATCGACGCGCAAGAACGACTCGCCTCCGCCCTCGAACGTGGACACGAACTCGCCGCTCAGCCTCTTCCAGGGCGTCTCGTCGTGATGTCCGATCGGCAGCAGATCCGCGTAGTCGAGCTCAGGCATGGCGCGCGAGCGTAGTACGAGCGTGCTGCCGATTCACACGCCGTTGCGCCCGGTTGGGCCACGCACGAAAATCACCTCGGATTCGCGGTTCGTTCGGATGGCACGACGTCTGCTGTACGGGAGCGAGCTTGGCTCAATCCACTTCGGAGGCTCGTATGCGCTCACGTCTCGCGGTTCTCGCCGTCCTCGGCTGTCTCACTGGTCTCCCCGGATGTCTCGGTGGGGGGAGCTCGCTCACCGGTCCGACCACCCTCGGCGACCAAGGCCACACGGTCTGGCAGATCAGCGACGGACTCTGCGGGCAGGGGGTGTTCGGCGGGGAGTGCGACCTCAATCAGCACATCGCCGTGGGCGCCTCGCCCATGGTGCAGATCCGGCAGCACAACAGCGCCGCCACCCTGCTCGACCACGCGACGTTGATGGGCGGAGCCACGAGCGTGACGATCAGCGGCGTGAGCACGACGACCGACGACCACGGCACACTGATCCAGGCGCACGTCGGCAGTGACGTCGCGGGCGTGGCGGACGTCATCGTGCTCGACGCGAGCGGGCACGAGATCGATCGCGCGCACATCACGTTCGTGGCGGCGGCGACCCTGCTCTGCGGCGAGCTGCGCACGGCCGTGACGCGCGACCTGAACTTCCCCGGCCTGACGAGCGGCCCGATCACGGTGACCATGGCCGCGATGACGACGAGCACCGCGACGAACCTCGCGTGCCGCGCGAACGATGCCTCGGGCAACGCGCTGCTCACGGTCAACGCGATCCGCTGGAGCATCGCGACGGGCTCGGTCGGAACGATCAGCGTCACCAGCGACGACCTCTTCGCGAGCAGCCCCGCGGTCGGCGCGACGGCGAGGCTCGTCACGGCGGGAACGGGCAGCGGTACGATCCACGCCCTGCTCGGCACCGCGAGCACGGACATCGCCGTCAGCTTCCACTGATCTCGACCGGAGTGCCCGGCTCGCCGGGCCGACACAATTGTGTCGCGTCCGCTTCGCGGACGACTCCGGCCGAGACCGATCGCGCGCGGCTACTTCTTCGGCTTCGGCGAGGACTCACGCACGAGCGCCTCGAGCGTCGGGAGCAACATCTTCCGACGCAGAAGTACGACGAGCCTCTCGCTCAGCTCGGTCGCGGCGAGCGTGAGCTCAGGTAGGTTCGCGCCCGCGCGCGGCAACACTCCCGCACGAAAGAGCTGGAGCTCCGCGCGAACGAGCGCGCCGAGCGCGTTACCGTACTCGCCGAGCACCTCGAGGGGCAGCATCTCGGGGTCGAGTCCTGCCTTGCGCGCTGCGCCGAGCAGACGGAGCAGCTCGAGATCGTCGCCTTCGAAGACCTCGCTCTTGCCGTCCTTTTTAGGACGCACCAGGCCCGTGCTCACGAGCCAGTCGAGCTGCGCTCGCGGAAGGCCCGAGCGCTGCAGATCGGCCCGCGTGCGGCGCTCGCCCTTCCGATCGTGAGCCAGAACGCGCGCGATCGTCGCGGCCACCGTCTCGTCGGGATCTTCGCGCTCGGACTCGTCCAGCACCTCGCGAATGACCTTGAGGGGCAAGAAGCGCGTGCGCTGGAGCTCTTTGATGCGCAGCACGCGATCGACGATGCTGACGTCGTAGTACGCCATGTTCCGACCGGTGCGCGTCGGCTCGGGCAAGAGGCCTGCGAGGACGTAGTGCTTGATGGTCGCCGCGGGCACCCCGCTCATGCGAGCCAGCACCGACATCTTCACGCGCGGATGCGGCGCGGGCTGGGCCGCGGGCTTCTTCGGCGATGCGCTGCGCGCGACTCTCGCCGTCAAGGACCGACCCGCGTGATGCCCGTCGGGACCGACGCGCCGGTGAGCCAGGCTGCCATGTCCGTCTCGCCACGGAGATGATAGCGCGCGAACGCGACCGACATCGTGCGGATGTCGTCGCGGAGCGTCGCGACGTTCGTCGGCTCCATCGCGCAGAAACTTCCGAACGTCCCGCCGCCGTCGTCCGTGAACGTCATGTGAACCGCGTCGGCGAAGGTCCACTGCACCGCCCACGACGAGGCGTGGATGGCCGCGTAGATCGTCGCGTAGTTCTGCGCCGTGGGCGCGCAGGGCATGAAGCCGCCCGACCCATCGTTGGTCTCGCCCATCACGCCGACCGGGATGGTGAGCGCGCCGGCCTCGGTCGCGCTCGCCGCGTCCGGACACGTCGCGCTGAAGCCCATCCCCGGGCCGCAGCCGTTCACCGGATCGAGCAAGAGCGCCGCAGTGATGCGCGTGTCGGCAGCCGCGGCGAGGACGGCATCCTTGCCCCCACGGCTGTGTCCCATCACCAGGATGTGCGTCGCGTCCACGCTGGCGGCGAAGGGCGCCGCACCGAGCGCCCAGTCGATCGTGTGAAGGATCGCATCGCGCTCGTCGATGTTCGTCGGCCCGCCGATGAAGCTGCTCGACGTGTTCACGCCGATCACGACGAAGCCGTGGGAGGCGATGCGCTGGAGCAGCATCGCGTAGTTCGTCGTCGAGAGCTGGTAGCCGTGCTTGAAGACCACGAGCGGCGCGCGCTCGCCCGCGGCCAGCGTCGGCACGAACGCGACGGCGGTGGCGCCCGTCAGCATCGTGGACGACATCGTGACGGTGTGGGGACCGACGGCGTCGGGGCGCGAACCGGTCGTGGTTCCGGAATCGGTGCCCGGCGCCACCCACGCGTCCGTAGCGGGCGCGCTCGCGTCGTGGGTCGGTGTGCCCGCGTCGGTCGTCGGCGACGCAGCGTCGTCACCCCCGTGCATGCCGCCGTCGGTGCGCGTGGGCCCGGCGTCGCCGGTCTCGGGCACGCCGGCTCCACCACACCCGAAGGCGAACGAGAGCGCGAGGGCGATCGAGAGCACGATGCGAAACGGCGTCATGGGCGGCCTCTTCGTCTTGTCAGTAGTGAGAAGTCGTACTTCTCACTTTGCAACGGAGCCGTCAACGCCTGCCGCGGTGAAAACGCACACGCGCCTCAGCGCTTGCCGTCGATGCCGATCGCGCCGCGGACGCGATCGATCGTGCGGCGTGCGATCACGCGGGCCTTCGCCGCGCCCTCTTCGAGCGTGGCGTCGAGCCTCGCTTCGTCGGCACGGAGCGCACGGTAGGTCTCGCGCTTGTCGCCGAGCTCTCGCTCGATCGCTTCGTAGAGATCCTGCTTCGCGTGGCCCCAGCCGTAGGCGCCGCCTGCGCCGAGCTTGCTGCGCATCGCCTCGACCTCCGTGTCGGACGCGACGAGCTTGTAGAGATCGAACACGGTCGTTCCCTCGCTCGGCTTGGGCGCTTCGAGCGGCTCGCTGCCGGTGACGAACTTCATCACGAGCTTGCGCAGCGACTTGGCGTCCTCGAAGAGCGGCACCGAGTTACCGAGGCTCTTGCTCATCTTCTTTCCGTCGAGCCCCGGCACGAGCGGCGCATCCGACAAGAACACCTCCGGCACGACCAGCGTGCCCGCGCCCCAGAGGTGGTTCACGCGCGCGGCCATGTCGCGCGCGAGCTCGACATGTTGCCTCTGGTCCGCGCCGACCGGCACCACGTCGCAGTCGTAGAGCACGATGTCGGCGGCCATCAGCACCGGGTAATAGAAGGTCCCCGCGTTGGGTGCCTCCCCAGCGTCCACCGCGGCCTTGTACGCATGACCGCGCTCGAGCTGTCCGGTCGCGACGACACACGACAGGATCCAGGCGAGCTCGAAGACCTCGGGGATCGCCGACTGCCGGTAGAGCAGCGTGCGGCTCGGATCGAGTCCACACGCGAGCCAGGTCGCGGTCACGTCGTAGATCGAAGCGCGCAGCGCCGCCGGATCGCGCATCGAGGTGAGCGCGTGGTAGTCGGCGATGAAGTACATCCCGTCGAACTGCTCGGCCATGCGCAGCGCGGGGCGAATCGCGCCGAGGTAGTTGCCGAGATGCGGCGCCGAGTGCGTCGGCTTCACGCCGGTCAGCGAGACCTTCTTCTTCGTGCTCATGAGCGAAGAGCGGTGTCGCACGCCGCGCGCACCGTGCAAACGTTCCCTTGGAACGCTCGGAGGGCAAGCAAGAGCGCCCTCGTGTCAGGGTAGCGCGCGGAAGAAGTCCCACATCGCTTCGGCCGCGTTCGGCCAGATCGCGTGGCCCATGCCCGGGATCGGGCACCACGCGACGCCGTGGGTGCAGCCGTCGTAGGTGACGCAAGGTGCGATGGGGCCGCTCATGGTGGTCGCGGCGCAGCTCGCGGTGGCGAGGTAGTTGTCGCGCACGCCCTGGCCTTCGGTGAACGAGACGCCGCTCGTCATGTCGCTCGCGCCCCAGACGAAGATCGCGTCGGGCAGCGCACAGCTCACGCCGCCGCTCCCCGTGTACGTGAACTCGGGGCCCGTCGGACCGTCTGTCGAGTAGAGCGTGCCCGAGTGAAGCGCGAGGCCTCGGATCACGGTAGGCCCGAGGCGACAGCCGAGCGCGTTGGCCATCGTGGCACCGCCGCTGAAGCCCGTGATGAACACGTGGCCCGTGTCGATCGCGAGCTCGGTATGGAGCGCGGCGATCACGTCGGTGACGAACTGCGTCTCGCGCGTGCGGCCGGCGTACGTCCAGTACTCGAAGCTGCCCCCGGGTGCGTCGGGATAGACGTAGACCGCGCCGGTCGCGGGCCCATGTGCCTCGAGCGGAAGTGCGGTGCGCATGCCTGCGCCGCTTCCGCCGTCGCCGTGCAAGGAGAACACGAGCGGCAGCGCGCCGCGCGATGCGATGTCGCTGGGCATCGCGAGGACGAAGGTGCGCGCGACGGCGCTCGAGGTGATCATGCGCGTCTCGCTCGTGTACGAAGCGGGCGCCACGAACGCGTCGAGGCTGGCGTCCGAGCCCGCATCGACGGCGGCCGCGCCGGCATCCGTCATCGTGACGCAGGCGCTGAGGAACGGCGCGGGATCGCAGGCGGTCGACGTGTACGTGCCCGTGGCGGTGCCGTCACGCGTGCACTGACACGTCGAGCCCGTGCACGAGGCGGTGATCGAATGACTCGCACAGGTCGTCGTGCACTCGCAGCTCGAAGTAGCCGATCGCGTGCAGACGGCGACGCAGTCGAGCGCGGCGTCGATCGGCCCCACGTCGGCGCGGGAGCCGCCGTCGATGATCGGTGCGGACGGTGCGCAGCCGAGGGCCACCGCCACGAGGCCGAGCCCGAGCACCGAGGCGCGAGCCGCGCTCACTTGGCGAGCTCGAAGAGTCCAGCCGCGCCCTGTCCGCCGCCGATGCACATCGTGACGATGCCATAGCGACCCCCGCGACGCTTCAGCTCGTGGAGCAGCGTGGCGGTGAGCTTGGCACCCGTGCAGCCGAGCGGATGACCGAGCGCGATGGCGCCGCCGTTCACGTTCAGCTTCTCGTCGGGGATGCCGAGCTCGCGCGCGCAGTACACCGACTGGCTGGCGAAGGCCTCGTTCATCTCGATGAGATCGATGTCCTTGATCGTGAGGCCCGTCTTGGCGAGGAGCTTCTTCACGGCGGGAAGCGGACCGATCCCCATGATTGACGGATCGACGCCGACCGTGACGAAGTGCCGGAAGTACCCGAGCGGCGCGAGCCCGAGCGCAAACACCCTCGCCTCGCTCATCACGATCGCGGCGGCTGCGCCGTCCGAGAGCGGCGAGGCATTGCCGGCGGTGACGGAGCCCTTGGCGCTGAACGCAGGCTTGAGCGCCGCGAGACCTTCGGCGGTCGTGTCGGGACGCGGCAGCTCGTCTCGCGTGAACGCGAACATCTGGCGCTCGCCGCTCGCGGAGAACTTGATGCCGTGTACCTCGACGATCTCGGCCTCGAACTTCTTCGTCTCGATCGCCTGTGCCGCCTTCTTCTGGCTGGCGAGCGCGAACGCGTCCTGCTGCTCGCGCGTGATGCCGAACTTCGCAGCGACGTTCTCCGCCGTGATGCCCATCGGCGTGTAGACGCTCGCGTACTTCTCCATCACCTCGGGCGAGGCGCTGAGCTTGTAGCCCGTCATCGGCACCATCGTCATGGACTCGACGCCGCCCGCGATCACGGTGTCCGCGCTGCCGACGAGGATCTCACCCGCCGCCATGGCGATCGCTTGCAGGCCGCTCGAGCAGAAGCGGTTGATGGTGACCGCGCCGCACTCCTCGGGAAGGCCACCGAGCAAGCCGACCGGCCGCGCGACGTTGAGGCCCTGCTCGCCCTCGGGCATCGCGCAGCCGAGCACGAGATCTTCGACGTCCGATGCGCTCACCTTCGGATTGCGCGCGAGGAGCGCTCGAATCACCTCGCCCGCGAGCTCGTCGGGGCGACGGAGAGCGAGCGAGCCCTTGGTGGCGCGACCGACCGCGGAGCGAACTGCATCGACGATGACGACGGTGGACATGCGTACCTCCTAATTGCGTACGGGCTAATTGCGTAGTGGGCGGTTGTTCATGAGCATGTGCTGCATGCGCTCTTGGCTCTTCGGCTCGCCGCAGAGGCTGATGAACGCCTCGCACTCGAGGTCGAGCACTTCTTGCTCGGTGACCTCGTGCGTGTGGCCCGACGGGCCACCGTTGAGGACGACGGCGAGCTTGCGCGCGATGAGCGCGTCGTGCGCGCTCGCGTAACCACCGGCGACGAGCGTGTCGATCATCATCCCGAGCGTCGCGATGCCGTTCTCGCCAGGAAGGACGTAGGCGCGCGGGATCGGCGGATGGTAGCCGCTCGCGGCGAGACCGATCGCACGCGCCTTCGCTTCATGCAGCTGACGCGCACGATCGAAGCTCACGCCATCGCTCTTCCTGAAGTAGCCGAAGTGCTGCGCTTCGACGGCGGACGTCGCGACGTTGGCGAGCGCGATGTTCTTGAACACCTGCGTCACGATCGCGTACGTGTCGAGGGTCGCGCCCTGCACGTTCGCGTCGAGCGCGCGCCAGAGCATGTTCATCGTGCCCGCGCCGCCGGGGATCAGGCCCACACCGACCTCGACGAGGCCTGCGTACGTCTCGGCCGCGGCCTGCACCGCGTCGCTTCCGAAGCAGAGCTCGAGGCCACCGCCGAGCGTCATCCCGTAGGGCGCAGCGACCACCGGAACGCGCGCGTACTTCAGGCGCTGCGTCGCCGACTGATAGCCCTTCACCAGCGTGCGCAGCTGGTCCCACTGCTGCTGGCCCGCCGCCATCACCACGCCGAAGAGGTTCGCACCCACGCTGAAGTGCTCGCCCTCGTTCGCGATCACGATCGCGCGGAAGTCGCTCTCCGCTCTCTCGGCCGCGTCGTGCAGCATGGCGATCACGTCGGGATCGATGCTGTTCGCCTTCGTCTTGAAGGTGATGCCGAGCACGCCCTCGCCGAGGTCCCACGCGTCCGCGCCCGCGTTCGTGAGCACCGGTGCCTCTCCACGACGCACCTTCGCCAGCGGTAGCTCGCGCGGATCCGCGGGCCGCAGCACGTGCTTGCCCTCGGCGAAGCTCCAGACGGCGAGGCCCTTCTTCGTCTGCTTGTAGAAGCTGCGCGCGCCCTTGGCCGACATCTCCTTGATGCGCTCGGGGATGGCGATGCCGTCCTTCTCCATGCGCGCGAGAGTCTTGCCAAAGCCGAGCGCATCCCAGGTCTCGAAGGGGCCGAGCTCCCAGTTGTATCCCCACTTCATCGCGTCATCGATCGCCACCACGTCGTCGGTGATCTCGCCGATGCGGCGCGCCGCGTAGGCCATCGCGCGAGAGAGAACCTTCCACGAGAACGTGCCGACCTTGCCGCGCGTCTTGACGAGCGCATTCACGCGCTCCACCGGCGACTCGATCTTCGAGATCGCCTTCGTCGCCGTGGCGATGCCCGCATCGCCGCCCTTCGGCCGATACGCGAGCGTGGCCGGATCGAGCGTGAGCGTGTCGGCCTTGTCGCGCTTGTAGAAGCCGCCCCGGGTCTTGTCGCCGAGGATGTTCTTCTCGACCATCGCGCGGATGAATGCGGGCACCTCGAAGACGGCGCGCTCTTCGTCGTCCGGCAGAGCCTTCCAGCAGTTGTCGGCGACGTGCACGAACGTGTCCAGGCCGACGATGTCCGCCGTGCGGAACGAGGCGCTCTTCGGGTGCCCCATCGGCACACCCGTGATGTTGTCGACGTCCTCGGGCGTCAGGCCCATCTCGAGCATGAGATGAATCGTCGTCATCATCGAGTGAATGCCGATGCGGTTGCCGATGAAGTTCGGCGTGTCCTTGCCGACGACGATGCCCTTGCCGAGGTCTTCCTTGCCGAGCTTCGCGATCGTCGCGACGGTGGCCGGATCCGTCTCCGGACCCGCGACGAGCTCGAGCAGCTTCATGTAACGCACGGGATTGAAGAAGTGCATCACGAGGAAGCGCTTCTTGAATCCGTCGCCGCGTCCCTCGACCATGTCGTGGATGCGCAGGCCCGAGGTGTTCGACGCCACGATCGTGTGCGGCTGAACGACCTTCTCGAGCTTCTCGAAGAGGCCGCGCTTGATGTCGAGCCGCTCGACGATCGCCTCGATGATCAGATCGCAGGCGCCCGCCTCCGGGAGGTCGTCGTCGAGGTTGCCGACGCTCACGAGCTTGGCGTTCGAGCCATGAAAGAACGCCGCGGGCTTCGCTTTCGCCAGCCCCGCGAGGGCCGCGGCCGCGACCCCGTTGCGCGGCGCCTTCGGATCCTTCGGCTCGCCAGAGTGCCCGGCGGAGCCGGGCCGATCCTTCGGTGCGATGTCGAGCAAGAGCACGGAGAAGCCCGCGTTCGCCAGGTGCGCCGCGATGCCGCTGCCCATCACGCCCGAACCGAGAACCGCCACGCGTCGGATCGCCTTACCCATTCGAGAGCCTCCTCGTGCGCGACGTGCGAGCGGTCTCCCAACGTCGGCGCCGCTACCGTCCTCGCTGAGAAGCCCTCGCGCAAGCGATTCGTGAGCGAGCCGGCCGCTTCGCGACGACACGTTTCTTTTCTCACGAATCGTGTCACGCGAGCGCGTCAGTTCCGGACGCCGGTCGAGCCCCTGACCTCGAGCACGTCCCAGTCGTTCGCGTCGCGCAGGCCGAGCCACGGATCGCTCGCGGGCGTGAGGAAGAGCTCGGTGTAGATGCGCGCGTTGAGCGACACGAAGTCGTTCGCGACGTCGGCCGACGCGAGCCACGCGTGAAGACGACGGTCGAGGGTGAAGCGGTTGCGCACTGCGTCCTCGCAGGTGCGCTCGTACGTCCCGGCGAGAAGCGCGGCATCGACGGGGTTGCCCGTCTTGAGTCGGCCGAGCGCGCGCGCCTCGTCGGTGATCGTCTCGACGTACGAAGCGGGCGACGCCGACGCCATGCGCGCGACCGCGTCCCACGCGACGAGGGAGGGCGCCAGAAACGCGGGCCGGGGATCCATGAGTCGCAGCATGGGCATCTCGATGCTCATCTTGCCGACGGTGATCGGCATCGCCATCGCGGCGTCGGGCGCGGCGACGGTCGGAGCATCCGCAGCGACGAGCGCGTCCCACGTCGGCACACGATCACCGAGCGCGCTCCACGCCGCTCGCGTCTCGTCGAGGAGGCGCTGGTGCTGCGTCGCCAGACAATCGCGATCGGCATACCGAGTCCCACACCGCTCGGCGATCGCGCGTGCGCTGCGGAGGCGCTCGGCAAAGTCGGTCGGCGTGTGAAGCCCCGCGATCGCATCGATGACGCGGCCCGACGCGTCGAGCACGTAGTGGATGCTGTTTCCCGTGATCGTCCGCTCGATCGTCCGACCGTCGCCCATGTCGATGGTGATGTGGGGCGCTGGGCGCTCGCTCGACCAATGGAGCACGTAGCCCGCGAGCACTTCGCGGACGGCCGGGCTCGGATAGAGAAGCCAGCGGAAGAAGCGGCTGTTCGCGCACGACGCTTCTTCATCGAGGCGACCGAGCAAGCGAAGCGAGAGGATCGGGCGCCCGCTGCGTGCCGCTTCCACGCGTGCGGTGTCGAGATCCGTGTACCAGTAGAGCCCGCTCGCGAAGGCGTCGCGCTGCGCCGCCACGCGATCGATGGCCGCACGAAGTCGCACGAGCGTGGGATCTTCGCGGAGCCCGTCGATCGCGTCGCGATCACCCGAGAGCGGAGCGGTTCGAAGCCGCGCCACGGCGTCGGCATGCGCGTCGAGCAGCGCAGCGAGGCCCGCCGGACCGGCCGCTCGAAGCGCTTCGATCGCTGGGCTCGCGATCGCTTCGTCGGGATCGAGCGCCGACGCTGCGAGCCCGACGAGCGCGAGCGTCTCGCCTCCGTCGCTCGTGCCCGCCTCGCGCGTCGCGTCGCCGGAGAGATCGCTCGCCGACCCGCATGCGGCGAGCAGCGCGAGAGTCGCGGGGACCAGGGACTTCCATCGTGCGTCGATCATCGTGAGCCTCCATGCGACCCAGCCTGACGGCGCGACCACGCGGTGCTCGTAAGAGCTTCGTCAAACGCGTCTTTACCGAAGTCTTACGAGCGCGGGCGCGGCGTCCGGACCACGACGAGCCCATGCCGTTCCGATGCGATCCCCGGGCGGCACGAGTCGGGTGACGATGGCACCCTTGCGCGAGTCGATGTCTGCCTCCTCGCTCGAACCGCTTCCGCGCGTGCTCCTCGTCGAGGACGAGCCGGCGATCCTCGATGGGCTCGAGAGCCTCTTCGCGATGAGTGGCTTCGTGCCCGCGCGCGCCGCCGACGGTGGGCTCGCCGATGCGTGGCTCGCGCGCGAGCGCTTCGACCTGGTCGTGCTCGATCTGATGCTGCCGACGTTACCCGGCCTCGAAGTCCTGCGGAGGCTGCGCGCGCGCGGCGACGACACGCCGGTGCTCGTGCTGACCGCCAAGGGCGCGGAAGAAGACGTGGTGCTCGGCCTCGAGTCGGGCGCAGACGACTACGTCACCAAGCCCTTCGCGATCCGCGAGCTGGTCGCGCGCAGCAGGGGCTTGTTGAGGCGCCCGCGCGCTCCGGGCTCGCAGAAGCGCGTGGCGATCGGCGCGGCGCTGCTCGATCTCGATCGGCACGAGCTCAGCCTCGGCTCGATCACGCTGCGCCTCACGCTCCGCGAGACGATGTTCCTCGCCTACCTCGCGGAGCGCGCGCCCAGCACCGCCAGCCGCGAGGAGCTCCTCGTCGACGTCTGGGGCTATCGCGACGGGACCATCCGCACGCGCACGATCGACGTCCACGTCCAGCAGCTGCGCGCGAAGCTGCGCGCGATCCCCGACGGGCAGGCCTCGATCGCCACGGTGCGCGGCCTCGGGTACCGGCTCGAGCCGAGCGCGCGATGAGATCGTCGCGCGCGGCGATCGCGTCCGTGCTCGCGCTGGCGCTGCCGGTGCTCCTGCTCGCAGGGGGCTGGCTCTGGAGCTCGCTGCGCGAGCGCGATGCACGCCTCGCCGAAGAACGCGCACGACTCGTGTCGGGTCTCGATCGCGCACGCAGCGCCGTCGATGCGGGCCTGCGTGAGCTCGCGGCGCGCGAGGACGAGCGTCCTTTCTACGTCTACAGCCACTACTACTCGCCGCCCGACGTGCTCGCGCTGAACGATCCGGTGGCCATCTCGCCGCTCGCCGCGGAGACGGGCGACCCGCGCATCGTGGGGCACTTCGAGCTCGATCCCGACGGAACCTTTCGCACTCCCTACTCCGTCGATCCCGGACCCGTGACCGAGCGCGCGGCCCGTGTGCTCGGCTCGCTCGACGACGACGCGCGCGCGGCCCTGCTTCGCGAGCTCGGCGGAGCGAGCGCGGGTGCGTTGATCACGAGCGCACCCGAGGTCGTCCAGCCCCTCACGCCGCGTCCGGTCCGCCGCGATGCGGGCGCGCCCGACGCAGGCGCGGTCATCGACAACCCGCTCGCGCAGGTCGGAAACTTCATCGCGACGGACATCACCCAGGCGCAGTCGGGGGACGTCGAAGCGTACGAGCGCGTTCAGTCTCGCGGCCGCGTGATCCCCCGCGTCGCGCGTCGTGACGTGTCGCTCGACACGATCGCCCCGCAGATCGCCCCGCAAGAGTCGGCGGCACTGCGCCCGTCACCTCGTCCCGTCGCGCCGCCCGCACCCGCGTTGCCTCCGCTCGTTCAGGGCGAGATCGAGGTCGACTACACGCCCATGGCGCTGCGTGTCTTCGGCGCAACGTGGGTCCTCGCGCGTGTCGTCTCGCACCAAGAGGAGCGCGTGCTCGATGGCGTGGTGCTCGATCGCGCGCGGATCACCGAGGGCTGGGTCCCCGAGACGATCGCACGCGCCGTCCAAGAGGACGCGCCGAGCGTGGTCTCGTCCGACGCGATGGCGAGCGAGTGCGCTGCGCGCGCGCCTGCGAGCGACCTCTTGCCCGACGTCGTGCTCTGCGCGCCGATCGCGCCGCTGACGCGCGCTCAGCACGCCCTCGACAGGGCCCTCTGGCTCGAGATCGCGATGCTCGTCGGGCTGCTCGCGCTCACCGCGCTCGCCGCCGCGCTGATGCTTCGCGCAGGGCAGCGGGCCGCCGAGCTCGCGCGTCAGCAGAGCGCGTTCGTCTCCGCGGTCAGCCACGAGCTGCGCACGCCGCTGACCACGCTGCGCATGCACGCCGAGATGCTCGACGAGGGGCTGGTGTCGGACGAGCGACGCGCAAAGGTCCACGCGGAGCTCGTGAGCGAGAGCGTGCGCCTCGCGCGCCTCGTCGAGAACGTGCTGGAGATCTCGCGCCTGGAAGAAGGGCGCCGACCGCTCCGCGCGAGCCGCGGCGATCTACGCACGCAGGTCGCGGCGGTGGTCGAGGCGCAGCGCTCGCATGCGCGCGGCAAAGGCTTCGAGCTCGAGGTGCGCTCGCCCGACGCGCCCGTGGAGCTCGTCTTCGACGCGGCGGCTGTGGAGCAGATCGTCACCAACGCGATCGACAACGCGCTCAAGTACGCTGCGAGCGCGACGGATCGCCGCATCGAGATCGCCCTCGTTCGCGCCGCACGCCGAGGCCGCCCCGGCGTCGAGCTACGCGTTCGCGATCACGGGCCCGGCATCGAGCTCGCCGAGCGCGAGCGCGTGTTCGAGCGCTTCCATCGCGTGGAACGACCCGAGACGGCGCATCAGCCGGGAACGGGCCTCGGTCTCGCGTTGGTTCGTGAGCTCGCGCGCGCACACCATGGTGACGCGATCGTGCTCGCCGCCGATCCGGGTGCGCTGCTCGTCGTGTGGCTACCGCTCGGTTGACGAGCGCGGAGATCAGGGGAGCTGGCCCGACGCGATCCAGGCCGAGAGCGTGGTCTGCTCGGCGGCCGTGAGGCAGTTCGCGTTGCCGGCGTCGTTGCTGGGGATGCCCGTGCAGCCGCCGCCCGAGGGCATCGAGCCGTTCAGGACACGCACGAGCGTGCAGTAGCCGATGGTGTGACCCGCGCAGGCACCCGAGGCGAGCTGGGACGCGGCGTAGCTCGACGCGAAGTTGGTCCCTCCGCTTCCGAACGTAGTGTGGCAAGGCGCGCAGTGCGCAGCGAAGATCGGCTGGACGTCGGCCGCGTAGTGCACGGTGGTGCAGCCCTCGTTCGTCATCGCGTCGCAGTCGTCGTCGCCGGCTGTCGTGCAGTCCTCGGCGCGCGGAATGACGTCGCCGATGCAGGCGCCGTAGCCGGTGCCGAGCGAGTTGCACGTCTGTGTCCCGCTGCGGCAGAGGCCGACGCCGTTCGTGCCGACCGGCCCCGAGTAGCAGGACGCCGTGGACCCGGGCGCGCAGACGCAGCCGGTGCCGCTCTCGTTCGTCAGGCCATCGCAGTCGTCGTCGATCGGCGTCGTGCACGTCTCGGCAACGGGTGTGACCTCGCCCATGCACACGCCGAGCATCGTGCCGTCGGCGCTGCATGTCGCGCTCCCCGCATGGCACGCGCCGACGCCGTTCGTGCCCGCGGGGCCGTCGTAGCAGCTCTGCGTGCTGCGCGGCGTGCACACGCAGCCGGTGCCGCTCTCGTTCGTCATGCCGTCGCAGTCGTCGTCGATCGGCGTCGTGCACGTCTCGGCCACCGGCGTGACTTCGCCGATGCACGCACCGAGCATCGTGCCGTCGGCGCTGCACGTCGCGCTGCCTCGGTGACACGCGCCGACACCCACGGTGCCGACGGGGCCGTCGTAGCAGCTCTGCGTGGTGCTCGGCGCGCACACGCAGCCGACACCGCTCTCGTTCGTCATGCCGTCGCAGTCGTCGTCGATCGGTGTCGTGCACGTCTCGGCCACCGGCGTGACCTCGCCCATGCACGCGCCGAACGAGAGGCCGTCGGCCGCGCACGTATGCGTACCCATCTGACAAGGACCGACGCCGACGGTGCCGGCCGGACCCGAGTAGCACGACGCCGACGCACCAGGCGCGCACGCGCAGCCTTCGTCGACGATGCCGTCGCAGTCGTCATCGGTGCTCGTCGCGCAGTTCTCGGCGAGCGGCGTGATCGCGCCGGTGCACGCTGCGAAGCTCACGCCATCGGCTGCGCAGAGATGCGTTCCCGGCGCGCACGCACCGACGCCCGACGTGCCGGTGGGCCCCTCGTAGCAGGACGCGCCCGCGCCGGGGATGCAGAGACACCCCGCGTCCGTCTCGTTGACGGTTCCATCACAGTCGTCGTCCGCCGTGGTCGCGCAGTCCTCGGCGATCGGCGCGACGCTGCCGATGCAGGCGCCGAACGCGCTGCCGTCGGCCACACACGTCGCGATGCCCGGCATGCACGCGCCGATGCCGGACGTACCGCTCGGTCCGCCGTAGCAGCTCTGCGTCGCGCCGGGCGTGCAGACGCGCGCGTCGGCCCCTACGTCGGGCGCTGCGTCATCCGAGCTCGCGGCATCGACCGGGGCATCGACGCTCGTGTCCGCGTGTCCCCTGGCATCGATGCGACTCGCGTCGATGCTCGGCGCGGCATCGGTGATCGTGGCCGCGTCCGGACCGGCCATCGGAGCCCCGCAACCCGTGAGCGCCCCGAGCAGGAGAACCGCGATCCGGCGGACGTACATGCGTCAGGTGTGACCGCATTTCGGCTACAGTGCTCTGGCGAATGGATCGCGACCTCACGGGCCGCTGCGGCACTTGCTCCTTCTTCATCGTCTTGCGCGAGCGCGAAGCTGTGGACGGCGTGGCCGGGGCGGAAGAGGGCGAGTGCATGCTCAAGTGCTGGCCGCCGCCGCTGAAAGACACGGCGACCTGCACGCACCACAAGCCGCGTGGTGCTTCGTTCGAGGACGCGCTCAAGCGCAAGGCCGTCGCGGGCATGCCACGTCGCATGCGCGAAGATCACGGCGACGACGACGATGT
>JAYVCF010000247.1:0-6228 GCA_043750095.1 Deltaproteobacteria bacterium
GGCCGTGCTCGAGGACCTCGACGGGCGTGGGCTCGATCTGATCGAGATCTCGGGCGGCACGTACGAGTCGGCGAAGATATTCGAGGAGACGGTGCCGACACGCGCGAGCGCCGTTCGACGCGAGGCGTTCTTCCTCGCGTACGTCGAGAAGGCTCGCGCTCGCGTGCGCACGCCCCTCATGCTCACCGGCGGTCTTCGCACGCGCGACGGGATGAACACGGCGCTCGCGAGCGGAGTCGACGTGGTCGGGCTCGCGCGCCCCATGGCGGTCGAGGCAGACCTTCCGGCCGCGCTGCTCGAGGGCCGCGTGGATCACGCGCGCCCCGTGAAGCTCGCCACGGGATTCGCCAAGCTCGACGCCGTCATCCAAGGAGCGTGGTACCAGGTCCAGCTCGATCGCATGGGGCGAGGGCTCGCGCCCGACTTCAAGGCGAGCCGCTTGCTCGCCGTGCTCAACTACCTCGGTGCGCGGCGCGGAACGACGTGGCAGCCGACCGCGCACGCGAGGACCGACGCAGCCGCCCGGCAGCCCGCGCCGATGGCCAGCGGATCGCGTCAGCGGTAGCAGAGACGCTCGGTGCTCCCCGCGTTGCACAGGTATCCGCTCGGGCACGTGAGGAACTCAGGGACGCTGCCTTCGGCGCAGCGCACGAACTGCGTACGGCCCTGACGGCAGGTGTACGTCGGAAAGCCGCTCCAAGGTCCGCACGTGCTGCGCTCGACGCTGCCGCAGTCGCTGACGTCCACGCGGAATCCGCTGCTGCACGCCTCGAGCGCCTCGCCGCGCGCGCCGATGCGGATGCCGCGGCTCGTCGCGTCGCACCAGCCGCAGCCGACGAGCGCAGTGGCGAGCTCGCATGTCGCCTGTGCGCAGCCGCTTCCCGCGGGCGGTGGTGGCGGTGGCGCGAGTCCGGCGTCGACCGGGCCTGCTCCCGCATCGCGTGCGCCGCCCGAGCTCGCGTCGCCCGGACCGACCGCCGCGTCTGCCGTCGGAGGTGGAGCGGCCATGCCGGCGCCGAGCGTGTCGCCCCAGCGACGCACCGTGTCGTCGATGCGGGTGCGCACGCGATAGACGCGACCGAACTCATCGGGCCCGCGGTCGCCGCTGTAGTAACCGCTGTTCGTCTGAACCACGAGGCCCTCGTCGGTCATCGTCGGCCCGCCGGAGTCGCCGGGGCAGAGCGTGGAGGTGACCGTTCCCCAGCTCGCGCGCAGCCTCTGCTTCGAGAACGGGCCGCCCCCGCCGCGCATCTGGCAGCCGTAGCCGTAGATCGTGACGGGCGTCCCGCGCGCGGGCTCGGTGCTCACGAGGCCTGCGGGTGTGGCGACGTCCGCGGGCACCGCCGTGGCGAGCTCGAGCAGCGCGACGTCGTCGGGCCCGATCACCTCGCCGCCGTCCATGTACGCGGCGATGCGCTGCACCCGATAGATCTGGCTGTCACCCGAGCGACGCCGGATCTCGAACGTGCCGTAGTTGCCGATCGAGTCGCGCGATGTGTAGTCGACGCAGTGTGATGCGGTGACGACCAGCCGCGGTCCGACGAGCGTCGCGGTGCACCAGCCGCCGCCGATGGCGATCGAGCCGACCTCCGGGCGCTCGTAGGTATACGTGCCGCCGACGAGGTCGCCCTCGGCCGCTTGGATGGGCGGCGCGGTGCGAGGACGCAGTGGCGTCGTGTCGCAGGCGGCGATGGAGAGCGCGAGCGTGATGAGCAACCAGAGCGCGCAGGGCGACGTCGCGCCTTGCACACGAGAGCGGTGCATTCGCATGGCTTCCTCGAGGTGGGAGTAGGACGAGGCGCGAGAGACGCCGCCTTCCTCACCCCAGTGCTCGGCGGACGGTGAAACCAATCACACGAACTCGCGCTCGCACTCGCTCTGGTATCGTCGCCTCGCAACGAGGGGGATGACTCGATGAGGATCCAAGCACTGCGCGCGACGTGCCTCTTGAACGGCGCCGCGATGGTCGCCACCGGGCTCTATGGTGTCTTCGCGCCAGGCGCCGCGATGGGCTTGATGACGGGCATCGGCCGCACCTGGGATCCCGAGACGATCTCTCTCATGCGCATGCACAACGGCGCCGACTTCGGCCTCGGCATGGGCTTCGTCCTCGTGGCGCTCCGACCGCGCACGTCGTTCGCGGCGATGGTCCTCTGCCTCTTCGCGAACGTCGCGCACGGCGTCGTCCACCTGATCGACGAGAGCCAGGGCCACCATCACATGGAGAACATGGGACCGATCGCGATCCTCGTCGGGATGTCCGTGCTCATCGCCGCGCTCTATCCGTGGCGCGAAGGCTTCCGCGCCTGGAACCAAGCCTGAGCACCACGCTCGATCTCGTGCCGGGCTGGCTCGCGACGACGAACTGACGCACGCTCGTCGGAGGGGGCTCTCCATGACTTCACGTCTCGCGCTTCTGACTGTGGGCGCCGCGCTCGCGCTCGTTCCCGCTCGGGCCAGCGCATGCGGCGGTTGCTTCGCGCCGCCGAACCCCACGGGAACCGTCTCGATCGTGAACGCGCACCGCATGGCGTTCCTCTCGAGCCCGAGCACCAGCATCTTGTGGGATCAGATCCAGTACACCGGGCAGCCCGCGGACTTCGTCTGGGTGCTGCCGGTGATGGGAACGCCGACGGTCGAGGTCGGCGACAACGGATTCTTCGAGTCGCTCGTGCAGGCGACCACGATCCAGATGATCGCGCCGGCGCCGCCGCGTACGTCGTGTCCGCCGCAGTACTGCGGGCGCGGGTGCAGCGGTTGCCTCTTCGCGAACGGTTCGAGTGCTCCGACGGCGAGTGATGCCAGTACGATCGCGCTCTCCGACGCCGGCCCCGTCCACGTCTTCCACGAGGGCGTCGTCGGCCCCTACGAGACGGCGACCATCGGAAGCACCGACGCGATGGCGCTGGTCACGTGGCTGCAAGCGCACGGCTATGAAGTGCCGGCCGCGCTCCGTCCGACGATCGACTACTACGTCTCGCTCGGCATGAACTTCGTCGCGCTCCGCCTCGCGCCCATGACCGGCGTCGATCGCATGGCGCCGGTGCGCATCTCGTCACCCGGGCTCTCGCTCACCCTGCCGCTGCGCATGATCGCGGCGGGCGTCGGCGCCGACGTGTCGCTCGAGCTCTTCGTGTTCGCCGAGCAGCGCATGCGGACGGCGACGTTCCCGAACGCCGAGGTGGACCGCGGCGCGATCACGTTCGACTGGAGCACGCGCACGTTCGACTACGACGCGCGCTTCGAGAACGCCCTCTTCTCGGGCACCGGGACGCAGACGAACTGGGTCACGGAGTACGCCCAGCCGCCCTCGCTCGTCACGCTCGCGTCGTACACGAGCGGCACCGGTACGAGCATGCACTTGGCGGCCGCCGACGTCGCGCTCGTCAGCGCCGCGCTTCCCGGCGCCTACCTGACGCGCCTGCGCACACGCCTCACGCCCGCCGAGCTCACGGACGATCTCGTGCTCGCACTCTCGACCGGCGGCTACGTCGGGACGAGCATCAACGTGACGCACGAGCTGAATCGCGCCGCCGACATCGACTGCCCGAACCACTGCGGCGGCTGCGGCGTGACGCCGAGCGGGCCACCGGTCTCTCTCGCGGCGCTGCTGCTCGCGCTGCTCGCGTGGCGCCGGCTGCGCTTACGCGCTTGAGCTCATTCGACGAGGGCGATCGCGCGTTCCACGGGTCAGAGAGCGTTGCCCCCATGGTGTCACACCATTAGCATGGCCAATATGAAGACCATTGCGATCACCATCGACGAGGAGACGCTCGCGCGTCTGGATCGCGCGCTGGGCGCGGGCAGGCCCGGGGCGAGGGCGAACCGCTCGGCGCTCGTGCGCCGCGCCGTCCAGGAGCACCTCGATCGCGTCGGGCAGAGCGACCGGGAGCAGAGCGAGCGAGCGATCCTCGCCAAGCATCGCGACCGGCTGGCGCGTCAAGCGCGCGCGCTCGTGTCCGATCAGGCCAAGCCGTGACGCGAGGCGAGGCGAGCTCTACCGGACGCGCGAACGCGTCGCCGAGCGTGGTGATAAGCCCGGCTACTATCTGGTGGTGTCACGGGCTTTCATCGCAGGGAACGACGACGTCTCGACGGTCGTCTGTGCCCCGGTCTACAGCGAGGTGCTCGGCATCTCCACCGAGCTCGTCGTGGGCCCGGACCACGGCGTGCCGAAGACGTCGGCCGCGCGCTGCGATTTCTTGTGCTTGATGTTCAAGTCGAAGCTGACCCACTACGCCGGCGCACTCGACGTCGAGCGACTCCGCGACCTCGATCGGGCCCTCGGCATCACGCTCGGGATAGGGCAGACCGCCCGCCGCTAGAGCACCGATTCGGTCGATTCGCGCGCAGCGGACGTGACAGGTGCGTTCCGCGCCGAGACGCGTCAGGCTCATGCGACGCAGTCGAAACAACGAGGGAGGCCGCGATGGGCTACGTACGAACCTTCTCGATGCTCGTGCTCACCGCCACGGTGCTCGCGGGCTGTCCGGCCTCGACCACGCTGCCCGGAGACGGTGACGGCGGCGACGCGATGCTCGCAGACGGAGGCGCGCGCGACGCGGGCACCGACGGAAGCGCGCGCGACGCAGGGCTCGACAGCGGATCGATCGGCCTCGACACGGGTGTCGACTCAGGCCCCGTCGATGGTGGCGCCGGCGACGCGGGCAGCGATGCCGGCACGGACGCGGGGACGGACGCGGGGACGGACGCCGCCGCGAGCGACGCCGGCACCGACGCGGGCCCCCGCGCAGACGCTGGCGCGTGCAGTACGCCTTGCGGGCTCGCGCCGCACACCTGCTGCAATGGCACCTGCGTCTATACCTACAACGACCCGATGAACTGCGGCTCGTGCGGCCATGCGTGCGCCGCGAGCGAGTACTGCGAGGGCGGCACGTGCACGCCGCTGCCGTGCACGACGACGTGCGGCTCCGGGCTCTGCTGCGGAGACACGTGCTGCACGGCGGGACAGATCTGCTGCGACCCCGCTGGGCCCATTAGTCGAGGGCCGCAGTGCACCACACCGGGCTCGAGCGGGACCTGCCCCGCGGGCTGCGCACCGCTCTGCACGTGCGCATCGCCCGACACGATGATCGCCACGCCGGGCGGCGAGCGCTCGATCGCGGATCTCGTCGTGGGCGACCTCGTCTACAGCGCCGAGGGCGGCGCGCTCGCCGTCGTACCGATCGCCGAGATCCACCGCACCTGGGTCGGCGGCGAGCACCGCATGGTGCGCGTCGAGCTCGACACGGGCCGCGTGCTCGAGATCAGCCCCGGCCACCCGACGGCGGACGGCCGCTTGTTCTCGGACCTGCGCCCGGGCGATTGGCTCGACGGCGCGCGCGTCGTCACGGCCGAGCTCGTGCCGTACGCGCACGACTACACGTACGACGTGCTCCCCGCCTCCGACACGGCGACGTACGTCGCAGGCGGCGCTCTGATCGGAAGCACACTCGCGCCCGCCGGGGCGCCCGTCGCGCTCGGCGCTCGCGCGGAGTGAGGCGCACGTCGGCGGTGCCGCACCGCACTTCAATCCCGGGCATCCGCCAACGATGTAGCGAGCACGTCCCCGTCGCGATCGATCAGACAGCGAGCGCCGACCGGACAGTCGCCGTTCAGCACGCACGCTCGGCGGCAGACGCCGCAGGACGTCGCGATCGTGTCGACGCGCGAGCGCGCTCCGAGCCACGAGCGCAGATGAGCACGCGTGGCGGAGCAAGGCGTGCGTCCGCCCTCCCATGAAGACCTCTCCTGGTCTATCGCGTCGGGCGACCACCACGAACGCGCGCCACGTTCGGCCGATCCGAGCGCGGTCCTTCGCATGTACTACATGTGTACGACCGCACCTGCCGCGTCAGCACTTGGCTTGCGGTCCCGTGCCGGCAACGACGCCAGGGAGCAGACTCTTCGGTGCGGACACACCGTCCGCGTCCCCGGTCACCGAGACCGCTGCCCGGTGAAAGAGATGTCGATTGTTCTCGGCTGGCGTTGCGTGCGACGACGAAAAAAGATCAGAAAGTCTGTCGGCGAGGCCGCGCGTGCGTCCGCGGCGCGAAGCGCGACGGAGCCAAGTGGCACAGATCGCTCATGGTCGACGATCCGGGACCTCCGGAGGTCACAGATCGCCCACCGCCGACGATCCCTACGGCTCCGGAGGTGTTGGATCGTCGACCACCGACGATCCCTACGGCTTCGGAGCCGTTGGATCGTCGACCACCGACGATCCCT
>JAYVCF010000248.1:0-13378 GCA_043750095.1 Deltaproteobacteria bacterium
GGTGCCGGCACCGCATCGATGCGTATGCGTCGGGCGTGCAGTCGGCTGGGCGGACCGGCCTCCGTCCACGATACGAGCACGTCGGAGCCGATTCGCGCGAGACGGGGCACGCCGCCTGCCGCCGACACGCTCGTGCGCGCAACCTCGAGTGCCGATCCCACGCGTCCGTCGGGCAATACCCGAGCGAGCCGCAGGCTGGCTTCTCTCTCCTGATCCGTCGGCGCGAGCCAGCTCACGAGCGCGTCGCCGCGGTCCGTCCACTCGACGTCGAGCCGCCCGAGCGGACTCGAGACGTCGATGTCGTGGGGAGAACCGAATCGTGCGCCCGCGTCGTCCGAGAACGCGATCCGAACCCGCGCACCTGAATCACCGGCCGTGTACCAAGCAAGCGCGACACGGCGACCCACCGCCGCTGCGGCCGGGCCGTTGACGGGGCATCCGGGGATCACCCAGCCGTCGGCATACACGTTCTGTGGCGGCGTCCATCCACCCGCGCTCCGGCGCACGGTGAAGATGTCGCGGACCTCGCTCTCGGTGCGGTCTCGGTAGGCCACCAGGGGGCCGTCGCTCGTGGATACCGTCGTAGTCTGACAGCACTCGCAGACACGCGGGTCGAGGACGACTGCGTCGGTGAGCGCGCCATCCGGACCGATCAACGCGGTCCGCAGCGACATCGGACCTCCGGTGGCCATCTCGCGACCATCCACCCACACGGCGCGAATCGAGCTGCCTTCGAGCGCCAGCGCGACCTGACCGTGCTCGGTCTCGGTGGTGTCGTCGTGGAGCGCCCGGGCCGCCGTCCAGTGAGCTCCGTCGAGCGAGCTGGCGAGCTGAATGGACGAGGCATCCGCCTCGTGGCCGCGCTGGAGCATCGCCACGTAGTAGATCCCCGACGGCACACGGATCGACCATGGAGCGGCCCCGCCGTATGCGATGAGCTGGTCCGACTCACGAACGGTCGATGGCTCGCTCCAGCGGCTCGTCGTGGCGTCCAAGGTCGCGAAGCGCACGCGTCGTGCCTCGCCGTCCGCTGGCTCGATCCAGGTCGCGATGACGTTGGCGCCGTCAGCGACGGGGTTGAGGCCGATCGCGCCGGCGCTCGCGGGTGGATCGATGTCCGAGGTCGTCGCGCTCACCGGTGGCTCCGGATCCGGGCTGGCTGGCGCTGGCGCCGCCCGGGGCTCGCCGCACGCGCCCAACGTCGTCAGCATCGCAACGCAGCTCGTCCATCTCATCTTGGCCACCAGCGGATGCGCGTTCATCACGGCTAACGCTCCGCGAGCAGCGCGCGCAGCTCGGTCTCGATCACCGCCGCGTCTTGCGCGCGGAATCCGGGATGAATGTGTCGAAGACCGCCCGAGCGATCGAAGATGAAGGTCGTCATGGGCCCGAGCGCGTAGCGCCGAGCGACGGTGTGGTCCGCATCACGCACGATCGGGAACGAGACCGGGATCCGACGCAAGAAATTCTCTACGTTGTGGTCCGTAGTGTCTTCCGAGACGCCGACGGTGGCGAGACCGCGCGCGCGGAGCTCGACGTAGAGGCGTTCGAGCGCCCGCATCTCGGACTCGCAGGGCACGCACCAGCTTCCCCAGAACGCGACCACCAGGACCTGCCCACGCAGAGCAGTGACGGTCACGTGGTTGCCGGCGAGATCGTCGAGCCCGATCTCGGGAGCCCGATCACCGGCGGCGAGGGCATAGGCCGTCGCGGCGGCCGAGAGCACACCACAGACGACCGCGGCCAGAGAGAACGCGCGTGTCCTCGATCCAAACAGCTCCATCAGCGTACGACGACGGCGCCGCGATACATGCCCATGCCACACGTGAACGTGATGGTGCCGCTCGTAGGCATGGTGATGTCGACCGGGACGGCCTCATCGAGCGGCAGGTCGCGGCGGATATCCAGGTCGGGGAATACGAGCTGCTGGCCGCAGCCCTCGTCGCTCGTTCGCGTGAAGACGAGGCGCACCTCTTCTCCTGCCGCGGCGGCCACCTCGCTGGGGCTGTAGCCGCTCGCGCCGACCTGGACCGCGATCGAGCGGCGGCCCTCGGGGACCTGCTCGGCGGACGGGGACGCCGGATGGCGGTGCTCGGGGCCAGACTCTCCGCCCGAGCATGCGCCGAGCCCGAGAACGGCGAACGACACGATGAACATCTCACTCGGCCGCATGGGATCTCCTTGGGTCTGATCGTGGGTGACCTTCACGGCCTGGCGCGGCGCTGCGGCGTACGCAATCGAACCGAAGAGGAGTGTGGCCGCGCCGGTGACACGCGCCGTCGTGCTCCGCGCTCGCGTCGACGCAAGGCACCGCGGGGCGCGCGCGGTATGATTCGCACATGCTAGCGACGACCGCGCGCGCGCTGCTCGTTGTGGTGGTCGTCGCGGCGACCCCGGCGTGCTCCGCCGCCCACGACCCCGACGCACGGAGCGACACCAGCGCCCCAGACGCGAGCCTGCTGATCGAAGACACGGGAGCCGATGCGACCGCGGCCGCCGACGCGGACACGGAGGCGGCTTCGCGCATCGACGCGAACGGTGGCGATGCGGCGGGCGTGCTCTCGCTCTCGGCCGACATGCCGATGCTCGAGGCGTGCAACTGCCACCACGGCTGCGCCCCTGGGATCGACGGAACGTTCGCGCTCGAGGTGTCGAGCACCGACTCCACTTCGCACACGCTGCTCGTCACCGAGATCTCGCTGCGACCGATCGGCTCACCGGGAGGCCCCTTCGTCGCGCCGGGCATGGGATGGTTCCGCGTCATGGGCGCAGCGGCAGACGGAAGCGTCACCATCGACGCGGGCGCGATGCGCTCGCTGAGCGTCATGGTCTATCTCGACCTGCCGATGCTCTTCCCCGGCACGTACGAGATCCGCGTCCGCGTGCTCGTCGATGGCTCCGAGACGACGGTGGTGCTCCCGGCGGCGTTCGTGCCCATGGGGATGGGCTGCCCGTGAGACACGGCGATGCGGAGCGCGTGGGACGCGGGGTCGTTCGCGCGACGGCGGCGACGGCTCTCGTCGCGAGCGTGCTCGTGCTCGCAAGCGCGCTCAGCACTGGCGGCGTGACCTCTCGCGACGCGCTGCGACCGGAGCTCGCAAGCCCGCAATCGCGCGGCGCCGACGCAGAGCGGCCGCGCGCGCCGGGCGATGGCGATGAGGTGCGGCACGACGCGCGTTCGTCCGTCATCGAGACGATCACGCACGGCGAGCCCATCGACGTGATCCCACCCGCACACGAGGCAGCTGACAGCGACTTCATTCTCGAGGCCGATCGTCCCGCTCGACTGCGAGCGGGCTCCACGGTGCCGCAAGCGCCTCCGCCGCTCCTGGGGCCGATGAGGGTGCCGGTCGTCGTCGCCGCTTCTGCGGGCGGGCTCGCGATCGGCGGTGCCGAGGCCTCCGTCGCACGCGATGCTGGCGCGCGAGGCGCGATCACGCTGTACGGGACGGACTGGTGCTCGTACTCGCGAGAGGCACGGCAGTGGCTGCGCGCCGAGGGTGTCACGTTCACCGAGCACGACGTCGATCTCGATCCGACCGCACGCGCCCGGCTCCGCGCGATCAACCCTCGCGGATCGGTCCCGACGTTCGACGTCGATGGCCAGGTGCTCGTCGGCTTCTCGCCCGGCGCCCTCGCGCGCTTGCTCGATCACGCCACGCATCCGTGAAACCGTGCGAGCGGTCGTTCAGCCCACGAGCGTGCTAGGGCACGACGATGACGCGCGTCTCCATCGTCCTCGCCGCGTGCGTGTTGGGGTGTGGTGCGCGTTCGGGACTCGAAGCTCCTCGCGAATCGACCGACGCGGGTGCCCTGATCGACACCGACGTGCTGCGCGACGCGGGCGCTCATGATGCCGCGCCGCTTCCCGAGCTCGACGCGGGCCGCGAGGAGTGCGGGGAGCTCGGGCACTGGGTCGAGGTCAGCTCACCGACGACTGTCGATCTCGTGGCCGTACACGTCGTGGCGTCCGACGATGCGTGGACCGTGGGTCACGGCGGTACGATGCTGCACTGGGACGGGGCAGCTTGGTCGAGGATCGAGTCCCCCACGACCGAGAACCTGAGCGGCGTGTGGTTCTCGGACGCGGAGTACGGCTGGATCGCGAGCCGCTACGGCGCGCTGAGGTGGGATGGCGCACGCTGGACGATCGTCGCGCGCGGCCTCGTGGGCGTGAGCGAGGCGCTCAACATCGTGGCGGGCCGTGCGCGCGACGACGTCTGGTTCGGCGGCGGTTCGGTGTCGCCCGCGGTCGGGCTGCTCTTTCAATGGGGTGGGACCGCGATCACCCGACACGCGTCACCGACGGAGATGCAGGTCACGTCGCTGAGGGCGTCAGAGGATGGTTCCGCGCTCTGGGCGCTCTCGGCGCTCGGACGGATGGCGCGACGCGAGACGGGCGGCGCGTGGGAGCGAATCGAGGAGCCACGCGGCGAGGTCTCCACGGCGCTCTGGTCGCCGACCGTGCGTGAGGCATGGGCGGCCGCGTCCCACGGTCATGTCCACCACTATCTCGACGGTCACTGGGCCTCGGAGCGGATCGCCGGAGACGACGCCTCTTTCTACGCTGCTTGGGGCAGCTCGGCCCGCGACGTCTGGGTGATGGGCGCCCATGGCATGACGGCGCACTACGACGGCCGCGCTTGGGAGGTGATGCCCGCACCGACGGACGCGGCGATCTTCGCGCTCGACGGGACGTGCGCGACCGATGGTTGGGCTGTTGGCGCGGGCGGTACCATCCTGCGGCTCGCTCGGTAAGCGTTCGTCGTCGCGCTCGAGCCGATCACTCGACTGGTGCGGTGCACGGCGGATGCTTCCGTCGAGGAATCCGCCGCAGCCAGAGCACGAGGCCGGTGAGCGCCGTCAGCTCGGCGAGCGACGCCGCCGCATCGAGCAGCGGGTGCTGGACGTCGTCGCGTCCCGCGTGGTCCATGACGTGGAGCGCCCAGAAGAAGTCGTACACGCGCCAGCGATCCGTGCGGCGCGCGGTCACGTCGCCTGTGCGCGCATCGACCCAGACCGCGGTCGCGTCAGCGTCATCGAGGACCACACGAAAGGCGGGCAGCGGGCGCCCGCGGTACTCGATCGGCGGCGACTCGCGCTTCTGCAAGCGTGACCGTCGGGGTCACGCGCTCGCCACGGCCCTCGGCCGACTGTCGCGGCCGAGGGTGGCGACCGATCGCTCAGGCGGCGAGCGCCTTGCACGCCGCTTCGCAGCGACGACACGCCGCCGCGCACACCTTGCAGTGCTCGTGCATCTTGCTGTGCTTCTCGCACTCGGTCGCGCACTCGGCGCACGCCGTCGCGCATGCCTGGATGAGCGCGTGCGACACGGGCCCGCTGCCCTGTCCGAGCCGCGACATGATCTGGCCGGTGGCCAGACAGATCGTGGCGCAGTCTTGGTTCAGTCGGATGCACTGCTTGAGCATCTCGACCTGCTGCTCGCCGAGGCAGGAGTCAGCGCAGGCGATACAGGTGTGCGCGCAGTCGAAGCACGCGTCGATGCACGCGGCCACCTTCGAGAGGTCGGTCCGCTTCTGCGCGGCCGGACTCGTCTTCATCATCGTCTCAGTCGAATGTTGCATGGGCTCTCTTCTCGTTCGGTTGGAGCAAGGCGCTCCAACGTTCGGCCCGCGATGCAACGCTGGGGCCGTGCAAATCGTGCGATCGTCGTCGCAGCAAGGCGGCTCGGATGCCTCACGTGCGGCATCCGTGGGCCACACGGCGGCCACCCGCTTCGGACGTAGCCGCCGGTGATGGTCGTGTCACGCGCACGTGTGTCCGGCGCAGTCACTACCTGACGAGGATGCCCCCGCCTCGAGTCGAGGCGCGGGGGCGCCGTGGCGGTGGTGCTCGCAACAACGCGTTACGCATCGTGCGCACCACGACGGGCGGTTGACGAACGAGGGCTATCGGCGCGCGAAGAACGGCGCTGCCCCCAGAGCACGACGGGGCGTCGCGAGCATGAGCTGAGCCGGGAGCCGCGTGCGTCGCCGTTATCCGCCCTCGCGCACCGCCGCACGGATGTACTCATTCCCCACGAAAATCGTCCGGGCTCACCGCGTAGCGCCTCAACAGGCGGTAGAAACTCTCGCGCTCGATCCCGGCGATCTCCGCCGCCTGCGCGACCTTGCCCTTCGTTCGCCGGAGCACGGCCTCTAGGTAGCGACGGGTCGCGTCCTCCCGCGAGGCCTCGAGCGCCTGCTGGTAGCTCATCGATGCCAGGTCGATCGGCCCGGCGCCGCCCCCCGCTCGGACCTCCGGCGGCAGATCGTTGGCGTCGATTCGGTCGCCGACTGCCGCGAGCCGCGCGTCGGCGATCGCGGCGCGCAGCTCACGGACGTTGCCCGGCCACCGGTAGCGCTCGAGGAGCAACACCGCGTTCGGCGTGAGTGTGGCTACGCGCCCGCCCTCTCCATGGCCGAGGTCGGTGAGGAAGTGCGTCGCCAGCGGCGCGATGTCTCCGGACCGCTCACGGAGCGGTGGGAGATGGATCGTCGCGATACGAAGCCGGTAGAGAAGATCCTCGCGCAGCGAGCCCTCGCGCGTCATCGCCTCGACGTCACGATGCGTGGAGGCCACCACGCGTGCGTTCATCACCCGCTCACGGGCCTCACCGAGGCGACGCATACGCCGCTCTTCGAGGACGCGCGTGAGCTTCGCCTGGAGCGACAGGCGAATCTCGCCGATCTCGTCGAGGAACAGCGTGCCGCCCTCTGCCTGCTCGAACAGCCCCCGCCGCTCGCGCGATGTTCCCGATGCACCGCCGAAGAGCTCGCTCTCGAGCAGATCGGAGGGCGTCGACGCGCACGCGACGCGCACGAAGGGTCCTGCCGAGCGCGGACCGAGCGCATGCAGCGCTCGCGCGACGAGCTCCTTGCCGGTGCCTGTCTCGCCGAGGATCAGCGCGTTCATCTCGCTCGTCGCGACGCGACGCGTGACGCGCGAGAGCTCCGCCATGGCCATCGACGTACCGAGCATCCCGGCAAGCGGGTCGAACGCCGCGATCTCGGTGCTGACACCCGCCGGCTTTCCGAGCGCGCGCAGAACCGTCGCGCGCAGCTCGTTCGGCTCGAGCGGCTTCGTCACGTAGTCGAACGCGCTGCGTCTCATGGCGTCGATCGCGCTGGGCACGGATCCATAAGCCGTCATCAGGATGAACTGCGCCTGCGGACGGATCCGACGCACCGCATCGAGCACGGCCAAGCCGTCGAGATCGGGCATCCGGAGATCACACACGACGCAGTCGATCTCGTTCTCGGTCACGAGACGGATCGCGGCGGCGCCGCTGGTCGCCTTGAGCACCCGCGCGTCGGCCCCGAGGACCTTGGCGAGCAGCGTGAGCATGTTCGCCTTGTCGTCCACGACCAGCACGGTCGGTAGCGCGGGGGCTTCGCTCATGCGGCCGCCAGCTCGCGCATCCGCGGAAACGACACGACGAACGCGGCGCCGCCACCGTCGCGTTCGTCGACATGAATCGATCCGCCGTGCGCGCGAACCACGCCGAGGCAGACCGCGAGACCGAGCCCCGATCCGTCGGCGTGCTTGCTGAAGAACGGCTCGAAGATCCGCTCGCGGTCGGCCGCCGCGACACCGGGCCCGCGGTCGAGCACCTCGATCCGATATGCGTCCGCGTCTCGCGTGCCGACGACGTCGATCGTCGCGTCGGGCGCGGACGCGGCCGCGTTGCGAAGCAGGTTGGCGATGACCTGACGAACACGTCCTACGTCCAACGGCAGAACGCACGCCGCGACGTCGACACGAACGCGAGCGCCCTGCAGCTGTCCCGAGCCCTCGAGCCGGCGAGCGATGTCGGAGACGACGTCCGCTACATCGATGGGCTCGGGCCGAAGCTCGCTCGCCCGCGCGAACGCGACGAGGTCCTCGGCGATGCGCTGACAAGCATTGGCCTCCTCGTCGAGGATGCGGAGCTCTTCCTGGAGCTGGGGCTCACGGGCCTCGGGGATCATCGTGCGCAAGTACCCGCGGATGATCCCGATGGGGTTGTTCACCTCGTGCGCGACGCCCGCTGCGAGCTGACCTACGGCGGCCATTCGCTCGGACGTCAGCAGCCGTGCCTCACGCTCGCGGAGATCCGTCGCGAGCTGCCTGAGTGCGCCGCCGAGCGCGCTCACTTCGGCGTCCCCGCCGAGCGGAATGGTCGGTACTTGTCCGGCGGCGATCTGCCGCGTGGACTCCACGAGCTCGCCGAGGGGACGCAGCACGCGCGCCCGAACGCGCGAGCCGTGATAGCCGGCGAGCAGCAGCGCGAGCAGACCTCCGAGCGCCGCGATGCCAACGGCCGCCTGTGCGCTCGCTTCGGCCCGGATGTGCTCCTCGTGCATCCGATGCTCGAGCGCTGCGGCGACCGCGTCGGCGTCGCCTGCTGCGCGCGTCACGAGCGCATCGATCCGGTGGTGCTCGGCGCGCACGCGATCGAGATCGCCCGCCGCCATCGCGGGCACCACCGATGTACGGAAGGCTTCGTCGATCTCCGTGCTCGTGTCGGCGATGCGCTGCACGCGCCATCGCTCGCTCTCTGGGACGCGCTCGTGCAGGAGCGCCGCGCTGCGCGCGACCTCTTCGACCCAGGTGTGGTGATGATCGAGGTGTGTGTCGGTCCGCTCGATGAGCGTGTGCGCCTCGTGGATGTACTGCTCGCGGACCGCGACACCGAGCATCAAGCCCTCGTGCATCGCCTGCTCGTCTCGCTGCATCGATGCCACGATCGCCGCGACGTCGGCGATGAGCGCGAGCAACACGACCGAGATCAGGACGGCGACCGCGGCGAGCGAGCCCATCGCGATCGTGATGCGCCTGCGCGCAGAGGGGCGCGTGGGCTCGGGGGACGTCTGGGGGCCGGGCATCGGGCGAGCATCGCGCACCTGGGCCCGTCGGACAGCGCGAGACCGTACTTCCTGTGACCACAGCGGTCACAGCGGGCACGTTTCCCAGGAGCAGCTGAGAACGGATGTAGAACCGCGGCGCGCGAGCTCTCGAGGACGCCAGCACCCATGCGACACTACGCGCCTGGACCACGCACGGTCGCCGATGCTGGCTGGCTCGCTCCTCGCGCTCGCGTCGGCGGTCGCATTCGGCGTCACGACGCCGCTCGTCGCGCGCGCCGGGGTCGATGTCGGACCTCTGACGACGGCAGCATTGTTGTATCTCGGAGCCGCGGGCACCGCGCTCGTGCTGCGCCCGTTCTCGGCGCGCTCGGGTAGGGCGCTCGCGCGCGCCGACGCCCCACGCGTCGCGCTCGTGGCGTTGCTCGGCGGAGCGCTCGCACCGTCGTTCTTCGCGTGGGGCGTGCAGCGCGCGGGCGGAACGGCGACGTCGCTCACGCTGAACCTCGAGGCGGTGTTCACGGTCTTGCTCGCGCGCGCCGTTCACCACGAACCGATTGGTCGTCGCGCAGGAGCAGCGGTAGTCCTGATGTTGATCGGCGGCACGACGCTCGCGTTCGACCGCATCACGTCGTTCGGCCTCGCGGGCCTGGCGGCTGTGGCTGCTGCGACGTTGTGCTGGGCCGCGGACAACACGCTCACACGCGGGCTCGCGGACAACGATCCGCTCGAGGTCGTCGGTGCCAAAGGCGCGCTCGGCGCGGCCGCGACCGGGACGCTCGCGCTCGTCTGGCACGAGCCCGCCCCGTTGACGTTCGCCGCGCTCGCGCTGCTCGCCTGTGGTGCGACGGGTTACGGCCTGAGCCTTCGACTGTACCTACTGGCGCAGCGGCGAATCGGCGCCGGTCGTACGGGCTCGATCTTCGCGATCGGTCCGTTCGTCGGCGCCGCGATCGCATGGGCGCTCGGCGACCGGGACTTCGGCGTCGGCACGGCCATCGGAGCGCTCGCGTTCGGTGTCGCGGTCTATCTCCACGTCACGGAGACGCACGGGCACCGCCATCTGCATGTCCCCATCAGGCACGACCACGCGCATCGGCATGATGATGGGCACCACGATCACACCCACGATCCGCCCGTGGTCGGCGAGCACTCGCATCCGCACGCCCACGCGCGGCTGGAGCACGACCACCCCCACGCGCCCGACCTCCACCACGACCACGACCACCCGACGTCCACCTAGCGCTCCCGGGCCCGTTCGCGTGCTACGGTTCGGCGGTGCGTCAGTGGCTCCTGATCGTGATGGCCTCTGCCCTGTTGGTGTCGATGACGCTCGACACGGTGGTGGTCGCGCTCGATCCGAGGGCCAACTGTGACGACGAGGACGGCTGCCCGCCGTTCTCCGACGACTGCGGCGACTGCGCGCAGTGCTTCCACGTGAACGCGCTTCCGACGGTGATGGCCGTGGTCATTCCGGGACGGGTCGCGCGCGACGTGATCGTTCCGGTCGCTTCCCTGAGCCGTCGACCTACCGCGCCGCCCTCGCGCGAGATCCTGACCGTTCCCCGAGCCTGATCGCGATCGCCGGCATCTCGCCGAGCGGTCGCTCGATCTCAGGCTGACCCGTTACGGCGAGCACGCTCATCGCCGCGGGGTCCGTTCGTGGCTCGAAGGAGAGTCCCGGCAGCGCCGGGGTGAGGAGGACCGATGACATCGCGATCATCGTGCCTGCGAGCGATCGTGCTCGTGGGTGTGACGTGGATCTGTGGGAGGGCGGAGGCACAGGGGCCGCCGCAAACATCGCTCGAGGACGTGCTCGTGTATGCCGAGTCGCACGCGCCTCTCTTACTCGCTGCGCGCGCTCGTCTCGAAGAAGGCGTCGCGGCGCAAGAGGGTGCCGCGCCACTGCTCCGCGACGGGCTCTCGGTGTCGTTCGGGGCTGGCCCGCGTCTGCAGGAGGACGGCCAAGGCGACGCCGACATGCTGCTGGCGATCTCGCAGCCGATCGAGATCGGCGCACAGCGCGGCACACGCATGAATGCCGCCGATCGACTGCTCGCGCAGCGCGACGCGGAGCTCGAGGCGGCACGCTGGCAGGTGCATCGTGAGATCCACCTCGCCTACCACCACGCACTGCACGACCGAGCTCGCGTGCTGAGCGAGGACGGCTGGATCGTCCTCGCACAAGAGGTCCTTCGCATCGCGACGGCGCGATCGACCGTCGGCGAGGGCGCGGCGATCGAGCAGGTGATCGCGAACGCCGAGCTGGCGCAGGCCCGACAACGGCGCTTGGTCGCGCTGGCGGACTTCCAGTCGGCGATCCTCACGCTCGCAGAGGTGTCGGGCTGGGACGCATCCAACCCGCCCGAGCCGTCCGGTAACCTGGACGCACCCGAGCTGCTCCCTACCGACGAGCAGCTCATCGCGACCGCGATCGAGCACCAGCCGCTCGTGCGCGCGCTGGCGGCGAGCATCGCGACCGCGCGGGCCGACCTCACTCGAGAAGAGCGCGAGGCGATCCCAACGCTCCAGGTGGGTCTGCAGTTCTCGCGCGAAGGCGCCGCCGGTGCCCCTGCGAACTACATCGGCCTGCTGATCCTCGGAGTGGCCTTCCCCGTGTGGCAGCAGAACACGGAAGCGCGTGCGCGCGCCGAGGCGGCGATGGCGATCGCGCAGGCGCAGAGCGACGCGCTGCGGGCCACGATCGATGCGCGCGTGCGTCGCGCGGCCTCGACGGTGCGCCTCAGCGCCGAGCGGCTTCGTGTCTACGAGACCGCCGTGCTGCCCGGTTTCGAGGCGGCGCTCGCGGGCCTGACCCGCGCGTACGAGGTCGGCGAGATCGATCTGGCCACGCTCAACGCGGGTCGACAGACCCTCCACGCAGTGCAGGTCGACGCGCTCGATGCGTACACGGCCTACCACGACGCGCTCGCCGAGCTGGAGACGGAGCTCGGCACCGAGATCGACACGCAGGAGGGCGCGACGGCGCCGGCAGAGACCGATGGAGGTTCCCGATGACCCGAGACACTCGTGTGCCGATGATGCTCGCGCTCTCGTGGCTCGTGATGCTCGGGTGCGGAGCGCCGCCCGCGACGACAGCCGAGCCCGAAGCGGACGAAGAAGAAGCGGGCGCCCACGCCGAAGTCGAGCTCTCGCCGGCTGCCGTGCAGGCGGCCGGCATCGTCGTCGGTCAGGTGCAGCGCGCGCAGCTCACCGGCGCGACCGTCATCCCGGCGGAGATTCAGCTCGACGCGACTCGCACCGCGCACGTCGCGCCGCTGGTCTCCGGACGTCTCGCCGACGTTCGCGCGAGCCTCGGCACCCCCGTGCATCGCGGCGACATCCTCGCGCTGATGACGTCGGCGGACGCGTCCGATCTCGCCGCCGCGTCCGCGGAAGCACGCGCTCGTCTCTCGGTCGCTCAGGCGGCGACCGAGCGTCTCTCGACGCTGGGCGAGACGGGCGTGACCTCGCAGCGCGCGCTGCTCGAAGCGCAAGCGGAGCGAGATCGCGCGCAAGCGGAGGTCTCGGGCCTCTCGCGCCGCGGCAGCGTGTTCGGTGCGCGCGGTGGGCAGACGATCGCGCTCGTCGCGCCGCTCGATGGCATCGTGGTGGCCGCGCACGCGGTCGTCGGCGAGACCGTCGACACCTCCGAGGTGATCTTCACCGTCGCCGACACGCATCATGTGTGGGCGATCGGCCGCGCTCCCGAGCGTGTGATCGCCGACCTGCGCAACGGGCAGGCCGCGACGCTGCGCCTGCAGGCGTATCCGCGCGACAGCTTCCCCGGGACCATCTCACTGCTCTCGCCCATGCTGGATGAGTCCACCCGCACCCTCGACGTGCGTGTCGAGCTCGACGACACCTCGGGACGACTCCGTGCCGGTCTCTTCGGCTCGCTCGCGCTCGGCACTTCCGACGACGCGGTGCTCACGGTGCCGGACGGCGCGCTCGCACGGATCGAGGGCAGCGACGTCGTGTTCGTGCCCGGCGACGCGGCCGGACACTTCCGCGCGGTCCCTGTCGTGGTGGGTCATCGCTCCATGGGCCTCTGCGAGATCGAGCGCGGCCTCGCCGATGGCGACGCTGTCGTCACGACCGGCGCCTTCACGCTGAAGAGCGAGTTGCTCGTTGCAGAGATGGAAGAGGACTGACGTGGAAGCACTCGTCCGATTCTGTTTGAAGTGGCGCGTGATGGTGCTCGCGTTCATCGCGTCCATCGTCGCGTTCGGCATCCACAGCGCGCTGGTGCTTCCGATCGACGCCGTGCCGGACGTGACCAACAATCAGGTGCAGATCAACCTCATCGCCCCTGCGCTCACCCCGCTCGAAGTCGAACAGCAGGCAACGGTGCCGATCGAGACGATTCTGGCCGGCACACCAGGGCTGGAATCAACTCGTTCTTTTTCGCGCAACGGTTTCGCGCAGATCACCGCAGTGTTCAGCCCGGCGACCAGCGTCTATTTCGCCCGGCAACAAATCACTGAACGCCTCATCGAGGCGCGCCAGATGTTGCCGCCAGGGGTCGAGGC
>JAYVCF010000249.1:0-7913 GCA_043750095.1 Deltaproteobacteria bacterium
GGCCGACTCGCGCTGGGACATGAAGTTCCTCGGCATGCAGATCATGGTCGAGGAACTTCATGTCCCAGCGGCCGTCGTGCATGAGCGCGTCGATGATCACGAAGAGGTTGTCGTTGATCTGGTAGAGCTTGTTCAGCTTCGTGTCGAGGTAGCGGTGGAAGACCTCGACGTGTCGACCCTCGTCCATGACCTGCGTCGCGCCGTAGAGCTTTCCGTCGAAGAACTGGACCGATTCCGTGACCTGCGCGGCGGCGAAGAGCGCGCCCTGCTCGCCGTGGAGGAACTGCGAGAGCATCCAGGACACCACGCTGTGTCGCAGCGTCGCGCGCTCTCTCTGGTCGAGCTTCACGCCGTGCGCCTCCATTCGATCCCAGCCGAGGAAGTCGTCGGGCAGCATCGGCACGCTGGGGTCGAAGGGATCGACGTTGGTCTGCCAGGCGAGGTCGTCGCCGTTCCACTGACCGCGCTTGGCGCGCTCGTAGAGCGTGGCCATCTCCGGGTTGTCGTGCGGATACGTCCAGTCGAAGTACGCGCGGTGCGAGCTGGGGATCTCCGTCGGCACGCCCTGCTTGCCGCGCTTGAGGATCGTGCCGCGCACGGCCGAAGGCCCGATCGCCGAGAGCACGCGTGGGTCGCGCACCTCGAAGAGGGTGGACGCGGCATCGGCGTACGCCTCGACTTGGTTCGACACCTTCTGCGGAAGAATCTTCGAGAGACGGTCCATGAACGCCATGACGACTCCTGTCATTCGAGAGAGGCGAAGAACGCGCGGATCTTCTTGAGGTGAAGACCCGTCAGGAAGTGGTTCACGATCGGGAGCGCTCGCTCGATCATCCCGGCGGCGCGCTCGGGCGAGATGCGATCGATTCGGCTCGCGAGCAGCACCGCCTCGCGGTTGAAGAGATCGTCCACGACCTCCTGGACGAGCGCGAGGTCGTCGATGCGCAGGCCCAGATCGTCGGCGAAGCCGAGACGGCGCAGCTCGCCCCAGGCCTCGAGCAGCCAGGCGTCGTCGGCCGCGATCAAGAGCGTGCCCGCTTCGTCCTCGCGCGCGCCGATCAGGCCGATCTCCACGGCGTGATCGAGATCCGAGCGCGGCACCTCCGCACGCGCGCACACGTCGTCGGCGCGCACCGTGACCTCCGGCGCACCATCGGGCCGCACGAGCTGGCCGTGCGCGAGCCGCTGCTTCACGTCGAGCAGCACGTTGCGTTGCTCGGGAGCGAAGTGCTCCTCGCGACCCTCGATGAGCGCCTTGATCGCCTTGAGCGGCAGGAAGCGCTCGTGCTGGAGCTTCTTGATCAGCTTGAGGCGCGCGACGTGCTCGGGACCGTAGAGCGCCATGTTGCGGCCGGTCTTGGTGCCCGGCGGAAGCAGCCCTTCGTGGATGTAGAAGTGGATCGCTTGCCGCGGCAGGCCCGTCTCGGCGCAGAGATCTTTCATGCGCAGCGTGTGCGGGCCGCGCTGCGTGTCGGCCGCGAGCGGAGGAAGGCTCGGCCGCAGGCTCGCGGACGCGCGCGAGGAGTCCATCGTCATGGGAGCTCCAGCGTCACGGGGCCGCGCGCACGACCGACGCAAGTGAGGACGAGCCCCTCGGCGCGCTCGGCGTCCGTGAGGCAGCTCGGCTCGTCGACCACGACCTCACCCGAGACGGCGCGACAGCGACACGCGCCGCAGCCGCCCATCGTGCACGACGACGGCAGCTCGACACCGGCACGCGTGGCGGCCTCGAGGATCGTCTCGTCGGGGCGCTGCTCGAACGTGCGCAGCTCGACCGGAGTGCCCGGCTCGCCGGGCCGATACGCTTGTGTCGCGTCCGCTCCGCGGACGGCTCCGGTCGCAGCGCGTCGGCGGATGGTGATCGGCTGCGGCGTCGTCGGGAGATTCTCGACGCGGCGCGCGGAGGGATCGACGGGCGAGAGGAATCGCTCTTCGCGGATGCGCGCGTCGGGCACGCCCGCCTCGCCGAGCGCACCGCGCACCGACGCCATCATGGGCGCGGGCCCGCAGACGAAGAAGAGCGGCGCGTCTTCGCCGGGCATCCGCGTGTCGAGCGCGAGGTCGGCGACGAGCCTCGCGACCATCGCGGCATCGGGTCGACCGATCACGACAGGAGTGCCCGGCTCGCCGGGCCGACACAATTGTGTCGCGTCCGCTCCGCGGACGACTCCGGTCGAGATCGTGTGTGCGATCGCGCTCGGCTCTTCGAGCACGTGCACCACGCGCAAGCGCTCTCCGTGCTCGCGACCGAGCGCGTCGAGGCGCGATCGGAAGATCACGTCGCTCTCGCGCCGATTGCCGAACACCAGCGTGAGACGCGCACCGGGCTCGCTCGCGAGCGTCGTGCGCACGATCGAGAAGATCGGTGTGATGCCGCTGCCGCCGGCGAAGAGCACGAGGTGCCGCGGTGCGCGTGTGGCGGGGACGAGGAAGCTGCCCGAGGGCCCAGTCACTTCGATTCGATCGCCGACGCGAAGCGTGTCGTGCAGGTAGTTCGAGACCAGTCCGCCCGGGATCTTCTTCACGACGATCGTGGCGTGCGCGCCATCGAGGGGCGCGCTCGAGATCGAGTACGCGCGCCGCAGCTCGCGGTCGTCGATCGTGACGTGGAGCGTGAGGAACTGTCCGGGGACGAACTCGATCGCACGGCCCGTGGGATCGACGAGCTCGATCGCGAGCGCATCGTCGGTCTCGTGCACGAGCGAGCGCACGACGAGCGCACGTCGCGCGGGGGTCGGCTTTGGCGACGCGGCTCGCGTGAGGATCGCGTCGGGACGCGGCACCACCGGCGGCGATCGATCGCCGCGCAGCTCGCGCGTGACGGTGCGGATGTCGCGCGCGAGCGTCGCGTACCGCCGCGCGAGCGGCTCGGGCAGGAGCTCGTAGAGCGGATCGATCGCGGCGAGCGCGGCGGGCGGCGTGATCGGAGACTCGCGCGTCGAGAAGCTCGGTGTTCGCCGTCCGCTCAAGCCGTCGATGATCGAGGTGGCATCGAGCCGCGCTTGGTCGAGCGCGCGAGCGAACGGGCGCGGAAGAAGGTGCGTGAGCGCGCTGGCCGCGACGTCGATCGAGCGTGCTCTGCGGCGCGACATAGAGAGAAGGTGCTCGTTGCGGTGTCTTGTGTCAAGTATCACTTTACACTTTGTAGATCGTAGCGTGATTTTGCGGGAAAAGGTGAGGGGCCTCAGGGTGTTGAGGTGCTGATGCGCGGGTGGATCGCGGGGCTGATGGTTTGCGCTGCGGCTTGCGGCGGACCGAGGAGCACGACGCCGAGCGCGGCGCCGACGGCGACCGTGATCGCGACGCCGAGCGCGACTCCGACTCCGACGGGCGAGGCGGTGGTTGGAGAGAGTGCGAGCGAGAGCGCGAGTGCGAGCGAGAGCGAGAGCGAGAGCGCGAGCGAGAGCGAGAGCCAGAGCACCGTCGTCTCGTTCGTCGACGCCAACCCTTCCACCTCCACCTCCATCGGCGGTCCGAACGAGGGGCGCCTCACCGGCGGCGTTCCGCTTCCCCGTCGCGCGCCTGGGCTCGAGCGCAATCCGCGTCGCCCGAACCACGACGCCTACTACGGCACCTACGAGCTCGTCCGCTCGCTCGTCGATGGCGCCGCGATCGTTCGCCGAGATCTTCCGGGCGGTACGCTCACCATCAACGACATCGGGCTGCGCGAAGGCGGCACCATCGCACACCATGGATCCCATCGCGCGGGCCGCGACGTCGACGTTCTCTTCTACATGCTCGATCCCGAGGGCCAGCCACGCGCGTCGATGGCCGTGCCCATCGAGATCGATGGCAGCGGGACCGACTACGGCGATCTCGTCGATCCCGCGGACGACGTGCCGATGCAGATCGACATCGCGCGCACCTGGCGCTTGGTGCAAGCGCTCGTCGAGGACGACGACGCGCTCGTACAGCGCATCTTCGTCGTCGAGCACGTTCGCACCATGCTGCTGGCAGAGGCCGCTCGCGTTCACGCACCGCGCGCCGCGATCCGCCGCTTCGAGGAGGTGAGCTGTCAGCCAGGGTATCCGCACGACGATCACCTCCACGTCCGCTACTTCTGCACGAACGAGGACCTCGGCCTCGGCTGCGAGGACGCGCCGCCGATCTATCCGTGGCGCCGCGAACAGCTCTCTGCCGCCGACCTCGAGCCGGTGATCGCTCACCCACGCCGACGCTCGCGCGAGACCGCGGCCACCTCACCGCCGGACGGGACGCCGATGGACGATGCGGTTCGCGCGTTCCTCGCGCGCCGCGACGCGTGGGCGAGCCAGCCCCATCCGGGCCGACCTTACTGTCGCTGAGCGCGGAGCGGGCTGGGCACTCTTGTCGAGCTCAGCGCGACACGAGCGGGACGTTCGTGCAGCCGACGGACGCACCCTCGGTACACACGAGAACCAATCCGCTGATGCGGCCTCGCCGGCCCGCATGCCCCGAGAGCGCGATCACGTGCGAGGTGCCAGCGGCGAGCGTCACGTGCGCCGTGCCCATCGCGCGACCGTGACACGCCGTGTCGTTCGCCGCGTGTAGCTCGAGCGTGACCGCGCCTTCCGTGAGCGGAGTCGAAGGTGAGATCTCGCCCGGCTCGAGCGCGTTGGCGATCGGCACGCCGGCCACGCAGAGGTCGACCGCGGCAACTCCGACCAGCCCATGCACGATCCGGCCGCGGGTGGCCGTTCCGCTCGCATCCTCGTCCAGCACCGTCACCGCCAGCGGCGGCACGACGGACGGTTCCCCGTACACGAGCAAGATCGGACGCGAGCCGGGCGCCAGCTCGACGCTCGTGGTGAGCACCACCGGCGCTTCGCCCGTCTCGACCGACGCGACGCCGAGCACCCTGAGCGAGTGCGAGCCGGACGCGACCTCCATCGGGGCGCTCGCCGAGCCCGCCCCGAGGTCGCTCACGATCGCCGGCGCGTCGTCGAGCGCGATCGAGAGCGTCGCGAGGCCCGGATCCGGCGATGCGTGCACGACGTAGAGCGACGCAGGAGCAGGCGGCGGCGGAGGAGGCGGTGGCTCTTCTTGGCCGGTCGTCTCTTCTTCGGGTGGCGGAGGTGGTGGAACGCTCGGGCCGCATGCCACCGAACAGCACAGTGCGATTCCGCCCACGGTCCACGATCCCCAGCCCAATGCATTCATCACGGCGAATCCTGCCATGACGGAGGTGCGTTGCGTTCGTTTCTCGCGTCCCGACGAGTCGAGTCGCTATGCTTTTCTTCTTGGCCTCGCCCCAGCCGCGTGACGCGCGGAGCGCCGCACCTGCGCTCGAAGACCGCCCGACCGTTCTCGCGATCGGCCGCGGCGAGGCGATGCTCGATGCCGTCGCGCTCGCGCTCGATCGCCACGGCGTGCAGTTCGAGATCGGAGACCCCGACAACGCGGTGCAATCCGCCTTCGTGCACGCGCCCGATCTCGTGCTCCTCGTGGGTGACGCGGCGATCGAAGAAGGGCGCGCGACGCTCGAGAAGCTCGCGGCCACGGTCGCGACCGCGGTGATCCCGGTCGCGATCCTCGCGGACGATGCCGGGCTCGATCATCGCCTGACGGCCGCGCGCTTCGGAGCGGTGGCGGTGATCCCGCGCAGTGCGAGCGCGGACGCGATGGCGATGCTCATCGCCGAGGTCGCGCGCGAGCTGCCGGAACGAAAGAGCGACGGCCCCACCGATCTGGGCGAGGCGACGCTCGACGAGGTGGTCGAGCTCTTCGCGCGACGACTTCGGAGCGGCATCCTCGCGGTGTCTGCGAACGGCGGCAGCGAGCGCGTGGTGCTTCGCGGCGATCGCCCGGTCACGCAAGCGATCGAGGAGCTCGTCGATCGTCTGCGGCCCCTCGTCACGCAGTCGGACACGGTGCGCTGGGAGTTCCAGCAGTCGTCGACGGGCAAGCTCGCGGAGCTCACGCTCGACGACCAGCCCTCGGGCGAGCCCGAGCTGGCGGCGCTCTTTCGCGATCGCCGCATCGTGATCGTGGAGAAGAGCCCCGCGCGCGCGGACGATCTCGTCGTCGCGTTGCGCGAGCGCGGCGCGCACGTGGTGGTGATCGACGGGGAGGGTACGGGCCTCGCCAAGGCGCGCGCGGTCGATCCCGACGTGATCTTGGTGGACGTGAGCGGCGTGGGCGGCTGGGCGAGCCAGGCGATGCAGCTCATCCGCGCGGACTCGCGCCTGCGATGGGCAGCGCTCCTCGTGACGCGCGGCGAAGAGCTCTGGAAGGGGAACACGCCCGAGCCTGACGTCGCGCGCCTGGCCGCAGGGATGACTCCGCTCGTCGAGCCCGACGAGAGCCTCACCGCGCGCGTGAAAGATGGTCAGACCGCGATCGACGTGCGGCTCGAGACGACCGGGCCCACGCGTCTGCTTCGAGCGGTGGCGCGCGCGGGCGCGACGGTGCACGCGACGCTCCGACATCGCCGCGCGACGATCGAGATCGACTTCGCGCAAGGCCTCATCGTCGGCGTGCGAGGCGAGGTCGCGTCGGAGCAGCAGGGTGGAGCGCCCTCGACGGTCGAGGGTGCGGCGGCGCTCGCCATCTGGCTCGGGCTTGGATCCGGGCGCGTTCGGATCGAGCCACGCGACGCACCCTCCGTCGCCAACGTCATGTCGCCCGTCGACGATGCGATCGCCGCCGCCGATCGCGAGACGTCGCTGCTCAAGCCCTCGATCCCTCCGCCCGCGGGCCCACCCTCGCTCTCGCCGCCCGCGCTCACGGGGGCGAGCATGCGTCCGTCGCCGTCGGGCGAGACCGACGCGCGCGTGCTGGTCCAACAGCTCGAGACGCTCCTCGATCGCTTGCGCCACACGCTGCCGCCAGGCTCGCTCGAAGTGCCGAGCGAGACGGCCGCCGCGATGGCGGCGACAGCGCGCAACGCCGCGCCGCAGGCCGCGGGTGTGCAACCCGTCGCTCCTCCGGCTCGACTGCCGGCACCTCCCGGTAAGCCCAACGTTCGTCGCGCGACGCAGGTCGGCATGCCCGTGCCGCAGCTGGCGCGGCCGATGCCGCCGCCGGCCCCGCCCGCGAAGAAGCCGGTGGTGCCGCCGCCTGCCTCCGTTCTGCCGCCGACCAACGAGGCATCGCTCGAGACGATCGATCCGCCGTTCGCACCCGCCGCGGCTGCTGCCGTGATCGTCGCGCCTCCGCCGCCAGCAGCGCCTGCAGCGCCGCCTGTCGCGATGAAATCGCCCGCGGTGGTTGCGCTCCCGCCGCCGACGATCGCGCGGCAGGTCGACGACGAAGCGCCGACGACGAAGCGTGTCGCGCTCGCCGAACAAGACGCGCCGCCGACTCCGGTCGAGATCAGCGCGCCGTCTGCGGGCGAGATCAACCTCGCCGATCTGCTCGAAGGCATCTCCGCGCCCCCGCCGGTTCCGGACGTACCGACCGAGCCGGGCCTCGCGATCCCGGGCTCGACGCCGCTCGAGATCACCGATCACATCGCGCTGCCCGCGACCCCGCGCGAAGAAGACGATGTCGTCGCGATCCCCGGTGCGCGATCGCGCGGTGGCACGCTGCTGATGCTCGGCGCGATGAGTCTCGTGGCGCTGCTCGTGCTCGGCGCGGCGGCCGCGTGGCGCTTCGGCTTGTTCACGCACGTCGAGCCCGTCGCGACGCCGCTGCCGCCCACGACGGTCGTCACGACGGGAACGCTTCCCCTCGCTCCGCCGACGTCGATCGCGCCGCCGCCCACCAGCGTCGTCGCTGCGCCGACCACCGTCGATGTGCCGCCCACCAGCGTCGTCGCTGCGCCCCCGACGACGGTCGTGGAAGTCGCGCCGCCACCCACGACGCTCGTCGAAGTCGAAGTTGCGCCGCCACCCACGACGGTCGTGGAAGTCGCGCCGCCGCCCCCGACGACGACCGGCGACACGACGGACGGCAGCGAGGACGCGGAGCCGACCGACCGCGCACGTCCGGAC
>JAYVCF010000250.1:0-6174 GCA_043750095.1 Deltaproteobacteria bacterium
GCGACCCGCGAGACGAGCGAGCGCGGAGCGCGGTGCTCGGGTACATTCCGAGAGCGCGTCCGAACGACGATCCGGCGGCGGTGGCGAGCGCGATGCTCGCGATGGAGCCGCGAGCCAACGAGGTGAGCATGGCGACGATTCAGGAGATGGTGGATCAGGGCGAGCGGCGCGGCGAGCAGCGCATCCTCACGACGCTGCTCACGCGCCGATTCGGTGCGCTCGACGCGTCGTCGCTCGGCCTTCTCGCCGCTGCCGACCCCGCCTTGCTCGAGCGCTGGGCCGAGCGCGTGCTCACGGCCGCGACGCTCGCCGAGGTCTTCGAAGCCGACTGACGTGGCCGTGGAGGACCGCTTCGGCCCGTTCCGGATCCTGTCTCGCCTCGGCCGCGGCGGCATGGGCGAGACCTTCGTCGCCGAGCGCGTGGGCCCCGCGGGCTTCGCACAGCGCGTCTGCCTCAAGCGCATCCTCACCACCGACGGCGCCGACGCCTCGTGGACCGCGATGTTCCAGCGCGAGGCGCGCCTCGTCGCGCTGCTGCACCACCCCAACATCGTCAAGCTCTTCGACTTCGGGCAGGAGCGCGGCAAGTGGTGGATGAGCCTCGAGCTCGTCGAGGGCGTGGACCTACGGCAGATCCTCACGGCATCGCGCGAGTCGTCCACGCGCCTGCCGATCGAGGCGGTCGCGTTCATCGCCGCCGAACTCGTGAAGGCGCTCGCGCACGCGCACGCGCGGCGCCTCCCCGACGGCACGCCCGCCGGCATCGTGCACCGCGACGTCTCGCCCGCGAACGTGCTCATCAGCTTCGACGGCTGCGTCTTGCTCACCGACTTCGGCATCGCCAAGTGGACGCACGCCGAGCGCACTCGCACCGGCCAGATGAAGGGCAAGGCCCCGTACATCTCGCCCGAGCACGCGATGGGCGACCCCGTCGACGGCCGCGCGGATCTCTTCGCGCTCGGCGTGGTGATGTTCGAGCTCCTCGCGGGCGTGCGGCCCTACGATGGACCGACGGATCTGGCGACACAGATCAACGCGGTGGAGGGCAAGCGTCGCGACCTGCGCGAATTGGCCCCGGCGACGCCGGACGCGTTGGTTCGGATCGTCGAGCGGCTGATCGAGAGCCGGGTGGATCGGAGGTTCGGGTCGGCGTGGGAGGTCCTCGACGCGCTGAGCGAGATCGCGGTGCCCGCGAACGTGGTGTGGGCGCTGGGGAAGGCGGTGAGGGACGCGGCGGCGGGTGGGCCACCAGGTGAGCTTACGGACGTGGACGAGCGGACGAGGCGCCGGTAGCGCGCCGCTGAGTCTCTGAGCGCGACCGGCCGATTCCGCCGCCACCTCGCCGTCACCCCGCCGAATCGCGTCGAGATTCCGCGCGAACGGGGCCGACATTGCCGGCATCGGAGTTGCGATGCCGCCCGCGCATGGCCAGCCGGCGCCCGCACGACGGTCTCTTCAAGCTCACGTTCACCGACCCCGAGACGGCCGCCGGTGAGCTGCGCTCGATCCTTCCTACCGCGATCAGCGATGCGATCGACTGGTCCACGCTGCGGGTCGAGGACGGCACGTTGCTCGCGGCGGACCTGAGCGAGCGCTTCGCGGACATCCTCTACACGGTGCAGCTCGGCCAGCAGGGGGCATGGATCTACGTGCTGTTCGAGCACCAGAGCACGCCCGACCGCATGATGGTGGCGCGCGCGCTCGTCTCGGTGGCGCGGGTGTGGGATCGGCTGCTGGCCTCGGAGCGCGGGCTGCGCTCGCTACCGCCGGTGATCCCTGTGTTGTTGAGCCACGCCGAGGGCGGCTGGACGAGCCCGCGCGAGCTGAGCGAGGTGCTCGACCTCGGCGAGGGCGCGTACCGCGAGGCGATGCTCTCGCTCGTGCCGCACATGTCGCTCGCGGTGATCGACGATCTCACGCTGCTCGACGACGACGTGCTCGACGCACGCCGGCTCCCCGCGTTCGCGAAGCTGGTGCTCGCGGTGCTGCGCGACGTCCGGGGGGCGCGAGATCTGGCGGCGACGCTAGGGCAGATCCACGCGCGCTGGACGACCCGACTCGACCGCGGCGATCCGCGAGACGAGCGAGCGCGTAACGCGGTGCACGCGTACACTTTGAGAGTACGCGCGAACGACGATCAGGCGGCGATCACGGGCGCGATGCTCGCGATCGAGCCGGAAGCCGAGGAGGTGGTCATGGGGACGATTCGGGAGATGGAGGATCAGGCCGAGCAGCGCGGTCAGCAGCGCGGCGAGCAGCGCATACTGACGAGGCAGCTCACACGCCGATTCGGTGCGCTCGACGCGTCGTCGCTCGGCCTTCTCGCCACTGCCGACCCGGCCTCGCTCGAGCGCTGGGCCGAGCGCGTGCTCACGGCCGCGACGCTCGCCGAGGTCTTCGAAGCCGACTGAGCGGGGCGCGCCATGAAAGGCGGGCGCGCCGGCAGCTACCGCGTGGCTGCTGCCGGCGCGGTTCCGTCCGTACCGCGCCCTTCCGATGGACCTGCGCTCCGTTCATCGACCGAGAACGACGTCGACACCGGCGAACACGAGCTCGAGCTTCGGCTTGCGGACCTTGCCGACCCGCTCCGTGAGCACGTCTTTGTCGACGGTCACGATCTGGGAGACGTTGGCTACGGAGTCTTTGGGGAGCCCGGTGTCGCGCGCACCGAGCGGAACGTTGCCGGGAGCAGCGGCCCACTTGAGATTACTCGTGAGTGGCACGCAGACCGTGGTCGCCAACGTGCTGCGGTTGAGCGAGTCGCATTGCACCACGAGGACCGGCCTGCGGAATCCGGGCTCGGACCCGATGGGCTCACCGAGGTCAGCCCACCAGACATCGCCTTGCGCGATCACCATTCGGAGCGCTCCAGGATCCGTCGCGCAGCCTTGCGAGCGAACGTGCGGGGCGTGTCCCCCAGCTCGGCACAGGCGCGGTTCATCGCGTCGGTCACTTCGTCCGGAGCGTGCCGCGCGAGAAACTCCTTGAGCGCCCGACTGTAGAGCTCGCTACGCGAGGTCTCGAGGTCGCGAGCGAGGCGATCCGCTGCTGCGAACACCTCGTCGGGGATGGATACGGCGGTCTTCATACCCGCAGTATGACCAGGCGAAAAGTGCCGTCAAGCCTAGGTGGGTCTTCGAAGCCGACTGAGCGGGGCGCGCCATGAAGGCGGGCGCGCCGGCAGCTACCTCGTGGCCGCTGCCGGCGCGGTTCCGTCAGGCGGCATGCGCCGCACCGTTGGCTGCGCCGTTGGGCGCGACCGCGATGGGGCTCGTGATGGTGCCGACGCTGCTCTGCGTGGGCGTGGGCGCTGGGCTGGTGATGGTGCCGACGCTGCTCTGCGTGGGCGCGGGCGCCGGAGCGCTCGTGTCCTGCACAGGCTGGTCGGTGGCGGTGGGCGTCGCGTTCGCGGGCGTCGCCGCGCGCGTGATCGCGCGGTGCTCGTCCATCGGCGCGACCGCGCTCAGGAAGCGCTGCACCGAGTCGGGATCCGACTCGTCGCAGTGCGCCGCGAGCAGGCGAGCGTACGCACCGACCGCGCGACCGAACGTCACGAGGGCGTCCGACAGTGCCGTCGAGCCCGACCCCGGATGCGCTCCCTCGCCCGTGCCGATCGCGTTCGCCAGCGCGTCCGTGCTCTGGTTCACTGCCGCGAGGAACTCGGGGCCGATGAGGCCGTCGATCTCCTTCTGGAGCTTCTCGGCCTGGATGCGCTTGAGCCGACGGAAGCCTTCGACCCAGGCGACGCGCGCCGGCAGGACTAGGAACGACTTGCCGTCGGGGAAGAGCGACGTCGTGATCGCCGTCGCGCGCGGACCGACGTCGCTGATCTGCGACGAGAGCCGAGCCTTCGCCTCGAGCGCGTCGTGCAACGCGCCCCAGTCGTTGGCGTACGGCGCGAGCACCGACCGCAGCGCGCCGGGCGCGAGCCGATCCCGATCCGCGAGGACCGTGCTCACCTCCGCCGAGCACTGCTCGACGAAGGCGAGAGCCGCCTTCTCGTCGGCCTTCAGGTCGCGGGGCGCCTCCTTCTTGAGGCGCTCCGTGAGCAAGAGGGCTCCCGGACCACTGGAACGAACACCGCGTGCGTAATCTTGGAACTGAACATCGGACATCGACATGACTACCTTCTCTTTCTTTTTTGGTTTGGGTCCCCGGTCACCTCGACCGCTGCCCCATGAAAGAGAAATCGAACGCAGCCGGCTCCCGTTGCTTGCGCCGACGAAAAAAGATCAGAAAGTTGTCCGCGAGGCCGCGCGGGCGTCCGCGGCGCAGAGCGTGACGGAGCCAAGTGGCACAGAACGCTCGTGGTCGACGATCGGGGACCTCTCGAGGTCACAGATCGCGCACCGCCGACGATCCCTACGGCTCCGGAGCCGTCGGATCGTCGACCACCGACGATCCCTAGGGCTTCGGAGCCGTCGGATCGTCGACCACCCGCGATCCCAGCGCCTCTCGAGGCGTCGGCTCGTGGACCACCGACGATCCCGACGACTCTCGCGGCGTTCGATCGTCGACCACCGGCGATCCCGACGGCCCGGGAGGCGTCGGATCGTCGACCGTCGGCGATCCCTGCGGCTTCGGAGGCGTTGCAGCGCCAACCACTGGCGCTCTCGGCGACCGCGGAGGCCGGGCGGACGTCGCGGGCCGACGATCTGCCCCGCGACGTGGCGGTCGGCTCGTCGGCCGCCGACGTCCGCGCGGCGGTGAAGGCGTTGGGAGGCGGGCAGCCGAGCTTCGAACGCCACCGTGTGGCGCGCGGGACTACCCGCGTCGTGCTGCGCGCCGCAGGTCGCCCAACATCGCCTGCAGCGTCGGGTCTGCCTCGAGCTGCGCGCGCAGGAACTTCCGCAGCTCAGGGCGCAGCGGCTCGGGTGCGAGCCTCGCGTTCTTCTCGATGAGCCTGTGCATCAAGCGCTCGATCTCATCCTCCAGCGCCGGGCCTTCGAGGCCGCGCGCGCGGGTCTTGAAGTCGGCGACCAGGAGCTCGAGCGTCTCGGGCGCGCTCTTCGGCCGGGTGGCGGACGAGGGCTCGCCGCTCTTCGATTCGGGGAGCTGTTCATCGACGCTCTGCTTCTTCGTTCCCATGGCGCCTCCCGTGCGTGTACTGCCTACGATCCGTCCAACTGCTCGCGGAGCAGCGCGATCGCGCGCGTGTGCAGCCGCGATATCCAGCTCCGTGAGAGCTCGAGCTTGCTGCCGATGTCGTCGAGCGCGGCATCCTCGAAGTACAGGGCTTCGAGCAGCATGCGCTCGCGCTCGGGCAGGCGGGCGACGGCGCTGCGCACCCGCTCGCGGTCGAGCGTGGCGATCATCTGCGCCTCGCCGCTGTGCGCGTCCTCGCCGAACATCGCGAGCGCGTAGCTATCGGCCATGGAGTTGACGAGGCCCTCGAGCTCGCCGAGCGCGGCTTCGACGCGATCCTCGGCAGGAAGGACCCTGCGCGCGGCGCCCCTGTCTTCGAGGCGCCCGTCGTTTGCCTGCATCGCGCTCACGAGCCCGCGTCGCGTGATGCCGCGCACTCGGTACGCGCCATCGAGGGCGGCCCCGCGCACCCGGTAGTACGCGAACCCTTGGAACGTATCGTTCGCGCGTGGATCGTAGCGCGCGCGGGCCTCGAGCAGCCCCTCGAACGCATACGCCACGAGGTCGTCCATCGCGTGCCGGAGCGAGACCTCGCGCGCCACGGCCGCCGCGATGCCGCGCACCCAGGCTTCATGCTCGCGAACGAACTCGTCGTCCGATGTGGACTTGAGTGCCACGCTCTCAGCGTCGATCGGGCGGGTTGTGCTGTCAACTGGGTCTGGCGGGGCGCGCTTCTGCGCGAAGAGCTGACCCAGCTCGTGCGCGTCGTCGCTCACCGACCTCGGCGTCGCCAAGTGGACGACGCCGAGCGCACGCGCACCGGGCAGAAAGCCGCAAGGCGACGGGCCCGTACGCGTCGCCCGAGCCCGTGGCGGGCGAGCCCGTGGACGACCACGCGCTTCTCTTCGCGGGGCGGTCGACCGGCGACGTGTCCACCAAGCAAAAGGCGACGCGTTTCCGCGCCGCCGTTGCTGGGTCCTAGAACGAGATCAGTTCGACGACGCGCGTCAGATACACACGCCACCACCGCAAGTCGGCGTCGCGCCGCCGCAGGTGGTGAGAGGCCCGCAGGAGCCACCGCAGCTGCAG
>JAYVCF010000251.1:0-18845 GCA_043750095.1 Deltaproteobacteria bacterium
GTTCTGGACCTGCTCGCGCAGGCGCTCGATCTCGGTCTTGAGATCGACGACCGTGCGCGCGAGCTCGGCGTCGGCGCTCTTCTGGCCGATGGTGTTCGACTCGCGCGCCATCTCTTGCAGGAGGAAGTCGAGCCGACGGCCCGTGACGCTGTCGTCGTCGAGGAGCATCAAGCGGAACTGCTCGGCGTGGCTCTTGAGGCGCGTGCACTCCTCGGTCACGTCCGAGCGGTCGGCGAAGATCACGACCTCGAGCTCGAGCCGCCGATCGTCGATGGGAAAGGACGGGGCGACGAGCTTCTCGATGCGCTCCTCGAGCCGCTTGCGCATCGCGGCCACCACCACGGGCGAGCGCTGCTCGATCGCGATCACCAGCTCGAGCAGGCGCGCGAGCCGGCTCTCGAAGTCCTGGGTCAGCGTCTCGCCTTCGCGCAGGCGCATCGAGGCCACGCCCTCGCACGCGAGCTCGGTGGCCTTGGTGATCGCCGCGCGGACCACGCCGGTGTCGGGTCGGCCGCGCGCGACGAAGAGCTCGGGCACCGACGCCAGGAGGCCGAGCGGCACTGGATCACGCGGAGAGAGCGCGTCACGCAGCGCGACCAGCTGCTCGAACGCGGCGCGCGCGCGCGTGGCGTCGAGGATGGGCTCGTCGAAGGTCTCGCCCTCGGTGCGGATGGTGATGTCGATGCGGCCGCGGACGAGCAGGCGTCGCGCGATGTCCTCGACCAGCGGGGAGTGCTCGGCCAGCTCCGGCGCCAGGCGCGCGCGGACCTCGAGGTAGCGGTGGTTCACGGCGCGGATGTCCACCTCGATGCGGCCGGTCCGTAGCGGCGCGGAGCCGACACCATGCCCGGTCATGCTGCGCACGCAGCCGCGGGGCCGAAGGTGTGGGTCGGAGCGATCCATGGGGCGCGGGTGGAAACAGAATCACCCGGGAACAGAGCGACCGCAAGGAGGGCCGCTACTTGGCGATCTCGCGCGCCTTCCACACCAGCGCGACCGCGACGATGATCGTCATGAGCGCGGCCACCGTCCCGCCCATCACCGAGAGCAAGGGTCCGAGGCTCGTCGCGCCGAGCACGAGCCCGAGGGCGGGCAGCGCCGAGAGTGCGCGCGCGCCGTTCTCCGTCGTGCGTGCGCGGAACATGCGCGCGAGACCGAGCCCGATCGCCGCCGCGCCCAGCGCTGCGAGCAGCATCAGCGCCGCGAGCGCACCGCGCGCACCGAGCTCACCGCCGCCGCGCGTCATCGCCGCCGCGAAGAGCGCTCCGCCTGCGGGAAGCATGCGGCCGTGCACCACCACGTCGGCGATCTGCTCGCGCGACACGTCGGTCAGGGCGCCGTCGCGATCGGGACGCAGCATGCGATCGACGCGACCGTCCTCGACCCGGATCGCGAAGTTGCCGGGCGAGCCGTCGGCCTCGACGAAGGTGGGGCCGTCGATCATGCCGCGCGACGTGCCGACCTCGAGCGGCATGGCCTGCGCGGTTCCGTCGATCACGCGGATGAAGCCGTGCCAGACGCGCTCGGGCTCCATGCGCTGGCTGATCGTCGCGAACGCCGAGTCGTAGAAGCGCACTTCGTCGAGGTGACGCGTGCTCTCGACGCGGCGGGCGTACGCCCCCGTGGCGCCGATGGCCATGAACACCAAGGTGGCGAGCGCGACGTGCGCGAGCACCGGCAACATCGCCGCCGCGGCCTGCGCCTTCACCGAGCGAGGCTGCGCGAGCGCGGCGATCGATCCGTCGATGCCGTTGGGTCCGGCGATGACGGGGAGCATGGTCGCCGTCGCTGCGCCGAAGATCTCTCCCACGAGCGCGCCCGAGAACGCGCGGATCTGCGGCGCGCCATCGAAGGCATCCACCAGGACGGCGGCGAGCGTGGCGAACGCGCGACCGACATCGAAGAAGATCGTCAGCACGCACGCGAGCGCGAGCACCACGAGCGCGGCCAGCGCGGTCCAGCCTAGCCAGGCCTTGTCGCGCCCGAAGAATGCGAAGAGCGCCGCCGCCGCCGCGACGCCGAACCCGATCGGCTCGGCGCTTCCCGGCAAGAGGTGCTCGGCCGCATCCACGACGGCCGTCCCGTGGAGCCCGCCGACCACGGTCACGGCCGCGATGGGCGCGAGGATGAAGAGCGCGTTGCCGAGCATCACGACGCGGCCCGAGCTGTCGGCCTTCAAGCGCGCGGCGAGGCTCCCGCTCTCTCGCGCCTTCTTCCCGGCCTTTCCCGGTGGGGCCGTGCGCGCGAGCAGTGCCTCGGCGAGACGAAGGGGCGCGAGCAAGAGGCCGAAGAGCCAGAGCCAGGCGAGCGCGCCCGGCCCGCCCAGCGCCATCGCCGCGGCCGCCGACACGACCGCGCCTGCACCGATCGAGGCCGCGGTGGAGAGGGCGATCGCGGTCGCCGGATGCACGGAGCCCTCGGCCTTGGGATCGTGCGCGCGGATCGCGCTGAACGCGTCGCCGAGGCGAGTGAGCTGCGGCGCGCGCAAGAGCACGCTGAGGACGAGCGCGGCCACGACGAGCGCGATCAGTCCCGGCAGCATCCAGAGCGAATTTTCGGCGTTGACCAGCGATTCCATGTTGAGCGCGCGGTTGTAGTGGGTTTTCCGCCGCGGAGCCATGCACCGGGCGCGGTTCCTGATATGTCGCGTCCATGCGTGCCTTGCGCCCCGCGACCCTCGCCGTGCATGCCGGCGACCACGCCGACCCTCACACCAAGGCGCTGGAGCCGCCCGTGGTGCTCGCGAGCGCCTTCGCGTTCGACTCGGCCGACGACGCGGCGGCCCAGTTTCGCGGCGAGGCCGAGGGGCACATCTACACGCGCTGGTCGAACCCCACGGTGCGCGCGCTCGAAGACAAGATCGCCGCGCTCGAGGGCGCCGAGGCGTCGGTCGCGTTCGCCAGCGGCATGGCCGCGGTCGCGGCGAGCTTCTACGCGCTGCTCGTCACCGGCGATCACGTGGTGGCGTCGGCTAGTCTCTACGCGGAGTCGGCGCGCCTGCTTCGCGAGCAGCTGCCGCGCTTCGGGATCGAGACGACCTTCGTCGACACCACGAACCTCGCGGCGGTGCGCGCGGCGATGCGCCCGCGGACGCGCGTGCTCTACGTCGAGACGCCCGCGAACCCGACGCTCGCCATCAGTGACCTCGCCGCGCTCGCCGAGATCGCGCACGCCGGCGGCGCGAAGCTCGTGGTCGATGGCACCTTCGCCACGCCCTACCACCAGCAGCCGCTCGCGCTGGGAGCGGACGTGGTGCTGCACTCGGCGACCAAGTCGATCTCCGGGCACGGCGACACCATCGGCGGCGTCGCCTCGGGCGCGCGCGAGCTGATGAAGATGCTGCGCGAGGTCGGCGTGCGGACGTCGGGCGCGCCCATGGCGCCGATGACGGCGATGCTCATCTCGCGCGGCGCGCGCACGCTCTGCCTTCGCATGGAGCGCGCGAGCGCCACGGCCGCCTGGCTCGCCGACAAGCTCGCCGCCGACGCGCGCATCGCGGTCGTCCACTATCCGGGCCTCGCGTCGCACCCGCACCACGCGCTCGCGAACAAGCAGATGCAGCACGGCTTCGGCGCCATGGTCTCCTTCGAGGTGTTGGGCGGCCTCGAAGCGGGCAAGCGCACCTACGATCGCCTCCAGGTGATCGCGCGCGCGGTGAGCCTCGGCGACGTGCGCTCCCTGATGACGCACCCCGCGTCGACCACGAGCCACTCGATGCCGCGCGAAGACCGACTGCGCGCGGGGATCACCGACGGCCTCATGCGCATGAGCGTGGGCATCGAGGACCGCGACGATCTCTGGGACGACCTGAGCGCCGCGCTCGGTTGAGGCCTACGGGCTCGGCCAGGGCGGCAGGCCGAGCAGCTCGCGCGCTTTGTCCACCGCGTATCCGATGGTGAGCACGCAGGGATCGCAGAAGCTCCCGCAGCAGCTGCGCCAGAGGATGGGATCTTGGTGCAGGTACGAGCGCACCAGGCCGCGCTGGCTCTCTCTCATGCCCGCGAAGCGCAGACCCTCGGTGATGGCGCTCTCTTCGTCCACGTGACGTGCGGCGTAGCAGCGAAGCGAACCCAGGAGGACTCGAACCTCCGACCTACGGCTCCGGAGGCCGTCGCTCTATCCAGCTGAGCTATGGGTCCCTGTGGGGAGCGAGCGGTGTAACGCAGGCACCCGCGAACCGCAACGCCGACGCTCAGAGCGTGTCGGTCGGTCCGGCGCCCTCGCGCACCACGACGATGTCGCTGCCGCTCACGTCGAGGATCGTGGAGGGCACGAGGCCGCCGTAGCCCGCGTCGAGAATGAGATCGACGCCGGGGTAGGCCTCGGCGATGTCGGCCGGATCGTTGAGCGTCTCGCCGTCCTTGGTGCAGGTGCTCGACACGATCGGGTTGCCGAGCGCGCGCACGAGCTCGAGCGCGACCGGGTGGTTCGGGACGCGGATGCCGACGGTCTTGCGCTTGCCGATGTGCAGCATCTTCGGCGCCTCGCGCGTGGCCTCGAGGATGAAGCAGTAGGGGCCGGGCGTGAGGCGGCGCATCGTGCGGTACACGTGGTTCGACACGATGCCGTACTTGGCGATCTCGCCCAGGTCCGCGCAGATGAACGCGAGCGGCTGGTCCGGCTTCATGCGCTTCATCTGGTAGATGCGCTCGACGGCCTTCTTGCTCGTGAAGTCGCAGCCGAGCCCGTAGACGGTGTCGGTCGGGTACGCGATCACGCCGTCGTCGCGCAGCACCTCGATCGCCTTCTGGATCTTGCGCGGCTCGGGGTGCTGCGGGTGAATCTCGAGACGCATCGCTCGCTCTACGGCCGCGCGTGGATCAGCTTGCGGGTCTCGCCGTCCTCGAAGAGACAGACGACGAAGCCGTCGGGCGTGTGCGAGATCACTTTGCCCACGCCGAACTTGCTGTGGATGAAGAAGTCGTCGTCGCGATAGGTGACGGTGCGATCCCAGGGATGCGCCACGGCGCGGGCGCGCTGGACCTCGCCGTGATCGAGGCGTGGTTGGCCGCGCTTGCCGGGGCTCGGCTTGCCGCCGGGCTTGCTCGACGTGCTCGACTTGCCGCGCGGCGGCGGCGACGACTGCGCCACGCGTGCCGGCGCGTCCACGGCGAACTTGGCGCTGCTTCCGATCATGCGGCGCGCGGCGGTCACGACGGAGAGGCGCGAGTCGGAGAGCACGATCTCCTCGACGGTGGTGGAGCGACCGCTCGCGAGGTTCGCCTCGTAGTGCTTGGTGCACGCGCGCGCGATGATCGAGAGCCGCTCGGCGTCGTCGAGCTGCCCGGGCCCCGCGCCGAGCGCAGGAAACGCCACGCGGATCACGTTGCGCTCGCGCACGTACTCGAGCGCGCTCGTCACCGCCCGCTCGATCACCTCGCGCGTGGGCGCGGGCGCCTGCGTGCCGCGGGTCTCGGCGGGACGCGTGGCGATCCAGAGCATGAAGTCGCAGTGGAGGCGCCCCGGGATGAGGCGGAGCACGTGCCCCTCGGGGACGGCGCCCCCTGCGCGGCTGCGCTCGCTCTCGAGCACGCGCTGCAGCTCCGGCCCGTACGCGGAGAGGAGCTCGCGATCGGGGCCCGGGCCGGGCCAGAGGCGCAGGTCGGTGCTGCCATCGTGGACGATGACGCCGACGCGGCGCGAGGTCGGGAGCTCGTACGTGTTGGCTTGAACGAGGGAGAGGTCCATCGCGGCCGCCCTGCTACCACGCGCCGCGCGGAATGCGAGCGCCCGGGTTTCTTGACCCTGCCTCGGTCCGGGTGTCGTGTCGGGGGATGCGACGAGGGATTGCGATCGCGGTGGTGTGGATCGGCCTGGCGGCAGGAGCGCCCGCGCGGGCGACGCCGGGGCCGATCGAGGATGCCGCGAGCGCGAGCGCGAGTGCGATCGAGAGCGAGAGCGAGATCGAGAGCGAGATCGAGATCGAGATCGAGAGCGCGCCGCGTCACGTGTTTCGCTGGTCGGATGGACCTCGGCGCGTGGCGACACCACGAGGGGCCTCGCTCGCACGGGCCACCACGCTCGGCCTCGGTACGCGCGAGTGCGCGCATGCGCTCCTCCGCGCCGCGCCCGATGCCCGCTGGATCGCCGCGGCCCGTGGCCGCACGCCCGCCCGAGTCCTCTGGCCCGTCGACGAGGGACGCTGGGTCCGCGGCTTCGGCTTCATCCGCCGCACGCGTCCCGACCTCATCCATCGCGGCGCCGACATCTCCGCGCCCGAGGGCAACACCGTCCGCGCGGCCGCCGATGGCATCGTCGCGTACTCGGACAATGGCCTGCACGGCTACGGCAACGTCGTGCTCATCGTCCACAACAACGGGTGGATGACTCTCTACGCGCACAACTCGCGCACCACCGTGCAGGCGGGCTATCGCGTCCATCGCGGTGAGCGCATCGCGCTCGTCGGACAGACCGGCATCGCGCACGGTCCGCACGTCCACTTCGAGCTCTGGGACCGCGGCCACGCCATCGATCCCGCCGCGCTCTTCGACGGTGGCCCTCCCTACATCGAGCGCCTCGGCGCGCGCGCAGCCGAGCACGGCCACGTCCCGCCGCCTCGCGAGGTGACCGAAGCCGATCGCCCGGCCGAAGCGCCGCTCGCGCCGCACCCCGACGAAGCGCGTTAGGGCGAGGCCAGGGGTCACGCGAGCCCCGGCTCCACGACGCCGTCGTCCTTACCGTTGACGCGGGAGCGGCCGTCGATCGAGGCTGCTTTCATGTCGTTCTTCGAGCCAGGTACGGACTGCCGTGTCGAGGTCGCGCGCATGGTCGAGCTCGCGGAGCGGCTGCTCGCGATCGATCCCGAGGAGGTGTGGCTCGACGCGGGCCCGTTTCGCGAGGGGCTCGTCGTCCCGATGGGACCACTGCTGCGCGCCGAGACCCTGCCACCGTGCGCGCTCGCGCTCGCTGCGGGTGGGTGCGCAGCGTTCGCATCGATCAAGGACTACGCGCTGCGCCCGTACCTCTCCTTCGCGCGCGCGCTCCACGAGGACGAGACGTACGTCGCGAACTTCGACCCCGAGCGGCCGCTCGTCATGAGCCCGGGCGAGATCCCGAACCCGCGCTCGGCTCTTGCGGCCCTGGACGCGGCTCTCCGCACGGAGGTCGAGCGCTTCGCGACGGCCGCGCTCGACGAGGCGCGCGCGCGTCTGCGCGATGTCGAGGCGAAGCTCTCCGAGCCGACGCTCTCGCCGACCTCCGCGGCGATCTACCAGGGTGAGCTGGACTCGGCGCGCCTCGCCCTCGCGCGCCTCACGGGTCAGACCGCGCCGAACGCGCCGTCGCGGCGGCTGATGGCCGTCGCCGATCGCGTTGCGCTCCTAGGGTTCGGCGATCAGTTGTGGGATCTGCTCCCGCAAGAGCGCCGAGCACTCCACCGGATGCAGCACGTCGGGGTGCCCGCGCAGGCGCTGCTCCACGCGATCGATGCCGTCGCCGCTGGAAGCCACGCGGCGATTGAGTCGCTCGACACGCTCGCGCGAGCGCATCCTGGCCACGCCTGGCTCGACTACCTCGTCGAGGTAGCGCAGCGAATCTCTCGCGCGCCGAGCGTCCGCGTCGCTCGCCCCAGCGCGCCGCTGCTCCCGACGTCGCACGCGCTCGATTCCGCACGCGAGATGCTCGACGCAGAGACGCTGGGCCCGGCAGCAGATGCGTGGCTCACGCTCGGTGCCCACCACGAGAGAGGCGCGCACGCGAGGGCGGAGGGCCTCGACGCCGACCTCCAGACGGATCTCGATCTCGATGAGGACGAACACCCCGACGACATCGCCGCAGCGGCCGCTGAGCGCGAGGCCATCCAGCGTGAGTGCGGCCCATTCTACGAGCTGAGCCCGCCGGAGGCCGCGCGCGAAGCGGTGGCCGAGGCGGTGTGGCCGCTCTTGGTCGGGTTTCGCTCGCTCTACGGCCTCGAGCTGGTGACCGAGGCGCTTCCGCAGGCCAGGGCGTGGCTCGCGCAGCAGATGGACAGTGCGTGAGAGGCGAGCACCCGGATGATCCAGAGGCTCGGAAGCGCGGCTCGCCTGTGACGTGCACGACCACTCGTGGTGATCGACCGCGTACGCGACTCGCGTCGTGCGTTCACCGCGATCGCGCTCGGTGCGTGCGCTTCACCTCGCGTCGGCCGGACGGGCGTCGACGGCGGCGTCTTCGCTCCCTCCCGCATCGACGGACATGCGGCTCTCGTCGCAGTAGCCCCGAGTGGTCATCGAGATCGGAATGCAGCGCGCATCCGCCGGACAGTTCGGCGCCGCCGGATCGCAGACGGTCGAGCACACCTGGTGCTCGCACACGAGCGACGTCGCGCAGGTGCCCGCCGTGCACATGTCGACGGTGAGCGAGCATCCGCCGAAGCCGTCGCGATCGACGAGGCAACGCGCGCCGAGCGGACAGTCTCCGTTCAGCACGCACGTTTCGCGGCAGACGCCGAGCCGACAGACGAGGGGGATCGGGCAGCTCGCGGCGCTCGAGCAACTGCTTCCGAGCGCGGGCCGACTCGCGCACGCGCACAGGATCACGAGCGACGCGAGCGCCACTGCCCACGATCCACGTCTCGACGTCCTCGCCGGGTGCACAGCTCGAGGATACTCGCTCGCCGGCTCGCCGGCTCGCCGGTCCGCTTGGTGCTGAGCAGGTCGCGACTTACCCTCGAGCGATACGCAAGCTCCTCATTGCCGGCTCGTGTCTGATTGCCGCGTGCGTGGCGCCCGCGAGCGGTCAGGAACCTCACCGACGCCGCGTTGGCGATCGCATCTGCGTACCTGCTTCGCACACGGCGGGCGAGACGCCCCACGGCGCCGTCGAGGGATGCCGCTCCCTGACGAGCGAGAGTCGCGGTTGGCAGGAGGCGTCGCGGCTTCTCTACTGCGGCCCATGCCGCTACTCGTACGACGCCACGACCACGCGGCGAGTGCGCGCGTCGGGCCACGCGAGCGAGTGCTGCTACGAGTCGCACTCCACGCCCCCCCCGCGACCGGGTCGGTGATCGCGAGTGGAGGCGAGTAGCCCGATGGTTCGGTGCTCCGCCTGCCGTTCTTGTTGCGTCGACCGCTTGCGCACCGGCGCGCGCTCGCAAGCGGCGAGCCCGTGATAGGTAGGAAGGATCATGCACGCGACGCTCTTCTCGATCGGGCTCTCGATGATCGCGTTCGGAATCGTCGTCGCGGCGGTGGGGATCGTCAGCGCGTCGCGCCTCCTCGCCTGGCTCCGCGCCTACCCGAGCTCGCCGTCGAGCTGAAGAAGGGCAACACCGCCGTGGGGATCGTCTACGCCGGCGCGACGCTCGCGCTCGGGATCCTCGTGCAGCACACGGCGAGCTCGACGTTCGCCGCGATGGACTTCCTCCAAGAAGGTGGCGCCCTCGACTCCGCGCTGATCGGATCGCTCGCCGTCTACGCCACCCTCCACGTCGTGCTCTCGTTGATCACGTCGCCCGCGACGCCCACGACGCGCTTCACGAGGTCCTCGTCGTCCGCCGGGCTCTGAAGGACCACGACGTCGCCGACCGACGGGCTCGACCACATCACGACCGCGTCCCGCACGAAGGGCAGCGAGAGCCCGTACGCGCAGCGCAGCGTGGTGATGCGCTCGCCCGGCAAGATCGTCGGCTCCATCGAGGGCCCCTCGATCACGTAGGCCTGCGCGACGCCGGTTCGCACACCGAACGCGAGGAACAGCGCGAGAAGGAGGGTGCGCGCGGTCTCCCCGCGCTGTGAGCTGGGCGTGGTCATCCGACGCGCAACACCGGCCGTCGCGGGCTGATTCCCGTGCGCGGGCCAGCCGGACCCTCGTTGGACCGCCGCCGTACGCTCGCGCTCGGAGTGATCACGGAGGCACGGCCCCCGTGTAGGCGTCGATGATGGGTAGGACACGCGCTTGCACGATGGCGAGCAGCGGATGCCACCACGCCTCGCGTCGATAGGCGGTGAACATGGGGCACGCGTCCATCCACGCGAGGTCGACGAGGCCGGCGTCGATCGCACCCTGCACGCTCTGCTTCACACGCTCGTGGTCACCGATCCCGGCGGCGACCTCTCCGCGAATCTGCATGAAGAGCCGCCGCGCGCGTGGGCCATAGTGATCGTTCGCGGCCCAGCCATCGATCGTGGCGAGGTCCCTCGCATCGAGCCGTCGATCGACGAGCGCGCGACGCTGGATCTCGCACACGCGCACGCTTCGCTCGAACTCGTCGGGCGGCCAAGGGTCCGTCTCCAGCACCTCACCGAACCAGAGGCTCATCCGGCCAGAGTTCAGGCGGTGGTGCGTCGGCGATCGGACACGGAGGCGCGCATGGGCCTCGCGCATCCGCGCAACGTCGCCGCGGAGCGCGTGCAGGCGCGCGACATCGACGAACGGGAACGCGAGCACGACGGGGTCGAGCCAGATCGCGCGCTCGAGGTGGTGGAGCGCGGCGTCGTAGTGTGCGGACTCGAGCAAGATGCGCCCCAGCAGGTCGTGCGCGCGCGCGAGGCTGGGAGCGTTGCGGATCGCGCGGCGGAGCGCGGTGACCGCCTCGGCAGGTCGGCCGCTGTTGTTGAACACATGCGCGAGCGCGACCCAGGGCTCGCCGAGGTCGGGCGCGTGGGCGAGCGCGCGCCTCGCCTCGTCCTCGGCGCGCGCCAAGAGCAGGGTCGGCTGACCGACGAGGAACGTTCGCGCGATGCGCGAGAGCGAGCGCTCGGAGAGGATCACCGGGTGCTCGGGTGCGAGATCGAGCGCGCGATCGAGGAGCCGCTCGGCCTCGTCGTACGTCGCGTCGAGCATGCTCGAGAGGCCGGGGCGCGCGCGCAAGTAGAGCTCGATCGCCTCGGCGTCGGCCGCCGCCGCGCGAGAGCGCGCCGCGTTGGCGCCCAGCGCGTCGGTGAGCGCTTCCGTGATCGCGCGCGCCGCATCGTCGTTCATCGTGAGGAGATCGCCGATGCGACCGTCGAAGCGGCGGGCCCAGAGCTGGAAGCCGTCGCGCACGGAGAGAAGGCGCAGGTTGATCCGCAGCACGTCGCCGCTCCGCCGCACGCTTCCGTCGACGACGACGTCTACGTCCGCGCGCCTGCCGAGCTCGCGCGGATCGGCCGCGCCGGCGGCCCCGACCGAGCGCGCGCGTACGCGCAGCCCGGGCACCATCGAGAGCGCGTCGGTGAGGTCGTCGGCGAGACCTTCGGCGATCCAGCGGTCCTCCGCGATGCCCGCGTCGCGGAGCGAGGCGACGATCAGCGTGCGATCGATCGTCCGATCGAAGCGCGGCTGTGGCAGCGACGTCGTGCTCGGCTTGCTCTCGATCGCGCGGAGGTCGGCCGCGACCCGCGACGCGCTCTCGGGACGCGCCGAGGGCTCACGCGCCATGCATGCGCGCACGACGCGCGCGAGCGCATCGGGAATCGCCCTCTTCGCCGATGGATCCGGAGGCGGGCTCACGAGGCGGGCCGCGGCGACGGCGAACATCGCATCGCCCGGCCACGCACGCTCGCCGGTGAGCAGCTCGTAGAGCACGAGGCCGAGCGCGTAGAGATCCGCGCGTGCGTCCACGGCCTTGGCCTCGACTTGCTCCGGTGCCATGTACGCCGGCGTGCCGATCGCCTGGCCGATGCCGGTACGGCCGGCGCCGTCGCTGGCGCGTGCGATGCCGAAGTCGGTGATGACGACACGGCCGTCGCGCCCGAGGAGCACGTTGTCGGGCTTCAGATCGCGGTGCACGACGCCGACCGCGTGTGCGGCCGCGAGCCCGTCGGCGATCGCGGCGCCGATGCGCACGACCTCGTCGAGCGGCTGCGCGCCCTTCTCGGTGATCCGGCGCGCGAGCGATCCTCCGTCGACGAGCTCCATCGTCAGGAAGCGCTCTCCGGCGTGCTCGCCGATGTCGAACGTGCGCGCGACGTTTGGGTGCGTCACCCGCCGTGCGAGGCGCACCTCCTGACGGAACCGCTCGAGCGCCTCGATGGTGCCGACCAGCTCGCGCCGCAGCATCTTCAGCGCGACGACCTCACCGAGCTCCAGATCGCGCGCGCGGTACACGCTCCCCATCCCGCCGACACCGAGCAGGCCGATCAGCTCGTACCGACCCCCGAGACGCGCCGGCGCGTCGGGCTCCGACGTGGGTGTGGCCTCCGACGGCGTCGTGGCGGCGAGCGTCGCGTCCTCGCCTCGTGGTCGCTCGATCGACACCGTGCCGGCAGCATAACGCGTTCACGCTTGGCGCAGGCCGCGATGCGCCGCCGACCGCAGGCGGCCGGGTCGTGCTCGGATCGAGTTCGGGAGCGGACTCGGACCTGCCGGTTTCGCGCTACGCCGATCGATCTCCGCTCCCGGCCGTCGTCACTCCCAGGCCCTCACGGCGGGCACAGCGGCCGACAGACCGACGTGCCGTCGGGGCGTGGCAGGCACGTGAGGCCGGGGTCGCACCCCTGAGAAAAGGTACACGCGCCGTCGATTCCGGCGTGGGTGCCGCTCGCGCAAGCCCGGTCGACGCCACTGCCGGTGGGATTGCATCCGAACTGGCAGTCGTTGCCATAGAGCGTGCACGGCTCTCCGACGGCGAGCCAGGCACAGAGACCGCCGCGACAGTGGCCGGTCGCACACTGCGCGTCGCCCACGCATGCGGCGCCGACTGGCCGGTTCACGTCCGGGTCGAGGCGACATCGACCGTCGAGACATGCGTAGAGCTCGCCACACGCCACGCTCGCGTCGCAGGTCGATCCGTGCGCGACGACGGGCATGCAGCGGCCGCGCTCGCAAGCCGCGCCCGGTGTGCACGTCACGGTCGCGTCGCAGGTCGCGCCGACGGGAACGATCGGCAGGCAGCGGCCATTCAATGCCAGGTCGCTCGAATGAGGGTCCACGCAGGCATAGCCGTCGGAGCACCACTCGTACCCACTCGACCAGACGAAGATCCCATCACACGCCTGCATCGTCACGTCGGCCGTGCACGTTCCGCCGTCGCCCGTGCAGTACGGTGTCTCAGGTGGGCAACCTTCGAAGACGGTGCAGAATGCCGAGCTGACGCACGTGCCGCTTGGGCCGCAGTGCAGCCCGCTCGAGCAGGCATCGTAGCCGCCCGTCCGGTCGCAGGTCGCGCCGGCGGCCGCCTGCGGGGTGCATCGCCTGGTCACGCGGTGGCAGTACACGCCCGTGCCGGCGCAACCAGACGACGAGTCTCCAACGCAGGGCTCGGCGATCGCAGCCGGCGGCGCCGAGATGCAGCGACCCGCGACGCAGGCGCCAACTTCCCCGGCGCTCTCGTTGTCGGGGCACTGATAGTCGACAGTGCACGCGTCGGTGCAGGTTCCTGACGCGCCGCACTGGAGCCCCGTCGCGCAGAAGAGGAGCGCGCCGCACCGCGCGCCGACGACGCCGCGCGGCTGGAGCGTCCCGCCGCACTCGCCCGTCGCCACGCAGTTGTTGATACCGACGAAGCCGGAGCAGGGAAGCGGCGGCGTCCCTTCGAACACCGTCCGGCACACATAGAGCCCGCACCGCGCCGGCGTCGGCGTCGGCGTTCCGGGCGCGAGGTGCTGATAGCAGGGGCCCGCCTCGCATGCGGTGAGCTCGGCCAAGCACGCGTCGAGACGCTCCGGATGAAACACGACGGATCCGCTCGCGAGCCCCTCGCAGAACGCATCCACAGCGGGGGCGCCTTCACATTGCGGCCGCCAGATGCTGGCACCATCGCGGTAGCAAGCGACCCGTCGCGCGCACATGTGCTCGCGGATCATCGCGTCGGCGGCGAGCGCCGCCTCGAGGTCCGGGCAAATGCTCGGGTGCTCCTGCGCGCACCCGATCGCGAGCGCCATGATCACTCCGAGCGCTGCGATCCTCCTCGGCGTCATCTCCTGTGAGTGTCTCGCCATCTCGACCCGCGCGTCCACGCGCGTCCGGGATCGCGAGCTCAGAACGGCGCGACCATGTTCTGCGCGAGGAGCGTCACCAAGGGCAGCACGGCCACCGCGAGCGTGCCCACGGCGGCCACCAGCGCGATGCAGGTGGACAGGTCCATCCGCTCGTCCGCGCTCGCGCGGCTCTCGCTCGCGAGCAGACGGGCCGTGGGCTTGGCGCCCGATCGGTAGGTCGCCTTCGCGTCCTCGGCGAGCGTCACGAGAACCGGGCCGAGAGGTGCGGCGAGATCCACGATCAGTCCGTTCTCCAGCGTCACTCGGCCCTCGCCGTCACTCGTGCCCGAGAGCGCGCGCCGCAGGCGGCGGTGGCGCAACCACGCTGCGAGCACGACGCCGATCTGGATCACGGCGACGACCAGCGCGGCGATCGCTACGGGGACCGTGCTGCGACTCCCACGCACCGGATGACGCACGTTGCGTACGTCGATGCGCCACCGGAACCCCCGCACTCCGTCGAACACGCAGCCCTCGATCGGGTCGACGTCGTCGCCGTCCAGCGCGTGCTCGGGCGTGATCACCGCGACGCGCGGGCCGCCACGGAACTCGAACTCGCGCACCTCGAGCGGCCCGTCGTCCCACTCGAGATCGACGCAGACGTGCAGCGAAGCCCCCGGCTGCGGAAACAGAGCGACCACATGATCGTAGTCGCGCGACGCGGGTGGCAGCGCGCCGTAGGCCGCAGCCGCGCGCTCGTCGAGGAGCGTGACGAAGTCACCCTGGCCGAAGCGCGCGAGACGCACCGGTGAGTCGAGCGACGTCGCGTCCGCGGCGAGGTGCGCGACCACCGGTTGGTCGTGCAGCCGCTCCGAGCCGGACGGCGCATCACCTCGCACCGCCGGGAGAACGATCGCGAGCGCGATCAGTTCGAGCGCCAGCACCGCGGACAGCACGCGTCGCGCCGTGCGTGGTGCGCGCCGCGCGGCCCGATCGACCGCCCATCCGAACCCCACCGCGAACCCGGCCGAGAGCATCCCGAACGCGAACGTCGCGCGCACCACGCGCGTGAAGTCGTACTGACCCGAGATCAGAGGCCAGCGTCCGCTCATCACGCCGAGCGCGCACCAGAAGGCGGCCGCGCCGAGCCCGTGCCCAGCCACCCAGATCTCGCCGCCCTTCATCGCGGGCAGACGCGGCAAGAGGCTCGTCCAGAAGAGCAGGGTGCCGCCCATCCAGAGCGCCACGTTCACCGGGTCTCCGCCGAGGCCCAGCGAGAGAAGGCAGGCGCCGATGAGGAGCACGAGCACGATCGTCGCGCGGCGCGGCCGATCCTGCGGCGAGACCTGCATCACGCCGAGCATCGCATGGACCGTCGCCGCTCCGATCTCGCGCTAGCGTTCGCTCCGATCGCCGGCGCGCCCGGCTCGCGCAGGACCGCCGCTCAGCCGGCGAGCAGTTCCTCGATCGACGCGGCGGTCAGCGCGCGCTCGGCCCACCGATCGAGCGTCGCCGCATCGGCGGCGCGGATGCGCTGCGCCGCCTCGGGCGAGATGGCGGGAAAGCGCAGCGTGACCAGCTTGAGCAGCATGTCGGCGCGGCCTTCCGCTCGGCCCTTCGCCTCGCCCTGTCGGATCAGCTCACTTCCCGCGCTCATGATCGTCTCCTTTGCCGTCGCGTCGATCGCTCCCACCGCTGCCGCGAGATCCGGCAGATCGACGGCAGGCCGCGCAAACAGAATATAGCGCACGAGCGTACTCAGCACCGCGTCACCGTCGGGCGTGCGAGTCAGCGCCCGGATCCACCGCGCCCACGCCGGCACCAAGTCGACCACCGCGTCTGCGTCGCGTACGTCGCGCAGGGCGGCCAGGATCAGCTTCGCGGCGGTGGGCATCGCTCGCGCATCGAGGGCGTCGTTCGAGAGGTGCGCGAGATCGTCGACGAGAACGGTGCACTGCGGCACCCAGTGGTGCAGGGCCTCGCGCTCGATGTCGTCTGCGAAGTCGACGACGGACCGCAAGTCGGTCGGCGAGGTCCATCCGCCCGCCACCTGGGCGAGCACGATGGGGATCACCGGCGGCAGCCGCCGCGCGTTGGCGTGCCCCTGTAGCCACGCCTCCCAGATGCGCACCACGTACGCGAGCGCGCGAAACGGCATCAGCGGATCGGGCGAGCTCTGGTGCTCGAAGAGGAGGTACAGACGCGCTTCGCGCCCCTCGATACGAACGGAGAACAGCAGATCCGTCATCGTTTCGCGCAGCGCATCGTCGATGAACGACCCCGGCTCGAGGCGCAGCGTGTCCCACTCGACGAGCGCCGACACCGCGGGCGGCAGCACCGAGGCCAGCTCGCCGCGGGCGTTCGCGAGATCGGAGAACGTCTCCTTGAACAGGGCGTCGTGCGGACGAGCGGTCATCGACGTGTGGACGACGCAGGCACGTCCGGACTGACGGCGCGGCAGAAGATTCTTCGGGCGCACACGCTGCGCCCCGCGGTGTGAAACGACGTCGTAAGCCCCGATCGCCACTCAGAACGGCGCGACCATGTTCTGCGCGAGCAGCGTCACCAAGGGCAGCACGGCCGCCGCGAGCGTGCCCACGGCGGCGACCAAGGTGGACAGGTCCATCCGCTCGTCCGCGCTCGCGCGGCTCTCGCTCGCGAGCAGACGGGCCGCGGGCTTGGCGCCCGATCGGTAGGTCGCCTTCGCGTCCTCGGCGAGCGTCACGAGAACCGGGCTCAGCGGTGCTGCGAGATCCACGATCAGCCCGTTCTCCAGCGTTACTTGGCGCTGACACGCCAGCCGGCACCGCCCGTTCGCGCGACGCGCCCTCGCGCGGCGCTACTCGAGAGCGAGGTAGAGGTCGCGATGAGCGAGGAACCACGCGCACTGGGCGTCGGGCTGCCAGGTCGCGGACTCGGGCGGGAACGGGACCGTGTCTTGGTAGTCCGCGAGGTCGAACGTGCGCGCGAGCGTGCTGCCCGGCTCGAGGCCGATGAGGATGAAGTCGCCGTCGTTCGCGGTTCCACTGACCAGGCCCCAGACGACGGCGACGGTGCCCGCGTCGTCGGTGCACGCGACGACGTCGTGCGGAGCGAGGCTGGCGATCGCGGCGTCTCGATCACTGAAGCTGCCGTCGCGTGAGGTGGTCACCATCAACATGGTCGCCATCGCCGGCGGACCCGCTTGGTCCCCGGGCTGGACGGCGAGCGCAGGATAGAAGGTGTCGTAGGCGGGCTGGGCCGTCTCCCAGCGAAACGTGGGATAGGGCGCGCCGAAGCAGCCAAAGCCGCTCTGCCCCGTGTCCACGTGATCATTCGTCAACACACCGTAGACGCGCAGGCTGCCGTGCGACCCCAGCGGCACGTCGCGCGTGGAGACCACCGAGCGCTGGTCCATCGTGGAGGAACCCGCCGAGAAGCAGCACGCCAGCGCACAGATCGCGAGCAGCAACGCGCTGGCGATCGTGCGCGTGGGTCGGCTCGTCATCGCCGCGGACGGTACCATGCGGCGATCGTCGGACGATGGCGCGGTCCGCCGACGGTGGGCCGGCGGCACCGCATCATCACATCGACCACGTGATGGTCAGCGTGGGCCCAGCGACGGTCTGCGTGGTGTCCTGGAACGAGACCTCGCCGTCCTGCGCATAGTCGGCCGCGTCGAGCCAGAGCACGACGTGGGCGCGGCTCGCGAGCCCACCCGGTTGGTCGACGAGCTCTTGCACGATCGGAGAGAGGTCGGGCGAGATGTCGTCGCCGATCGCCCAGTTGCCGAGCGCAGGCCACCGAACGACCGCCGTCGTGCCGACCCGGCCGTTCAGCCCCCCCGGTACGTCGTCGCGCGCCGTGATCGCAGGTGCGTCGGCGCTCCGCTCGCCCGTGATCGCGAGCCCGTCGTCGGTCGTCACGAGCCCCGCAGCCGCGAGGCCCGACACGCGCAGCCGTGCGTCCAGCACGCGCGCACCGGGTGGGATCGCACCGGGCACCGCGTATCGAACGAAAGCCCACGTCGGAGCGCCGCTCCACTGACCTGCGTAGTCGATCTGGTCGCCGTTCTCGCCGTCGATGTACACGGCTCGCTCCGTTCCGGCGACGATCACCTCTCCGTCGTCGGCGTCGTCGGTGATCGAGAGCGTCCACGTCGTCGTCATCGGCGCATCGAGCCCCCCATCCACGGCGGGCCCGGCGTCGCCGATCACCGGCGTGCAGCCGTTCGCGTCGCAGCGGCCGTCGGGGCAGCGGAGGATGTCGGCGCACACGTTCACGCACGCGCCGCTTCGGCACGCGAAGTGGAGTGGGCAGTCGTGCGTGGTGCAGTCGTCGACCTGCGTCAGCGAGCAGACACCGGCCCCCGACGAGGGCTCGACGAGGCAGCGTGCGAGCGTCGGGCAGTCGCGGCTCTGGGTGCATGCGGCGCGGCACCGTCCGATCGCGCACACGAGCGGCGTGGGGCAGTCGCTCGCTCGGGCGCACTGGGCGCCGGGCGCCGCGCTCGCCTGACACGCCGCGACGAACAACGCGATCGCGACCACGACATGTCGCGCGCTCACGGCCAGACCACCGGCAAGAGTCGACCGTCACCGCTCGGGTTGGGATCGACGATGCCGCGGCCGAGCTGGCCCTGATCGTTCATCCCGGCGCAGTACACGTCGCCGAGCGCGTCGAGCACGCAGAACTGATCGCTCGCACCGGCTTCCACGACGCCGACGTGTCCCGGCAGCACGACGGGCGTCGGCGTCGTGATCGTGGTGATCGGCGAGCGGAACGACGCCCCCCACACGTAGAGCTCCTGCGTCGCCGTGTAGCCGAGCATGATCCCTTCGCCGGCACCGGAGAGATGCTCGAGCGCGACGCCGCTCGGGAGCGGGACCGCCAGGGGCGCGGGGCTGCACACGCTCGTACCGACGCAGAGCTGGCACATCGACGTCACGCTCATCCGCGACGGCCCGAGCGTGGACTGGTCGTAGCCCCAGCAGGAGACGGCACCGTGCACGTCGAGCGCACAGGTATTCCAGAGCGTCGTCGCGATCG
>JAYVCF010000252.1:0-6443 GCA_043750095.1 Deltaproteobacteria bacterium
CGATGGCCCCGTCCATCACGAGCTTCTCGCCGTCGTACTCGTCGCCGGCCACGACAGCGAAGGTAACCGAGTGGCGGCCCGTGACCTCTTCGCCGGGAAGCATCCGGGAGTGGAGCCCTGGCAGTTCAACCGGTCGAGACTGGAGTGGCGCGACGAGCCGCCCGTCCGCGGTGCGCGAGTGGGCGCCGAGCTCCTCGGCCGGACGTGATTGGAGCGGTGGTTCCGCGAAGCCCGCGGTACGCGAATGGCAGCCCCCGGCGCTCGCGTACGGCATGCCCGAGCCGCTCACATCGAGGAAGTCGGGATCGAAGCCCTGCTGCGACGACTGTGCGAATGCCCAGGCCGTCGGGCGGCCAAGTTCATGCGCGGGGGGCGGTTTATTGGTACCAACAGTCCCGATCTCGAGTGGGCCTTTCTGGATGCCTGGTCGCGAGGCCCCGCATCCCGCGATTGGCGCGGGCGGGTCCCCATGGGACACTGCGGAGTACGCTGACGCTTTCTTCGGAGCCGATGGCGACTTCGGGCCAGGTCCGACGGATGGTCTTCAGGCGCTAATCACGCGCGCTCGCTATCGCGCGATGCATCCGTCATTGAGCAGCCCGTCGGCCCCCGTAGACCCCAACCCATGCGCGGGACTGGGTGAACATTACCACACTCGCTGCTTCCCGAACCTACCTCCAATGTGTGATGCATGCTTAGCGGGTGGCACTGTGTGCATGGAGGTTCTCGCCGGGTCGGACCCCTTGGGGAATGCCGCGTGGACCGGCTTCTGCGCTGACGGAGGGCTCCGCCCGGCGATCATGATTGCCGGTCTCCCACCACTAGGGGTGGGGAGCTTCGGAGACGCGATCGACTCCTGGCACGCGTGGACCGCGGCGATGTGTTTGGTGACTCCATCGTCCGGAGTTTTCCCCCTGGTACGGGATGTCCAGCCACGCGATTGGCCACCAGAGCCTGGTGCGCGTTGGCGGCCACTTGCCGAGGTGGCGCGGGGCCTGGCTCTGGCGCGCCACAGCGATCCGCTGCGCGTGGGCGTCGGCATTCGAGATGACTTCTGGCGCTGGCGTGTCCGACAAGTTCACACGAGCATCTGTCGCTGCGAGAGCAGCAACTGGTACAACCCCTTTCCGCTCGCGGTGGCCCAGTTTATGTGCGCGGCCGCGTTTCCTTTCCCAAGTTGACCGCGGGACGCCCCGGTTCTCGCCGTCCGCGAGGAGCCAATGCCAAGATCGCTCGGTCTCCCGAAGAATCGTGTCGACCGACTGTGGCTGGTCGCGGCGGCGGGATTGTCCGCCGCGCTCGGGCTCACGGGGTGCACGTGCGCGTCGGGTCAGATGGAGGACGCGAGCGCGCGAGTCAGCGACGCCGGTGTCGATTCCGCAGTCGATGCTCACCGCATCGACAGGCAGGACCTTCAGGCTGCGTGTCGCGCCGTCTCGTCAGCGTTCTGGGGATTCTTCGACCGCTGCACCGATGACGCCGACCGCGCAGTCAGCATGCAGGTGGACGGAGCGCTCGCGGCAGCCCAACCGTGCACGCACCTCGACGATCTCCAGGCGGACGTCGATGACGGTGTCGTGAGCGTCGATCTCGGCGCGCTCGATCGATGCATCGCTGCATGGAGCGCGGGCTGCGACTACAGCCTGGCTCGCCTTGCCTTCGAGTTCATCGATGGCGAGGACATCGGGATTCCCCTTTACCGCTGTCCCGGGGCGATTCAAGGCCATCGGATGCGTGGGGAGCCTTGCGGCGAGTTCTACGAATGTGCCGGTGACGATGTCTGTGTGGGTGCCGCTACTGCACTGAGCCCGTCCACGTGCGGCGGGACATGCGGGCCGCCGACTGCCCTAGGTGAGCCCTGCGCGCCGCCCGCGCCACCCTGCGCGGCGGGGCTAGACTGTCCCCATGCTGATGTCTGCCGTGGACCGCCCATGGCGGGCGATCCCTGCCAGGACTTCTCCGATTGCTGGTTCTCCACATTCTCCCTGCCCGCCATGTACTGCGGCTGGGAGTCTCACACCTGCCATCCTGCAGCGACACTCGGGCAGGCCTGTGGTGGCTCCGATCGTGTGCCGTGCGACGAGCTCACGAGCTTCTGCATCGGATCCGGAGGAACGATCTGCGCGAGCGCCAGCGGTGTGGGCGGGCCCTGTCGGCCCGTCATCGGCTACGCGGGAGATTGCAGCCATGGCCTGAGCTGCGTTGCGGGCGCCTGCGAGCCAGGCGGTGCACTCGGCGCCGCATGCGCTTCCTCCACCGACTGCGCAACGGATCTGCGTTGCACGTCCGGTCTCTGCGCACCGCTCGGGTCCATCGGCGACACTTGTTATGCCTTCGATGGGCCTTATTTCTTCTTCTTCGACGGGCATGTTGTCGATTGCGCCATCGGTCTTTGGTGCGTACCGAGCGGACCGGGATCTATGATGGGCAGTTGCAGGGCGCAGCGCTTTGCCGACGACCGATGCGACGAGGCCTCCGCATGCATTGGCGCCACCTGTATTGCAGGCACGTGCGTCGCACCGGCTCCTGCGGGTGACCCGTGCAGCGAAGCCGTCCCATGCACCACCGGGCTTTGCGTCGCAGGTGTCTGCGACGATCCGACTTGCGCACCTCCGTGAGCGCCAGCCTGACGTTCATCGTCGCCCGCGCGCCGCCACTCTCACCGCCAGGAGGCGACGAGCGCGAGGCGGGCGACAACCTCTTCGTTCATGAACGAACCCCCGTCGACCCCGCCCGCTCCCCTCGATCCACCCCCTCGCCGCGCATGGTAGCCTCGGCTCGTGCTTCTTCGGGCGGGTGATGGCTGGCAGCACCTTCACGGGGAGACCCAGTAGCCCGCAGATGGGGCACATACGACTTTCACGACCCGCATACGATGGGTTCGCTGGTGCGTTGCGGTCCGGGATGAGTCGCGCCCGCCGCGCTCGGGCCACCCTGATTGTAGTCGTGAGCTGCGCGCAGTTCATCGCAGCGTGCGGGGCGGCATCTCCGATTCCAAATCAATACCCGGACTGCACCATCGAGCCTGGCGTTGCGGCGCAGGCCGCGCGCACTCTCGACCAGCACTTATCGGTCGACGCGACCGCGTCGATTCGCGCGATGCCGGACTATCTGACGGACGGCTTCGGAGGAGCCTTGGCGTCCCCGAGCCCGATGGATGCCGCGACGCGCTCGCGCTGGATCGCTGCGATCGAATCTCATCCGCCACCCGATCGCGAGTGGTCCTGCCACGCCCACTACTGTTTCGCGCCACTGCCGGACTGCGCTATCTTGCGCGAGATCATGGCTCCGATCGAGCCGAGCCGGCAAGCAGCGGCGGCGACACTGGTGTTCGAACTCGACGAGGATTCGGTCTTCGCGATTCATCTGATCTGGTCTGCGGAACCCATCGGCGATATCGCGAGGCCTCTCGATCCCAGCGTCCCGGCAGGGACGACTGAGATGCTGAGCATGATCGTGTGCCCGAGTGCAGAGCTGTTCATCGACGATCGATTCGTAGGGCTCGCTCCGCTCGCAATTCCCGTGAGCGTAGGCGTCCACCGCATCGGCGTCCGATATCACACGCACAGCGAGGGTTGGTGGTTGATGGAGTGGTCGCGCGCAGTGATCGCTGGTCGACCGGACGGGTTCACGCGGTTCCTGAGCGATTCTGTTTCGCCGGGCGAACCCTGAGGCGAGCGCGGCGGATGCGACGGCCTCGGTTCGGTCGATGGCCGAGTACCTTGTGGATGGGTTGGGTGCCTGGGAGGCTTCGATCGCTGCGATGGATGCTGAGACACGCGCGCGTTGGGTATCCTCGCGCCCGATGTACCGGAACGTCGATCTCGAGATCCTCAGCCGCGAGCCGCTCGACGCACTCGTTGCTGCGCTCGTGGACCGCGTGCTCGTCTTGCATCACTCGCGAGAGCGCGGACGTTCTGTTCTCCACCTGGACGTGAACGGCAGCGGTCTCGATCGCGCGCCCGGTCGGACGCTGCGGCGCTGGTTCGAGCTGCTCCGCACCTTGCGCGGGGAGCCGCGTCGGTTGTTTCGCGCCTCGCGCGTGGTCGCTTCGATCGGGCTGGAGGCGGACGACGCGAGCTCGACGAACGTCGTCGTCGATGCGGCCGACGTGGCGGCGCTCGCGCGGCTCGGGGCGGCGATCGAGGTGGTGGTGTACCGGCGGGCGTGAGAGCGGGAGCGGGAGCGAGAGCGAGAGCGAGACCAAGACCGAGACCGAGAGCGAGCCCGAAGTCGAGCCAACCCGACACGCCCCGCGAAAACACGCTATGAATGGGCGCGAGGTTCCAGAGAATGATCGAGATCGTGACGGGAGACCTGCTGGCCGCCGACGCCGAGGCGCTGGTGAACCCGGTGAACTGCGTGGGCGTGATGGGCGAGGGCCTGTCGGCGGCGTTCAAGAAGAAGTCGCCGGCCGCGTTCACCGCGTATGCGAAGGCGTGCAAGAACGGCGAGGTCGTGCCTGGGCGCATCTTCGTGTTCGACGCCGGCGAGCGCGTGATCTTGCACTTCCCGACCAAGCGTCACTTCCGCGACCAGAGCAACCTCAAGGACATCGACGTCGGCCTGACGGCGCTCGCGTCCGAGATCGAGGAGCGCGGGATCCGATCCATCGCGGTGCCTGCGCTCGGCTGCGGGCCGGGCGGCCTCGACTGGGACGTCGTTCGGCCGCTCATCGAGGCGGCGCTCGGGAAGCTCGAAGGAACGCGCGTGCTCCTCTACCCGCCGAGCTGACGCTCGCTTCGGTGCGTCGGCCTCCCGAATGCGGCCTCGGAGGGTAGCGGCGACCGCTCCCGCGGGCGATGCTCCCTCCGTGACCATCGCCAAGAAGGGCAAGCGGTTCGCGTCCTTCGCCGAGGCCGAGGCAGCCGATGTCGAAGAAGACCGCGAGCGCACGATCGAAGAGAAGCTCGCCGCGGTCGAGGAGCTCCGGCGTCGTTGGCACGGCGCCGACTACGCCGATGCACACCGACTGGTGGGACGTGCTCAGGACGTTGAACGAGCACGGGGTGCGCTATCTGCTGATCGGGGGCCACGCGGTCTCCGTGCATTCGGCGCCTCGGTACACGGAGGACCTCGACATCCTCGTGGAGCCGACCCGGGCGAACGGGGTGCGCCTGCACCGCGCGCTCGTCGCGTTCGGGCTCGGTAGCTTCGCGCCGCAGCCCGAGGAACTCGTGGCCGGTTCGTTCTGGCAGTTCGGTCGCAAGCCGGTTCGCATCGACGTGCTCACGGAGATTCCGGCGGTCCAGTTCCGAAAGGCGTGGGCGGGTCGCGTCGAGGCGCGCTACGGGGATCTCGTCGTGCCGATCCTGGGCCGCGCCGAACTCATCGCGAACAGCGCGCCGCAGGTCGGCCGAAGGACCTCGTGGATGCCGAGGCGCTCGAGCGCTCCGCGAGGGTCGAGACCGCGCGCCGAAAGCGATAGAGACGCTCGACGCTCGCGCTCTCGGGGTGGCGAGCTCGTCGCGGCGCCGCACCGTCCCTGGAAGCACGCGCAGTTCCCGTGGCCGCACTCGAGCGGGCCGGAACCCTCAGCGTCCGCGAGTGTCTCTGACGTATGCTCTTGCCGCGCCGGGGCGGGTAACGTGCGCGCGGGTGGAGGGGCGGATGCCGATTCCGATGGGGACGAGGCCGAGGACGAGCGCTTGGCCGTGGGTGATCGCGCTCTTGTTCGCCGCGTGCGGCGACGGCGCGACGGGCGGGGCGTCGCTCGAGACCAGCGTCGCGACGGCGAGCGCGGTGCGCGGCGGATTCGCGGTGTCCGCTGCCGACGGGTCCATGGAGCCGGTGGGGCGCACGGCGCGGGTCGCGCTGGGCGGGAGCGCTGCATCGGGTGCGGACTCGCTCACGCGCTTGGTCCTCGACTCCGGGCCCGCGCTGCTCCTCGACAGCGGCGCCACCGTTCAGGTGCCCGAAGACGCGCGCATCGCGGTCACCGTGGGGCGGATCTACTTCGACGTGCTCACGGGAGACGTGATCACGATCGACGTGGCGGGCTCGACCCTGCGCGCGAGCGACGCGTCGGTCTCGGTGACCTCGATGGCGGGCACCGACGCGAGCGTGTACGTCGTGCGCGGCGAGGTCAGCTATCGCACCGGCGACACGCGCGGGATCGTTCGCGCCGGCGAAGCGCTGGCGATCACCGGAACGACGGCGACCCTCGCGCCCGAAGCGCTCTGGTCCGACTGGACGGGCGGTCTCGTGCGCACCGGGCCGAGCGATCCGCGATCGGCGCCGGGCATGGGCACGCTGGAGGCGCGCGTCCCCGACGAGGTCGGCCAGGCGCGCTGGCCGCTCGTCATTCGTCGGCTCGACGTGCAGGTGCGCATCGTCGGCGAGCTGGCGATCACCGAGGTGCAGGAGGTCTTCTTCAACCCGGCGAGCGAGACCGTCGAGGGGCTCTATCGCGTGCGCGTGCCCGAGGGCGCGGTGCTCGAGCG
>JAYVCF010000253.1:0-11191 GCA_043750095.1 Deltaproteobacteria bacterium
CGCCGGGCACTCCGGTCGAGATCGATTCGGCGCTTCTCGCCGCGCGCGTGACGAGGCTCCGGGCTACGCTTGCCGTCGCATGGAGCTCCGCTCACAGACCTCGCTGCTCGCCAGCGTGCTCTGCTTCGCGCTCGCGGCGAGCGTGCTGTTCCGGCCGCGCAAGCGCCGCGCGCAGTGGCTCTTCGTGCTCTTCGACTCGACGGTCGGCGCTTGGTACCTGACCTGGTTCCTCGCGCACGGGCTTCCCGAGCACGGGTTTCTCGCGCAGAGCCCCATGGCTCCCGTGCTCGATCGGGTGAACCTGGTGCTCGCGGTGCTCTTGCCGCTGGCGGCGGTGCAGTTCTTCCGCGCGTTCCTCGCGCAGGGCTCGCGACGCTCCGAGCAGCTCAACCGTGTGGCGATCGGGCTCGCCGCCGCGATGATCGTCGCGGTCTTCACACCTCTCTATCCGTCACTCGCGCTCGGCATCGTGCTCTCGGCCTACGTGGTCGTCCTGCTCGGCGCCGTGTTCGCGCTGCTCTTCCGCGGCGGCGGCCGCGCGCGCTCGCGCTTCGAGGGCGAGCGTCTTCGCTTCCTCGGCGTCGTCGGCACCGTCGCGACCGTGTTCACGCTGGCCGAGTACCTGCCGTACCTCGGGTTCAACGTGCCGCCCGTCGGCACCGTGCTGATGCTCGTGTTTCTCTTCGTGCTCTCGCAGTCGATCCTCAAGGACCGCCTCCTCGACCTCTACGAGCTCGCGGGTCGCTTGCTCGTGCTCACCGCGCTCTCGTTCTCGCTCGCGGGCATCCTCTGGATCCTCGTCTTCGCCGACCCGGGCAACTTCTATCTGCACTCGGTCGTCGCCGCGATCGTGCTGCTCTTGATCTTCGATCCCGTGCGGCACGAGGTCGAGCAGCGGATCGCGCGCCTGGTGTTCCGTGAGCGACACGACTTCGAGCGCATGGCCATGGATCTGCGCCGGCGCCTCACGAACGTGCTCACGAAGGAAGAGCTCGTGCACGCGTTCCAGACGGCGTTCGAGAGCTCGCGTCGCATCACGCACGGCGGAATCTGGTTCCTCGACGAGGAGCACATGGCGTTCGAGCTGGTCGCGCACTGCGGGCCGGCGACGCAGAAGCGCGTCGAGCTCGCCACGCTGCGGCCGCTCCTCTCGCACCTCGTGAAGGAGGACTCGGTCACGCTCGAGACGATCGAGCGCGACATCGAAGAGCGGCGCGAGATGGGCGAGGCGCGGACCACCACGGAGCTCTCGGAGCTGGCGCAGAACCTGGAAGCGCTCGTCGCGAGCGTCTGCGTTCCCATCCGTGACGAGGACGAGATCGTCGGCCTCATCGTGATCCGCGACGACCGCCTCCGTGACGCGTACGCGCCCGAAGAGGTGCTTCTCATGCGCGGGCTCGGCACGCAGGCGTCGGTCACCGTGCAGAACGCGCGCCTCTACGAGCGCCTCAAGGAGCGCGATCGCCTCGCCGCGCTCGGCGAGATGTCTGCGGGCCTCGCGCACGAGATCCGAAACCCGCTCGGTGCCATCAAGGCCAGCGCGCAGTTCCTCGCCGAGTCGGACGGCGCGGGTGGATCGATGCCGCCCTCGGGTCGCGAGTTCCTCGACATCATCGTGGACGAGGTCGATCGCCTCAACCGCGTGGTGAGCTCGTTCCTCGACTACGCGCGGCCCTCGACGGCCTCGCTCAGCAGCGAGCCGATCGACGCGAACGCCACCATCGAGCGGACGTTCCAGCTGCTCGCGCCGCAGATCGAGGGCGGGGTCGAGTCCACGCTCGAGCTGGGGCGTGACCTTCCGAAGGTGCGCATCGACCCGGAGCGGCTGCGTCAGGTGATCATCAACCTCGCGCTGAACGCGGTGCAGGCGATGGAGGGGAAAGGAAAGCTCGTCGTGCGCACGCTCGCGCGCGCCAGCTCGCGGGCGCCTGCCGTCGAGATTCACGTGATCGACAACGGCCCGGGTATCCCCGCGAAGATCCGCGCGAACCTCTTCGTTCCCTTCGTGACGACCAAGGAGCGCGGTACCGGGCTCGGGCTGGCGATCTCGCACCGGATCGTCACGGCCGCAGGCGGCATCATCGAAGCGCGCTCGACGCCGGGTCGCGGCACCACGTTCGTCGTGCGCCTACCGGCGGTGGGTGTGATCGCCGCAGACGTCACGGGCCCGCGCGCGCCGGCCTCGTCGTTCGATCAGCCGGAGGCGTCCGCAAAGCGGACGCGACACAATTCTGTCGGCCCGGCAACGCCGGGCACTCCGGCTGATCAAGGAAACACGTCGGTGTCGGAGCTCGGCCAGTCGGCGGGCAAGTCCGGCAGCAGCGTGCTGACCGAGACCGCGGGCGAGAGCGCGAGGCGCCTCGCGAGCATCCGGTAGAGCCGCACGTCCTGTCGATCGAAGCTGTCCTCGTCCATGTCCGAGTCGGCGAAGAGCGAGCGATAGGCGCGCACCGCCGATCCCTCTCCTGCTTCCTGCGTCGCGTCGGGCAAGAGATAGCGCCACGTCCCGCGGTGATCGAACGCCACGCCGTGCGGCGGTGTGCCCGCGAGATCGGTGAAGGCGCTCTCGATGAACGCCGTGCTGCGCGCGCCGAGGGTCCCGTCTTCGTCGAGCAGGTACACGGACACGTCGAGCGTCGGAAGGATGCGATCGATCGGCCCGCCCATCGCCGACTGCCGCTCGGCCCAGCGCTGCCGCGCCACCACCGACGCCGTGAGGAGCGCGCGTCCGATCGAGCTCCCGCGCGCCGAGCGCCAGAGCCGCGGATGCCCGCGATCCTCGAGCATCACCATCACCTCGACGTTGCGAATGCGCCGCAGCGGCTCGGGGAACGACGACACGCGCGGCGCATGCGCGCCTTGTAAGAGAGCGCGCGCGACGTGGGCGAGCGCCTCGTCGAGCGGCGGATCGATCACCAGGCCCGTCCGCGGCTCGTAGAGCGCGGCCGAAGGAGAGAGGTAGTCGCAGGCGAGCGTCTCGAACGCCGCGTAGTGCGTGAGCCGCGTCCGGATCGTCGGCCCCGCGTCTCCGTCGTCGCCCCCTTCGATCCGCGCGCGCCCATCGACGAGGATGGCGCCGATCCCATCGGCGGCGAGGGCCGCTGCGAGCACGCGCTCGTCGCGCCCATCGAGCATCGCGGACAGCTCGGAGAAGTCTCGCTCGGGCACCAGCGTCGAGCCCTCGGGATGCAGCCGCAGGAGGTCCTCCCCGCCGACGACGAGGACCCGCCCCTCGTTCTCCATCCGATGCTCGAGGTCGCCGACGCCGCTCACCGCGCGGTGCGACCAGTACGTCCACCCGAGCGCCGCCGCGGCGAGTGCGAAGGCGAGCAGGACGAACATGGCGACTCTCGACACGCGCGCCCGTCTACCACGCGGAGGTCGAGCGCGCGCTCACGTTGACGCGACGCGTCGGTCGATCTCCGCTGGATCGCTCATCGCCGCGCGGTAAACATCGCGCCGCTCAACCCACTGGAGGCCCACGTGATCATCGGCGTTCCCACGGAGATCAAGACGCGCGAGTACCGAGTCGGCATCAACCCGGGAGGCGTGCTCGCGCTCAGCCGCGCCGGTCACGAGGTGCGCATCCAGAAGGGCGCGGGCCTCGGCGCCGGCATCTCGGACGCGGACTTCACCTCGGCGGGCGGCAAGATCGTGCCGACGGCCGCCGACGCGTGGGGCGCCGACATGGTGATGAAGGTGAAGGAGCCGCTCCCCGCCGAGTACGCGTTCTTTCGCGCCGGCCAGATCATCTACACGTATCTCCACCTCGCTCCCCTGCCTGATCTCACGCGCGAGCTGATGAACAAGAAGGTCCGCGCCATCGCGTACGAGACCGTTCAGCTGCCCGATGGATCGCTTCCGCTGCTCCGCCCGATGAGCGAGGTCGCAGGGCGCATGGCCACGCAGGTCGGCGCGACGTGTCTCGAGAAAGAGCGTGGCGGCAAGGGTCTGCTCCTCGGCGGCGTTCCCGGCACGCGTCGCGGCAAGGTCGTGATCCTCGGCGGCGGCGTGGTCGGCTCGCACTCGGCGCGCATCGCCATCGGCATGGGCGCATCGGTCACCATCCTGGACGTCGATGGCAACCGCATGAGCTACCTCGAGGACATCTACGGCGCGTCGGTCGAGACGCTCTACTCGAACCCCGTGAACATCGCGCGCGCCGTCCGCGAGGCCGATCTCGTGATCGGTGCCGTGCTCGTCGCCGGGGCCAAGGCGCCCAAGCTCGTCGACGAGGACATGATCAAGAGCATGCAGCCCGGCAGCGTGGTCGTGGACGTGGCCGTCGATCAGGGCGGATGCATCACGACCTGCAAGCCCACCGATCACGATCACCCGACGTTCGAGCTGCACGGCGTCGTGCACTACTGCGTGCCGAACATGCCGGGTGCCGTCTCACAGACGAGCACCTTCGCGCTCACGAACACCACGCTTCGCTACGCGGAGCTGATCGCGAACCAGGGCATCGAGAAAGCGGTGAAGGGTAACGCCGCGCTCGCGCTCGGTGTGAACGTCTGGGACGGCGCCATCACGTACCGCGCGGTCGCCGAGGGCGTGAACATGGAGTACACGCCGCTCGACAAGCTCGTTTGAGCGAGAGCGAGCGTCAATACGAGAGGCCCACGCCGACATCGATGCGCCACTGACGATCGATGCGGAGCGGGTTCATCATGTTGTCGGTCAGGTGGTTCGACCCGATGTCCGTGGGCGGGATCAGATCGCCCGAGAACATGCCGATCAGCGTGAACGCTTCGTAGCGGGCCTGGAGGCCGACGAACGCGCGCGGGCGCATGGTGCGGATGCTCGCGAACACGGCGTTGTTGTTGTAGTCGGCGCCGCTGCCGCCGGCGCCGCAGCCGGGGTCGCCCACCATCGTCGGGGTCGCGGGGTTGGGCATGCACGTCGAGAACGCGTTGATGCCCGGCGTGAGATCCACGAGCTCGCTGTCGGCCCAGGTCCACGCGACCTGGCCGCCGGTGATCGGCGTCAGCTCGAACGCATCGCCCATGACGATCGAGTTCGAGATCGACACATCGGCGACCGCCACCGTCGCGTTGAACTCTTGATCGCCCACGAGCGTCTGCACGGCGCCGCGGAAGGCGATGTCGGGCACGAGCCAGTCGCGCGAGAGCCAGCCCTCGAGGATCGACCAGCGGATCTCGGCACCGAGCGCCCAGTAGCTGGTGTTCACGAGGTAGCCGATCGTGGTGCCGAGTTCGAAGCCGAAAGGAAATGCCTTGCGCACGGTGATGCGCGTCCACGCGAGCGCGCCGTCGACCTGTCGGTTCTCGCTGGCCCCCGCCGTCTGGCCCTCGGTGCCGCGATGCCAGAAGTTCCTGCTCGAGCTGATGCCGGTGATCGAGGTGTCGAGGCCGACGTAGAACGATCGCGGGCCGCGTGTACGGGCGGGCGTCAACATGGGCGGGATCAAAGCGCCGGTGAACTCGGTCGCCAGCTGCCGCCAGTCCCCGTCGTCGGCGCAGTACATGACGGCGCCTGAGGCCGACGTGGGATCGCAGCCTGGGGTGCCGGAGTCGACCGTGAGGCGCGAGAGCGCGAGATCCATGCGCTGCGCCCTCACTGGCGTGGTGACGCCCAGTACGAGGAGCGTGCCCATCAGGGCGAGCGCGGACCCGAGACGCGCGGATACCGAAAAAGCCACGTGACGACGCTATCGTTTGGTCGCGGGCGCCGTCAAGACGGTCCACACCGTACCCAGCGAGGCCGAACCGGCGCTTGACCGCCTCCGGGCTCGCCGCTACCTTGCGCGACCAACTTTTCCAGCCCGCATCCGGGCATCGAGGAACGTTCGATGGTCAGCATCCGACTTGCGCGCTTCGGCACTCACAAGCAGCCCTACTACCACTTCGTGGTCTCGCACTCCGAGAACCCGCGCGACGGCAAGTTCCTCGAGCAGCTGGGCACCTACGACCCGACCAAGCCCATCGAGACGGTGAAGCTCGATCAAGAGCGTTTCGCGTACTGGGTCGGCGTCGGCGCGCAGCCCTCGACGCGCGTGCGTCACGTCGTCAATCAGCTCAAGCGGCTACCCTCCCAGCCGGCAGCGGCCAAGGCGTGAGCGACGATCGCATGGCGCCGCCGTCGGCGCGCGCGGCCACGACCGAGGGGATCGCGGAGCTCGAAGAGCTCGTCCGCTACGTGTCGCGAGCGCTGGTCGACGAGCCGGACGATGTTCGCGTCGCCACGGTGGAAGACGATCGCGCGGTCGTTCTCGAGCTGACCGTCGCCGAAGACGATCTCGGCAAGGTCATCGGCAAGGACGGCCGCACGGCGCGGGCGATCCGCACGGTGCTCGCGGCCAGCTCGTCGCGCCTCAAGAAGCGCGCGGTCCTCGAGATCCTCGAGTAGTCGAGCCGGACGTGTCCGACGGCGCCCCGCTCGCCTCGTCGTGACGGAGGGGTCGTGACCGTGGGCATCCTCGTCGCGCTGGGCCGGGTAGGGCGCCCGCATGGCATTCGCGGCGAGATGCGCGTGCTGCCCTACAACGCGCAGTCGAGCTTGCTGATCGAGCAGAAGACGCTGCACATCGGCGGCAAGACCTACGACGTCGAGTCGGCGCACGTGTCGGGCGACATGGTGCTGCTCGCCCTGCGTGGGATCGGGACGCGCGAGGCCGCCGAGACCCTCAAGGGCGCCGAGGTGGCCGTGCCGCGCGCCGAGCTTCCCGCGCTCGGTGACGCCGAGCTCTACCTGACCGATCTCGTCGGCTGCGTCTGCTGGGAGGGCGAGGTCGAGCTCGGGCGCGTCGTCTCGGTCGTGACCTATCCCGCCTCGACCTGCTTCGTGATCGAGAGCGAGGGCGGACGGCGTGAGGTGCCCGCAGTGCCTCCGTACTTTGCGGCCATCGACGTCGCCGAAAAGCGCATCGAGCTCGCGCACACGAGCGACTTCCCGCTCGAGCACGTGCGCCCGAAGAAAGTGGTGCGCACGCCATGAGGTACCACCTCGTCTCCGTGCTCCCGGAGATCTTCGACTCGTTCATCGCCACCGGCCTCGTCGGCAAGGCGCTCGAGAAGAAGCTCATCACCATCGATCGCATCGCGCTGCGCGAGTTCGGTCGCGGCGTTCACCGCTCCGTAGACGACACGCCTTATGGCGGCGGTAGCGGCATGGTCATGATGCCGGGCCCGCTCGTGGAAGCGATGGAGCAGGCCGAGGCCACCGAGCTCACGCGCAGCGGCGTGCGACCCACGCGCGTGCTCCTCACGCCGCAGGGCGAGCCGTTCACGCAGGCGCGCGCCCGGGATCTCGTGACGCGCGAGGCACTCACGCTCGTATCGGGTCGCTACGAGGGCGTCGACGAGCGCGCGCGGAGCCGCGTCGATCTCGAGATCTCCTTGGGCGACTTCGTGCTGATGGGCGGAGAGGTCGCGGCCATGGCGCTGATCGAAGCGACCGCCCGCTTGGTGCCCGGCGTGCTCGGCAACGCGACCTCGATCGAGGAGGAGTCGCACGCGGCGGGCCTGCTCGAATATCCGCACTACACGCGCCCTGCGGAGTTTCGCGGCGAGGGCATTCCGGCGGCGCTCTTGTCCGGACATCACGCGCAGATCGCGGCGTGGCGGCGCGAGCAGTCGATCGTGCGGACGGCGCAGCGTCGCCCCGAGCTGCTGCCGAGCGCGGATCTCACGGACGCAGAGCGCCGCCTGGCGGAGCTCGGCAAGAAGCCGTGACGAGCCCGGTCTACGCCGCGCTCGTTCACTATCCGGTTCGCAGTCGCGAGGGCGCGGTGATCACGAGCGCGATCACCAACGTCGACGTCCACGACATCGCACGCTCGGCGCGGACCTACGGCCTCTCGGGGTACTTCGTCGTCTCTCCCATCGCCGCGCAGCGGATCCTCGTCGAGCGCATCCTCGAGCACTGGCGCACGGGCGCAGGCGCGCGCCGTGTGCCCGAGCGAAGCGACGCGCTCTCGCGATGTCGTCCCCTCGAGTCGATCGAAGCGGCCGCTGCGACGATCGAGTCCGAGACGGGCCTCTTGCCCGAGCTCGTGGTGACCGAAGCGCGCCCCGAGCTCGCCACGCGAGCCGTGACCTTCGCGGCCATGCGAGTTCGCCTCGCGAGCGCCACGCGCCCCACGCTGATCCTCTTCGGCACCGCGCACGGGCTGCATCCCGACGTGATCGATCGGGCCGACGTCGTCATCGAGCCCATCGAAGGCGCGGCCGACTACAACCACCTCTCGGTGCGCGCGGCCGCGGCGATCACCTTCGATCGCCTCTTCGGCCAGCGCTGAATGGAGAACTGAGCCCCGCTACGCCGCGGCTCGGAGCTGAACGAGCAGGTCGCGCACTTCGGTCACGTGCTTGCTCATGGAGATCTCGTGGTGGAACGCGCCGCGGATCACGCCGGTCTGGTCCATCACGTACGTCACGCGCCAGGCGCCGAGCCCGAGCGGGCGCGCCACACCCCATGCGCGCGCGATCGCGAACTTCGGATCGGCGACGAGCGCGAAGGGCAGCTGGTAGCGCTCGGCGAAGCTCGTGTGGCTCGCGTCGTCGTCCATGCTGATGCCCACGATCGTGGCGCCTTGCCCGTCGAGCTCGGCGTAGGCATCGCGGAACATGCAGGCCTCGCGCGTGCAGCCCGGCGTGAAGTCCTTCGGATAGAAGTAGACCACCAAGGGCCCTCTGCCGAGGAGCTCCGAGGAGCGCAGCGCCTTGCCGCGGTGGTCGATCACGTCCAGGTTCGGCGCGCGTGTTCCGACAGAGAGCATTGTCCTTGGTCTAACGCCCTGGATTGACGGTGCAAGGTCTTGGTGGTACGAGCCCCGCCCTTTCCAAGACGGTTCCGCAGCCCGCGTCTTTCGAGTCGTCTTCTTCCGAGCAGTCCTCTTCCGAGCAGAGAGTCATGTCGAACACCGTCCCGCAGATTGCAGCCCTCGAAGCCGCGCAGAAGCGCACGCTCCCCCCGTTCCGCCCCGGCGATCAGGTGAAGGTCCACTACCGGATCCGCGAGGGTGAGAAGGAGCGCGTTCAGGTGTTCCAGGGCGTCGTCATCCGCCACGCGCGTGGTGGTATCGGCGCGACGTTCACCGTGCGCAAGGTCAGCTTCGGCGTCGGCGTCGAGCGTGTGTTCCCCGAGCACTCGCCGCGCATCGAGCGCCTCGAGGTGGTCTCGCGCGGTGACGTGCGCCGCTCGCGCCTCTTCTATCTCCGCGAGCTCGAGGGCAAGGCCGCGCGTCTGAAGCAGCAGCGCACGGTCGCCGAGCCCGAGCCCGCCGCCGCTCCCGAGGCCTGAGCCCCGGTCGCTCGAGCGCTACTCGATCTCGAGCGTCGCTTCGTCGAACTCGTTCGTCCCCGGCCGGTGCACCCAGAGGCGCTGGCCGACGGGATCGCCGCGCTCGACGCTGACCACGATGAACGCGCATGGCCACATCAGGGTGTTGCCCTGCGCGAACGTCGCCGCGTCCTCGGCGCTGAAGTAGTCGCCGCGCTTGCCCGGCTCCGCCGCGTCGCAGTGCGAGTGGTAGATGATCTTCACGGGCTGACCTACGGCCGCGCCGCGATCGATCGCCTTGCCCGCCTTCAGCTCGTTCATCTTGAAGTACATGTTCGAGGTGCGCGGGAAGCGCTCGGGATCGAGCGCGTGATAGCGGTCGGCCTCGTTGACCGCGCGCTCGTGCGCGTCCACCAGCGCCGTGTCGGCTGCGGGTCCCGACATGAAGCCGCAGCACTCGCTCGGGTAGGCCTCTTTCGCGTGCGCGCGAACGGCGTCCATCACGTCGCGGCGAACGCGGATGGGTCCGGTGATCCAGGGCGTGGGCTTGGTCGCGTCAGACATTCTTCGGCTTCTCCCAGCGCAGTGGCTCGAAGTATCGGTCGCCTCGGTCGCATGCGATCGTGACCACGCAGCCGCGGCCGACCCGCTTTCCGATCTGAACGGCGGCCCAGACGTTCGCGCCCGTCGAGTGACCCACGTGCAGGCCTTCCTCGTCGAGGACGCGCTGGGCCATGTCCCAGCCTTCCTCGGTGCCGACCGGCATGCGCTCGTCGATCGCCGTCTCGTCGAAGATGGCCGGCACGATCGACGAAGGAAGATGCTTGAGCCCCTCGAGGCCGTGCATCGCATCCGAGGGCTCGGCGGCCACGCAGTGGATCTTGCGCGAGTGCTCGTGCAGGCGCCGCGAGGTCCCCATCGCCGTGCCGGTGGTCCCGAGCCCAGCGACGAAGTGCGTGATCCGATCGCCCACCTGCTCGAGGATCTCGCGTCCGGTGCCGTGATAGTGCGCGAGCGGGTTGTTCGGGTTCGAGTACTGGTCGGGATAGAAGAAACGCGCGGGCTCGCGCTGCACCATCTCGCGCGCGAGGCGAATCGCGCCGTCGGAGCCCTCCATCGGATCGGAGTAGATGATCTCGGTCCCGAACGCCTGCGTGATGTCCTTTCGTGCCTGCGACACGTTCGAGGGCATCACGAGCATCACGCGCACGCCCAGCGCGGCGCCGAAGATCGAGTACGCGACGCCGGTGTTTCCGCTCGTGGAGTCGATCAACATCTTGTCGCTGGTGAGCGCGCCGGACACGAGCGCCTCCTGCATCATGCGCAGCGCCGGGCGGTCCTTCACCGAGCCACCGGGGTTCTGGTACTCGAGCTTCAGGTAGAGCTCGACGTCCGGGCACTCGCTCTTCTGAATGCTCCGCAGGCGCACGAGCGGCGTGTCGCCGACCGCGTCCGTGATTCGCTCGATCGTCCGGCTACGCGCGATCATCGCAGAGCGCGGGGACGCGGGCGACGGGGACGGCTTCGACACCGGCGACGCGAGCGAGGTGCGCGGTGGCGCTCAGGGCGCCCGCGAGGAACGCGGCGGCCTCGGCGAGCTCGGGCCTGCCCGCGATCCGGGCGAGCTCGGCACCCGACGCAACGAGGACCGCGGTTCCGGATGTCGTGATCCGCATGCCCGCGCGCTCGAGGTACGCGAGTGCGATCTCCGTCGCGCGTGGGTCGCCGTCTCCCGCGCGCACGCACGCCGCTTCGATGCGCGCCTGTCCGTCCGTCCCGATCTCGCGAAGGACGTACTGACGGGCATGACGAAGGGGCAGCGCCGTCATCGACCGCCGGCGATGGCCGGGACGATCTGCAGCGAGTCGCCCGACTTCAGCTTGGTCTCGAGCCCCTCGAGGAAGCGGATGTCCTCTTCCTCGTTGAGAAAGATGTTCACGAAGCGCCG
>JAYVCF010000254.1:0-20772 GCA_043750095.1 Deltaproteobacteria bacterium
GCGTCGAACACGTCGTTGGCGTAGTTCGCGCCGATCTGGATGAAGAGCGCGCTCGCGAGCGCCACGATGCCGATCGCGAGGTTCGCGTGCGCCGATCGATGCGCGACCGCCGTGCCCACCAGCACCGGCACCAGGCCCGCCGGCAGCGTCTGCGGCCGCGCCGCCCGGAGCCAGAGCGCCGCGCTCGTCACGGAAGGCGCTTCCACTTGTGGAAATCGGGCTTCCGCTTCTCGAGGAAGGCCTTCTTTCCTTCCTGTGCTTCCTCGCTCAGGTAGTAGAGCAGCGTCGCGTTGCCGGCGAGCTCTTGAAGCCCGGCTTCGCCGTCGCAGTCCGCGTTCAACGCCGACTTGAGGCAGCGCAGAGCGAGCGGGCTCTTGTCGAGCATCTCGAGGCACCACTTCACGGTCTCGGTCTCGAGCTCGGCGAGCGGCACGACCGCGTTGACCAAGCCCATGTCGAGCGCCTGCTGCGCGTCGTACTGGCGGCAGAGGAACCAGATCTCTCGGGCCTTCTTCTGGCCGACGATGCGCGCGAGGTAGCTCGAGCCGAAGCCACCATCGAAGCTCCCGACCTTCGGCCCCGTCTGTCCGAAGCGGGCGTTGTCGGCCGCGATGGTGAGATCGCAGACCACGTGCAGCACGTGACCTCCGCCGATGGCGAAGCCAGCGACCATCGCCACCACCGGCTTGGGCAGTCGGCGAATCTGCATCTGCAGGTCGAGCACGTTCAGGCGCGGAATTCCATCGCCGCCCACGTAGCCACCCGTGCCGCGCACGCGCTGATCGCCGCCCGAGCAGAACGCTTGGTCGCCGTCGCCCGTGAGGATCACCACGCCGATCTCTTCGTCGTCTCGCGCGTCGTCGAAGGCGCGCATGAGCTCCTTCACCGTCTGCGGGCGAAACGCGTTGTGCACTTCCGGGCGCGCGATGGTGATCTTCGCGATGCCGTTCCACTTCTCGTAGCGAACGTCTTCGAGGCCGAGGCCCTCGTGCTTCTTCCAGATCGGTCGTGTCGTGTCGCTCATGGTGCGTTCTCCGTGGCCATGTTTTCCGAAATCAATGCGGCGAGCTCCCGAGGTCGCTCGAGACAAGGGTCGTGACCGGCACCGTCGACGATGCGCACGCGAGCGCGCGCAAAGAGCGGCGCGATCGAGCGCGCGATGCCCGTGAACTTCGTGTCGAACGATCCCGCGATGAGCGATACGGGCGCCGTGATCTGGCCGAGACGATCCGTCATCACGGGCATGCGGCCAGGCGAGAGCGTCTCGAGCGCGCGCGCGACGAAGTCCTCGCGGTGAGCGAGGCGCCGAGCGCGATGGCGCGCGCGAGCCCCCGCCGAGAGACGCTGCTGGGTCGCGAAGAGCGGGAGCGCCTCCCACTTGCGTACGAACGAAGGCAGGCCTGCGTCGCGGAGTTCGTCGGCGAGCCGCACGTCCGCGCTCGCCCGAGCACGACGCTCGTCTTCGTCGTCGAGCCCGGCGCTACCGCTGATCATCGTGAGCCGCGCGACGAGTTCGGGATGCTCGGCTGCCAGCACGAGGGCCACGCGTGCTCCCATCGAGTATCCGACCAGGTGCGCACCCTTCACGCGCTCTGCCCGCAGCCGCATCGCGAGCCGCTCCACCTCGGCATCGAACGTGTTGGCAAGTCCGAGCGAGGCCCACTCGGCCGGTCCGTGTCCCAGCAGCGCAGGTCGAAGCACGCGGTCGCCCGGTCCGAGCCAGGCGACGACCTCGTTCCAGCTCTCGGGCAGACCGAGAAATCCGTGCAGCAGCACCAGGGTCATGCCGCCGCTCCGTAGAAGCTCGTCTCGAACGCACTCACGAGGGCGCTGAACGCCGTCTGAGCATCGTGCGGATCGACGATCGCGCGCACGACCGTCGCGCCCGGCTTCTCGGCCGCCGACGTCACGGCGCGTGCAGTCTCCGCGGCGCTCATCGTCTCGACGCAAGCGATCCCGAACGCCCGTGCCGCTGCCGCGAGATCGATCCCGTGAGGGGTCGTGAAGAGCGGCATCGCATCCGCCATCGACGGGATGCGTGCGAGCGGGAGCGACTCGAAGATCCGCCCCCCGCCGTTGTCGATGACGACCACGATCAGCGGCGTCTCGAGCAGAGACATCGCGGCGAGCGCGTTCATGTCGTGGACGAACGACACGTCGCCCACGATCGCGACGACGGGCTTCTCGCCCGAGATTGCCGCACCGAGCGCGCCCGAGACGAGCCCATCGATTCCGTTCGCGCCTCGCTGCGAGAGTACGCGTCGAGCCGGGCCGCCTCCTGGGACGAATCGATCGATCGTCCGGATCGGCAGACTGTTTCCGATCACCAGCGTCGCGTTCGGTGCCGCCGCGAGGGTCGCTCGTACGATCGATCCTTCGCCGCGTCCGCTCGCGATCGATCGCTCTGCCTCGGCCCAGGCGAGGCCCTCGGCTCGCTGGATGGAGTCGATCCACGCCGTGTCGCGAGATCGTGACTCCGACATTTCCACGACGCGCGCGAGCGTGGGACCGGGGCAGCCCAGCGAGATGGCAGCCGCCCCGCCGATCGGATCGTTCACACCGCCGGCGTCGAGCACGAATCGCGTTGCGCCGGCCCACGCGCGCTCGAGCGTGGGGGCCGTGGGCAGTGATCCGATCTGAAGAACGAGATCGGGCGCATGCTCGCGTGCAAACCGCGCACTCGAAAACACGACCTCACTCGCGTCGAGCGCGAGCCGATGCTTTGGACCGAGGCGCAGCTGACTGGTCGCCTCGGCCGCCACCACGAGCCCGAGCTCGGCGCAGGCCTCTCGAATCGCGCTCGCGTCCGAGGCGTAGAGCCGGGGCCCGGCCACCACCAAGGATCGCCGTGCCCTCGAGAGAGCACGTGCGAAGTCGCGCGCGAACACCTCGTCCGCACCGATCGGCGCGTACGTGACGCGCGCCACACCTCGCCGTGCGAGACGCTCTGCCGACGTCGCCAACGCGTGCTCGTCGTCGGTCGTCGGCTCGATCGGCTCGAGCGGCTTGTCGGCGTGGAGATCGACATGAACCGGGCCGGCGATCGGTCCGCGTGCCATCGCGACCGCTTGTCCGATGCTGCGCACGACGCCTTCGAGCGCCGTCTCGTCTGCGCGTGGATCGCCGAGATCGGCAAACAGTCGCGGCCATCGTCCGAAGAGCCCGGACTGATCGATGGTCTGTGCGGCGCCCGCGTTCGCGAGGCCGAGCGGTCGGTTCGCAGACAAGAGGAGCAATGGGACGCGCGAGAGCGAGGCCTCGATGACCGCCGGAAACCAGTGCGCGGGGGCCGTGCCGGAGGTGGCGAGCACGGCTGCGGGTTGCCCGGTGGCCCGTCCCATTCCGAGCGCAATGAACGCGGCTGTGCGCTCGTCGAGCGCGCAGGTCAGTCCAAGTTCCGTTCGCTCACGGAGCGCGAGGAGAAACGGCGTCGAACGAGACCCAGGACTCACCACGACGTGACGGACGCCGGCCGAGACGAGGCTCGCCGCGATCAGGCGCGACCACACGGTGAGCAAGTTGCGCGGCTCGCCCATCAGGCCACACCGAGCGCTGCGAGCATCGGCGCGAGCTTGAGCGACGTCTCCGCGTACTCCGCGTGCGCGTCCGATCCATCGACCACCCCACACCCCGCGTACGCGTACGCGCGGCTGCCGACGATCAACGCGGAGCGCAGGGCGACGTGCATCTCGGCGTTTCCGTCCGCATCGATCCAGCCGAGCGGCCCGGCGTACCAGCCACGGTCGGGCTCGTTCTCGGCGATCCATCGCACCGCCGTAGCGCGCGGCACACCGCCGACCGCGGGCGTCGGATGAAGAGTGTCGAGGATCTCGAACGCCGAAGCGTCATTCGCGAGATGCGCCTCGATCGGTGTCGCGAGGTGGGCGATTGCACCGATCGTTCGGATCCCGCGCGGCCCCACCGAAACGTCGCCACGCAACGCGGAGAGCGCGGACGAGATTCCGTCGACGACGAGCTGATGTTCGAGGAGATCCTTCGAGCTCGCGAAGAGCTGTCGGCCGGAGGGATCGCGCTCGAGCGACGCGGTACCGGCGATCGCCTCCGTGAGAACGTGACGGCCGCGCTTGCGAAAGAGTCTCTCGGGTGTGGCGCCGACGAACGCGACACCGCGACGTCGCACGCAGTACACGGTGGCGCCGGGGCGCTCGAGTCGTCGCGCGACGCTGACCGGGTCGATCTCGTGATCCGCGACCACCGTCGAGCGCCGAGCGACGACGACCTTCGTGGCTTCTCCGGCTTCGATCCGCGCCTTGACGTCAGCGACGGAGCGAGCCCAGCGCGCTTCATCGACGTGACGCGCGCGCGCGCCGTTGACCGTCGAGGCTGCGACTGCCGGAAGCGACAGTGCGTCCCAGATCGCATCGAGCTCGGCGAGGGCCAGCATCGTGCTCGCCGGTTCATCGCGATCGACGACGAGGGTCAACGTTCCCGCGCCAGACTCGACGCGGTGACACCAGCGAGGCACCGTGATCAACCCGTCTCCGAGGGCGCTCCACGTTTCCCGGGCGCGGCCTGCCACGAACGCGAACCCGAGCGTCCAGATGGGGCCGCCGCTGCCGCAACCGCGCTCGTGAACGAGTGAGGTCGTCTCCGAGCGCGTTCGTTCGTACGCGGTCTGGGCGTCGGAGAATCGACGGACTCCAGCCAGCATCGAGAACCGGGTGGCCCCGAGCGCCGTGAGCGAGCGGCGCTCGTCACGCAGATGGAACGCCGACCCACGGCGAAGCCGGTCCAGCAATGCGAGCGGAGACCCGATCGGCGCGGGGATCGTGATTGCGACGGGGCCGGTGCGAGGGCGGGCGAGCCCAGCTTCGAGGAACGCTCGGACGTCGCTGCGGTCGAGAGCGCGATCCGGGCTGCCGATCTCGACGCCGGAGAGCGCGGTCATGCGACGCCCACGTAGAGCGTTGCTGCGCCAAAGGTGAGGCTCGACCACTCGACGCGCGAGAAGCCAGCCTCTCGCATCATCTCGGCGAAGACCGGGGGCGCAGGAAACTTCGCGATCGAGCGCTGCAGGTAGTCGTATTCGGGTGCACCCGAGAGCCAGGCACCGACAGCAGGGACGACGTGATGGACGTGCCAACGCGCCAAGGGTCCGAGCAGTCCGGTCTGGGGCTCGGCGAGTTCGAGCACGACAACGCGTGCGCCCACCCGCAAGACACGGTGCATCTCGGTGAGCGCCCGCGCGCGTCCGGGAACGTTTCGGATGCCGAACGCGATCGTGGCACCGTCGAAGCACTCTCGGTCGAAGGGCAGCATCTCGGCGTCTCCGGTGACGAACTCGATGCGCGAGCCCAGTCCCGCGTCGCGCGTCTTGCGTCGCGCGATGTCGAGCATTCCGGTCGACGGATCGAGGCCAACGACACGCGCCGTGTGGTGCTGCGCTGCGATTGCCAGCGCGAGGTCACCGGTGCCGGTCGCGACGTCCAGCACCTGCGCCGTCTCGCGCAGCGCGAGCGCGTCCACCGCCCGTGCGCGCCAGCCTCGATCGAGGCCGAGGGAGATCACGCGGTTCACGAGGTCGTAGCGATCTGCGATGCGATCGAACATCGCTCCGGAGCCGCCGCGCATCTCGGGTGTGTCGACGGCCATCTCAGACCTCCCGGTTGGTCATCGCTAGCGCGATTCCAACGAGTGCAGCGCGGGTAGGCGAGAGCTCGAACGGCTCGAGGATGTCGATCGCGAGCGCGACCTGCTCGTCGGCGAAGCGTCGCGCCTCGTCGAGCGCACCGGTAGCGGTGATCTCTATCGCGAGTCGCGCACCGAGCTGGTCGTCGAGCTCCGCGTCCGCTGCGGCGCGAAGGTCCGCTTCGAGGTCCGGCCGAATGCGCAGCGCGAGGACGATCGGCAGCGAGGCTTTGCCCTCGCGTAGATCGGCGAACGGAGCCTTTCCCGTGATCGCGGCGTCGCCGGCGATGTCGAGCACGTCGTCGATCGCTTGGAACGCGAGTCCGAGGTGTTCGCCGAAGTGCTCGAGTGACTCGCTCTGCGTCGTCGAGAGCCCGCCGGCCCGAGCGCCCGCATACATTGCCCAGCGAAACAGCGCAGCGGTCTTTCCCGCGGCAACCGAGCGCCAGTCGTCGAGCGACGCTTCGAGACGCCCGCGTCGTTCCAGCTGTTTGGACTCCGCAACGATCATCTCGTCGATGACATCGAGCAGTCGCTCCATCACGTCGGTGCTCGAGGATCGACGCACTCGCCGCAGCGCATCGATCAGAAGCCAGTCGCCAGCGAAGATGCTGATGGCGTTTCCGTAGACGACACGCACAGCTGGACCGCCGCGGCGTGAGACACCGAGATCGACCACGTCGTCGTGAAGGAGGGTCGCGTTGTGGACGAGCTCCGCAGCGACCGCGAGATCGAGCGCTTCCGGACCAAAGCCGGTACCGAGCTTCGACGCGAGCGCCACACAGATCGGCCTCAGGCGCTTGCCACCGCGCGAGAGAAGGTCGTGAGCGCTCAGGTGCACGGCGCGCTCTCGATCTGGAATCGCAAGCGCCATCTCGACGGCCGCGAGGTCGTCGACCAACAGAGGGCGGACGAGCTCGAGGCGTTCGGACACCTTGAGGTTTCGTGCTCGAGACATCGTCCCGAGCTGCTCCAAGACTCCAGGGCCTGCCAACATGTCTCACGGCCTCATAGGTAACGTTCAGTACATATTGAACGTTATCTATGAGTGGTCAAGTGGGTGTGACCTACGGAGCTTCGGCTTCAGCGCGTCGCGGTCCGCATGCAAGGTCGTGTGCGGCGCACGTGAAGCGTACGTGCAGATGATCGCGATGACCGTCGGCATGTCGAATGAGCCCGGCGTGATGCTCGCGTCCTCTCGGCCACTGAAACCAGCGGGCGAGGTCAGTCGCGGATACCCCATTGGCCCGTGCCGCTCGAAACAGGGGTTCTTGAAGCTCGCGGTCGATGAAGATGTAGTCCACGACCTCAGCCCGGAGCCACGTTTCGAGAACGGCCCACTCGCGCTCCGCATCCAGATCGGAAGGCGTCGCCCGGTGGTGCGTACAAGTCTCTCCGCAGCCGCGCCGAAAGTACGCAAGGTCGATGTCACGCCCGCTCTGGTGACTGTGGTGGCCGTGGAGGGGGCCACCGTGTTCAGTGCTCGCGTCTCGGATCTCCACACGCGGCGCATCTGGCCAGCGCCGACCCACAGTCTCGAAGCCAAGCTCGAGCGCCGCCGCCGCTTCACGGGTCACGTAAGCATGGGCGCTATCGTGGACATCCAAACGCGAGCCCGATCGCAACTGAACGCCGTTCTCGAGGGTGCCGGAACTGGGTCGACCGATCGACGACGACGGTGGAATCCGGGGCCAAGCGTAGATGATCAAGGTCGCGTCGGCGCGCAGTCGGCGCGGGTCGGACAGCTCGTTCCAACGCGCGATGTCCGTCGCGCTCACGCCATATCGTCGGGCGATGCGCAGCAGCGTTTCACCTCGCGCCACGCGGTGCTCGACGTGCTCTCCGAAGCCAACGGAAATTACGGCGCCGGGCCCGAGCGTGTTGAAGTCGGTGTCGCGATTGAGCTCTGCGAGATCATCGACGGTCACGCCGAACCGGGCGGCGATGAGCGCGACCGTCTCACCTTCGACCAGCGCGCACGGAACGGGAACCAGCTGTGCGTGCGCGGAACCACTCCACGCGAGCGTCAGCGCAAGGATACAGGCCGCGATCCGGTCACGCACGGCCCGAAAATAGCGGGCGAGCGCAAGATGGGACAAAAAACTGAGACCGTCAGTGCGGTTCGACGGCCACGGTCGCGCAAGACGTGTCGATTGCTGGTGGGTCGGCGCAGAAAAGCAGCTCCGGCGCGATGCGGTGTCGTCCCGACCGACCTACGAAGATGAGGGTGTAGTTGCTCTCGGATGCCGGAGTGAACCGAGCCATCCCGAGGACGCGGCCATGACACGGAGTCGCGTTCTGCGCGCGCAGTTGAAGCACGAGCTCGGCGCCGCCCGGCACGGACAGGTATCCCGTATCTGGTGCACCGAGCGCTCCCGCCGTCACGTTCGCCGCGATGACCGAGCCGTCCCCACGCCCTGATTCTGGGGCAGAGCACACGTCAAGGGCGCCCTGTCCGACGATCGCATGGAAGAACCGCACCTGCGCCGAATTGCGAGCCGGCGCGCGACTTGGGTCCGCTGCGGGTGCGAGCGCGACCGGAAAATCCGCAGTCGAGTACGCGATGATCGTGGACATGCCTTCGGCGAAGCGGAACGAAGCCCCAATGAGCTCGGTGTCATTTGCGCGAGCGGATAGTGCGTGTTCGCCGGGGGCGAGAGAAAGGTAGGCGCTCGAGAACTGGTAGCCAGTGGCCGCGCTCGTTGCCGTTCCGTCAGCCACCAGCGTCACCGCCTCATCGCGCGACTCGATCGCGGCGTGGATCAGCCGGACCCTGGATTCGATCGAAACGACGGGCGGGTCAGTGCCCGCATCGGCTTCGGGAGTTGCTTCGTCGGTCGCTGTGGTCGTCGAGCCGGGGGACGGCCGTCCCCCACATGCCGCCAGAAGCATCAGAAACACGAGAACGCGGGACCGCATCGCCACGCCCTACCTGGGGTGCGTCCGCGTTTCAAGCGTTGAAGGCGCTGCGCGGTGGCGCTACGGAGGCGCGTGAGCGACCAACGGCGTGATGTCGTCGATCGGATGTTTCGTGCCCGCGTTTCATGGACGCTGATCGGGGCTATCGGCCTGCTCGGGCTCACGAGCGACTTCGGGGTCGGTGCGCGTGGAGCGCTGCTGGGAGTGGCGATCGCGGGCTTCATTTGGTTGAATCGCCCACTGCTCACTTGGATCGTGCTTGCGCGGGGCGCGCAGGACGCGCGCTGGAAGCCGATGGCTGTCGGGATGGCCCTTCGGCTCGTCGGACTTGCGGCCGTGATCGCCGTTTCCTGGTGAGCTAGGGGCGCACCGCGTCGGCCAGCGCCAGACAGAGAGCTGTCACTTCGGCCTGGGTGTGCAGCGCGGAGGGGGTAATGCGGAGCCGCGAAGTTCCGACTGGCACCGTCGGAGGACGCATCGCGGGGACGAGAAAGCCCCTCGCTCGCAGGCGTGCGGTGGCCTGCATCGCGCGATCCGGTGAGCCGAGCAGGACTGGGACGATCACCGCCGGAGGTTGCCCAGACCCGCATCCCGCAAGCCGCACCGCGTCTCGTAGGGTGTTCGCGTGGGCATGGAGCAGTGCCCGCTCGGACACGGCCTGCTGGACCAAGTGAACCGAGGTCGGCACGGCGCACGCGATTGCAGGCAGGATCGCGGTCGAGAACACGAACGTACGCCCGAAGTTGTCCAGGGCGCGTGCAAGCGACGTGGATCCCGCGACGAAGCCTCCGACGAGCCCGAAAGCCTTTCCTAGCCCGCCAACGAGGACGTCCGGGCGCACGCCGGCTTGGCCGCACACGCCAACGCCGCGGGGTCCCATGATGCCGAGTGCATGGGCCTCATCCACCACGAGGGCGCAAGCGTGCTCGCTTGCGATACGCCGCAACTTTCCGACATCCGCGACGTCGCCGTCCATGGAGAATGCGGTCTCCGTCACCACGGCTGCCACGCTTGCGGAAGAGCGATGGGCCCGCAACAGCTCGCCCAAGTGGTCCATGTCGCCGTGGCGAAAGACCTTCACGTGGGCACGACTCAGTCGGCAGCCGTCGATGAGGCTGGCGTGGTTCAGGGAGTCGCTGAGGAGCAGATCGCCCGGTCCGAACAGACTGCCGAGTAGTCCGAGGTTGGCGGCGTACGCGGACGAGAAGAGGCGGGCGGCTGGGAGGTGCACGTGCGCCGCGAGGGCAGCTTCGGCCTCGCGATGGGCGAGACAAGTACCTGCCACGACACGGCTCGACCCCGGTCCGGCACAACGTTCGGCGCCGAGGGCCAGCGCCTGACGCAATTCTCGATGATTGGCGAGACCGAGGTAGTCGTTCGAAGCGAACGAGACGAGCGAGTGGCCCTCGTGCGCGAGCGAGCTGCCGTGGCTCTCGTAGGCCAGCGGTGTGCGGAGGAGGTCGTCGGCCTCAGCCTGAGCCAGCATGCTTTCGAGTCGGGTCTCCCAATCCACCGAAGAGGGCTAGCGCGTTTTCCGCGAAAGAGCCGCCGCCGGAGTTTCACGTGAAACGGCGCCCGTTCGCCCGCCGAGGACGACCGTCCGCCCGTGCGCGCTTGAAGCGGCAATTCCGGCGTGGTAGCCCGCAATGTGACCGTGACCACCACTGCGCTCCCCGTTCCGGGGCATGTCGCGATCATCATGGACGGCAACGGGCGTTGGGCCGAGCGTCGAGGACTCCCACGTCCGCTTGGACATCGTGAGGGCAGCGAGGCCGTCCGACGTGTTACGCGAGCTTGTCGTCGCATGGGCGTTCGCGCCCTGACCTTGTTTGCGTTTAGCGAGCAGAATTGGGAGCGTTCACGCCCCGAAGTCGATGCACTCATGGAGCTCCTCTGCGAGTTCCTGATCTCGGAGCGCGACGAGCTGCTCGATAACGAGATCAAGCTTCGTGCAATAGGCCGTGTGCATCGCCTGCCAGAGCGCGTGCGGCGCGTGCTCGGGGAGATCGAGCGCGACACGTCCGAGCTCGCACACATGACGCTCACGCTGGCGCTCTCATATGGGGGTCGCGAGGAGATCGTCGATGCCATCCGCCAAATCGCAGGGCGAGTTTCCGCCGGTGAGATTCAACCAAGCGCCATTGACGAGGTCACCGTTCGGGCTGCGTTACCTTCCGTCGATATGGGGGACGTCGATCTGCTGATTCGCACCGGCGGCGAACAGCGAATCTCGAACTTCATGCTCTTCGGTGCCGCGTACTCAGAGCTCTATTTCTCGGAACGACTCTGGCCGGACTTTGGTGACGACGACCTGGCGGATGCATTCGCGGCGTTCCGCTCGCGCGATCGCCGTTTTGGGCGCACGCAGCCCACGATCCCGGTCGACGAGTCCGCGGTTCCTCGCATCCATGTCTGAGCCGGAGTCGTCTGCTGCGGTGCCGTCGGGGCCCGCGAAGAGCGGGTTCGTGCGCAACACGCTCACGCGTTTTGCAACCGCAGCGATCGGGATTCCGATCCTCCTCTTCTTCATGTTCCTCGCGCCAGACTGGGCGTTTCAGGGGATCGTGTTGCTCGCGATTGCGCGAGCCGCGCACGAACTGATGACGATGACGATGCGTGGCGCCCGTGAGGCGTATGCGTTCGGCGTGGTCTCGACTCTACAGTTTGCAGCGACTCTCATTCTCACCGACAATCCGGTCTGGCAGTCGCTCTCGCTCCTGTTCGTCATCGTGGGTGGCGTGCTGATGCCACTCGCGCGTCCCGAGCCGCTCGAGCGGGCGGGTCAGCACCTCGCGTGGTTGATTGCGGGCCCGCTCTATGTCGGCGGGCTGTTCGCATCGCTCGGTCGGATTCACGCCGGTGAGCACGGCGGTGCCTGGGTGCTTCTCGCGATGTGGATCGCGTGGTCTAGCGACACGGGCGCGTACTTCGCCGGGCGCTTTTTCGGACGCCACAAGCTTGCGCCACGCGTGTCTCCCGCGAAAACGATCGAGGGCGCGGTGGGGGGATGGGTCGCGAGCCTCACGGGTGCGGTCGCCGCGCACTATTGGTTCATGCCGTCGCTGCCGCTGGTGAACGCGCTCGCCCTCGCCGCGATCGCGAACGTGTTCGGCCAAGCAGGCGATCTCGTGGAGTCGCTCGTGAAGCGATCGACCGGCGTGAAAGACAGCGGAAACATCCTCCCTGGCCACGGCGGGATGCTCGACCGCGTCGATGCCCTGATGTTCACCGCGACCGCGTGCTGGGTCTACATCCAGACGCTAGGCGGCTGACACGTCGTCAGAATCGACCGATCGCCATCACGGCCGCACCGCTGGGGGTGATGACCGGAAGGATTGCGACGTGCTCTCCGTCCGCGGGCGCGTTGGTCTGATCGAGGATGAAGAGCGTCGTCGTCGCTGCGGCGCCAAGAATTGTCGTCACGATCATGACGTCCGTCACCGCTGCGAGTGTTCGCGCCGTCGATGCCTGATGCTCGCCGTCCGCCCGCGCGTCGGCTGCGGTAATCGGGTCCGGGCTATGCGCGTCGACGACGGCGGCGTTGAAGCGATCGTTGGCCTGCAGCGCGAGCGGACCCGTGATGAGGCCGACGATCAGTGCCGCACCGGTGACGCTGGCGGCCAAAATCGTGGGCCAAGTGATGCGAATGCCGCCGCCGCCGTCCGCGGAGCCGGTGGGTTCTTCGACGATTTCTTCGCTCGTTTCGGTCGTCGTCGTCGTCGTCGTCTCGGTGCTCGTCGGGGTGAGCGCTTCGGCCGCGCTCGTGGTGGTCGTCGTCGTGGTGGGCTCTTCGGTCGCGGTGGCCGTGGTTGCGGTGGTCGTTGTCGCGGTCGTAGTCGTGGTCGTCGTCGCGACCGCCTCGGCGCGCGCGAGGCGAACGGCGACGCGCGCGTCGGCGCCTCCGGCGACGTCGACCGTCTGCGTCTCGGTGCGATAGCCGTCGAGACGAATCTCGACCGTGTGGCGACCCTGGGTCACGCGAACGGGCTCCAGCACGGGCGCGCGCCGCTGATCGCTGCTGTCGATCGTGATCGTGGCGCCGTCGGGCGTGACCTGAAACGTGATCGTGCCGATGCGCTGACGAAGCTCACGGATGCTCGCTTCGATCTCACGACGCTGCGCGGCCGCAGGGTGATCGGCTTCGGCGAGGTAGTGCTCGAAGTGGAAGAGCGCTTCGACCGGGCGACTGAGCTGCTGGTAGCAGTTTGCGATGTTGAGCCGAACGCTCGCGTGTGGCGCGAGGCGATAGGCCTCTTGGAAAGCGTCCAGCGCCCGCTGGTAGTCGTTGTTCTGGAAGAACTCGACGCCGTGCTGGAACTCTTCTCGTGCGCGCGTGGTGTCGTCTTGCGCGAGCACGAAGGGCGAAAGGCAGAGCTGAACGGCGACGAGGGCCGAGGCGAGCGTCAACCCAAATGCGAAGCGAGACATCGAGTCCTCCGAGCAGGCGCAAGAGTGCATCCGCGGGGAGCGTACGAACTCTGCGCGCGCGCCGTCAAATCGCGCTGCGTCGATGAAGCAGAATCGCGAGGCCCGCGCACACGAGAGCGAGCCCAATGGGCCGTTCGGTGGGCGCTCGGGTCGAGCACCCGCAGTTCGGACGCGGCGCGGGCGTGGAGCCGCCGTCCATGGGGCCGGCGTCGAGGCACGAAGCCGAGGCGTCGGGGTCGGCGGGCAGCGCGTCCCCCGCCGTCGGGAGCCCTAGATCGAGTTCCACGTCAGGCCAGTAGCCTGGGCAGACCTCGCCCGCTTGAGTGCACGCCGAGCACCCGACGTCGTTGACCGCGTCGCGGAAAGTCCAGAGGGGATCGATCGTGACGCCGAGGTCGCTCGAGCGGCCGAGCGCGAATGGACCGGTGACATCGTCGGTGCAAACCCAGAGCTCGCCGACGCGATACGCGAGACATCGAACTCGCAGCGTGGCGTCGAGCGTCTGAAACGTGCGCCCGTTGTCGTCCGAGCGAACGAAGCCGCCGTACCAACTGCCGGCCCAGACGTGAACGCCGTCCTCGCTGACCACGACGCCGGTGATCTCGGGCATCGAGGCGACCACCGTGAACGTCTGCCCGCCGTCCGCCGATCGGAAGAGGCGCTCGTCCATCATGTCCGTCGGGCGCCGAATGGTGTGTGCGAACACCACGTCGGGGTTCGTGGGATCGACCGCGTCGACGTGCACGTTTCGCTCGCCGTAGTCGGTGCGCATCACGTCGACGAGCGAGATCTCGGCCGGCGTGAACGTGTGGGCACCGTCGGTCGAGTGCCAGACGTACGCGTGTCGTGGCTCGGTCGCGGTGGCGAGGGCCACACCGCTCGCGTAGACGCGCATCGCGTCGCTCGGCGACGGGACGACACGCTCGAGCAGGACGCCGGACGCGAACGTGCCGCGCAGCTCGAACGTGGCGCCCTCGTCGGACGAACGAAGGATGGTGTTCGGGTGGTCACCTGGGGAGGTTGCGATCCAGGCCGCGCGCGGATCGAACGGATCGTTCGCAATGTCGATCACCAGCAGGCCGTTCAGCGCGGGGTCTGTGACCAGCGCGTAGCTGCACCCCGTCGGATCCGAGCGCGCGAGCCCGCGGAACGTGCCAGCGAGCACGCGACCCGATGCGAGCACGACGATCCTTGGATCCTCGATCTCGCGGTCGGAGCCGATGGCGCGCGCGCACGTCCACGTGAAGGAGCTCGCCTCGTTCCGCGTCGTGAGAAAAGCCCAGGTGCCACGCACGACGAGATGCGTCGCATCGACGGGATCGAACGCGACCTGACCGAGCGAGGGCTGGCGGCCGTGAGCCCGTGCCGTCAGAGGGATCGCGAGCGCCGCCGCGAGGACTGCCAGCGCGACACGTTTCACCGGAGCGGCTGCCCGGCGACGGCGACGAGCTCGATATACCAATAGTCGTTCACCTCGGAGATCTCGAAGGCGATGGGCGTCTCGCCGTCGTCTCCGTAGAGCGAGCCTTCGACGGTGACGTGACCGTCGTCGTGCGACTCGACGCTCGTGAGCGTCGCCACGGAGTGGTCCACCAGCGTGTCGATGCTCTCGACGTTTTGCTGCAGCTGCGCGGGCGTATGGGTCGACTGGTAGTCGGCGCTCATGCGCGCGAGCGCCTCCGAATAGGCTCGATCGTGCACGTTCGCGAGGAAGCCTTCGGCGGCTTCCGTCGCGGGTGAGGCGCGCGCGAGCAGCCACGGAACGCTCAGCCCTACGATGCAGAGCCCACCGAAGAGCAAGAAGCCACAACCGATGCCGAGAATGCGCGTCACGTCACCTGGACCAGGGATCGATCACGTCATCGTAGCTGCGTCGGGTTGCGGGAGAGCCGCTGAATGGATCGACGAGCTCTTGCAGCATCGCGAGCTGTCGGCGGCGCGGCATTGCTGGCTGTCCTGCGAAGGGATCGAGGATCTCGTCACCGATGAGCGCAATCCACTCGCCGCGATGCGCGACGGGTGTCGCCCCAGGCGGGATCGGCGTCGGCTCGGCGTCGGACACGATGGCCATCGCGACGCGGGACAGACTCGCGACGGTGGAGGATCGAAGTACGACCCTGCGCGTCGTGTGCACCTCGCCTCGCACGAAGTCGATCACCCAGCGGTCCGGTGGAGAGAACGCGACGGTGAGGCGGCCGGTGGCCGTGTTCGCGCCCTCGTCGGTGAGTCGTAGGACGGCCCGGTGCAGGCCAGCCGATAGCGCCCGGCGTACTCGGTCTCCGCTCACGCGTGCGCCGCCACCGTCGTACACGAAGACGAGGCTGGCCGGGGGCGGCGTCACCGACGACTGCGCGCTCGCGCGGCTCGCGACGAACACGAGCACGAAGGCGAGCACCAGCCTCATCCGGCTCAGCCTACGAGACTGGCTTCACGCTGCCAAGCGGGCGGCTGCGGTGGGCGCCCGTCGTGGGCGATGACCCGCGCGGACGATGAGTAGTGGAGCCGAGCGGGATCGAACCGCTGACCTCCTCGATGCCATCGAGGCGCTCTCCCAACTGAGCTACGACCCCAAAAAGGGAGCGCGCATCTAGCGCGCGGGTTTGGGAGTGTCAACGAGTTCACAGGCGCGGGGCGGAGCGCCCCGATCTTCGTGCCGCCGTGAATCGCGTGGAAAACACTGCGTCGATGCCGACGTAGGAGCGAGTGATGACGAACGTGCTTCGACGACGCGTGCTCTGGAACTTGGCTCTGCTGCTGTCCGGCTGTGGGCACTACTATCACGGCTACTACCCCGGCGCGGTCGCGCTCGATGCTCCGATGGTCGTGGTGGGTGGCGAGTCGAGCGAGCTCGACGGTGCGATGGTCGTCGACACCGTCGTGACCGGAACGGCGAGCGGCGCGTGGACCGCGCGGATCGGCTGGGGCGGGGACGTCGTCGTCGATCGAGGTCCGATCGCGGCGGATGCGACGTTCGCGGTGCCTCGCGTGGCTGCTGCGATCGCCGTGAACGGCAACGGCGCGGGACTGCCCGGGCTGGTGGGATCCGGTGTTCACGTCGCGTGTACCCCTTGCACCACCGGCGCGGCGGACACGCTCGCGGCACTCGCTCTCCTCCGCTCGCTCTCTTCGCTCTCGCTCGGGGGGGACGCCGTCGTGGCCTCGAGCGCGGGCGTCCGACTCGAAGCCTCGCTGGCGCACGACGCGCTCCCGCCTGCGGGGGGTGACAGCGCGATCGTCGTCCGTGCGATCGGAGGGCCGCAAGGTCCGACGCCCACGCCCGTGCGCGTTCACCTCGTGATCGACACGAGCGCTTCGATGGAGGCGCGCTGGGACGAGGTGCGAGATGCAGCGATCGCATTGGTCGGACGCCTTGGCCCGGATGACGAGCTCGAGATCGTCGCGTACTCGACGGGCGCTCGCGTGGTCCTCGCTCCCGCGCCCATCGGTGACGGAGAGTCTGCGCGCGCGGTCATCCGTGGGTTGAGCTGCTCGGGGCAGACGAACATCGAGGCGGGGCTCCGCGCGGCGTACGGGACGCTCGCGCCAGACGGCGGCTCGATCGTGCTGCTGCTCTCGGACGGCGTGCCGGAGGGCGGATACGCGACGCCCGCGGAGCTCGGCGCGCTCGCGGGGGAAGCGCGCGCACGCGCTGGCGCGACGACGGTCACGATCGGCCTCGGAAGCGAGTTCCATGCGGGGATTCTCCGCGCGATCGCACGCCGCGGAGGTGGTGACTTCCGAATCGCGCCGACCGCGCACGAGCTCGACGCGTTGCTCGAAGCCGAGCTCGAAGCACACACGTCCATCGCGGCGCGCGACGTCGCGTTCGAGCTCGACCTCGCGACGGGCGTGCGCGTCTCTCCGAGCCTCGATCTCGCCTCCCTCGATGCCGCGGTCGAAGTGAGCGGCGCGCACGTGTCCATCCGAATCGGGACGATCGCCGCGGGCGAGACGCGCACCATCGTGATCCCCGTGATCGTCGCCGCGCCTCCGGGCGCGGTCGCGTCGGTCACCGCGCACGCGACGAGCGAGAGCGGCCCCGCCGAGGGGCAGCGTGCGCTCGCCGTGAGGGAAGGACGCCAGGCCATCCCGGCCGGTGGGCTCGCCGCGACGCTCGATGCGGATCTCGCGAGCGCGCTCGCCTCCGCGGCGACGGCCGTCGAGAACGGTGACGCGAGCGCGGCAGGTCATGCGATGCGCGCGCACGCCGAGCTCGCCCGTCAGGTGGCGAGCGGCGACCCCGTGATCATCGAGCGCGCCGACCGAGCCCTCGCGTTCGCCATCGGGCTCGAGGGGTCGGTCCCGACGGCGAGCTGGGGCGCGCGACGGCAGGCGTCCTCCGCGATGCTGGAGTGGTCGGTGGGCCTGGGTCGCTGATTGACGCGCGGGCGAGCGGCCCCCAGAACCCGCGTCCATGAGCGATACGAAGATCCCCGTCACGGTGCTCACCGGGTTCCTCGGTGCGGGCAAGACCACGCTCTTGAACCGCATCCTCACCGAGCCGCATGGCAAGCGCATCGCGGTGATCGAGAACGAGTTCGGCGAGATCGGGATCGATCAAGGGCTCGTCGTCAAGAGCGACGAAGAGATCTTCGAGATGAACAACGGGTGCATCTGCTGCACCGTGCGCGGCGATCTCATCCGCATCCTCGGCAACCTGATGAAGCGGCGCGACAAGTTCGACCACATCCTGGTCGAGACGACGGGAATGGCCGATCCCGGGCCGGTCGCGCAGACGTTCTTCATGGACGACGAGACGAAGGACCAGTTCCGGCTCGACGGGATCGTCACCGTGGTCGATGCCAAGCACGTGAGCCTGCACATCGACGAGTCGAGCGAGTGTCGTGAGCAGATCGCGTTCGCCGATCACGTCGTGCTGAACAAGAGCGATCTCGTGACGAGCGAGGAGCTCGATCGCGTGGAGCAGCGCGTGCGGTCGATCAACGCGCTCACGAAGATCACGCGCACCACGCGCTGCGCGATTCCGATCGCAGAAACCCTCGACGTAGGTGGCTTCGATCTCGAGCGGGCTCTGTCGATCCGTCCGACGTTCCTCGCGCCGGAGTATCCGTTCGAGTGGACGGGGATCTATGCGCTCGGGGATGGAAAGGTGGAGCTGGAGCTCGGTCACGAGCACCACGACGCTCACGATCACGATCACGACCACGCCGCTCACGACCACGCCGCTCACGATCACGATCACGACGATCACGACCACCACATGGAGCTCGTCCTCCTTCCCATCGCGCGCGCCGACGACGTGGCGCTGCGCGACACCGCAGAGCAGGCCGTGCGCGCGTTCTCCGACGAGGCGAGGCACGCGAGCGTGAAGGCGCCGATCTCGCCGGGCGCGCACCTGTGTGCGGATCTCGTCGGCGATGCGATGCGCTATCCGATCACGGTTCCGAGCAAGGGGCTCTACGCGCTCTTCCTCGAGCACGCGCCCGAAGAGCTGGGTGCGCGCGTCTTGGTCGATGGTCAGCCACTGCGCCCGGCGCTCGAGCGCGGCTGGGCCGAGGGCCACGTGCACGAAGAGTCGGTGCGCTCGGTGGGCCTGTCGACCGATCGTCCGATGGACGGCCGCAAGCTGAACGAGTGGCTCTCGGGTTTGTTGCAGAGCAAGGGCGCCGACCTCTACCGAACCAAGGGCATCATCGCGATCGACGGCTTCGATAAGCGCTACGTCTTTCAGGGTGTGCACATGCTGCTCGACTCGACCGCCGACCAGAAATGGAAGCCGAACGAGAAGCGCGTCTCGCAGCTCGTGTTCATCGGCAAAGATCTCGATCGCGCCGAGCTCGAGCGCGGTTTCATGTCCTGCGTGAAGTGATGGGCTTGTTCGACAAGCTCGTGGGCAAGGCGGCGCCTGCCGGGCCAGCGTGGACGCGCGAGCTCGGCGATCATCCGGTCGGCCTCGCCTACGCGCTCGGCGGCAAGGCACTGGTCGTCGCGACGGGCGCTGGTTCTCTCGTCGTCCTCGACGCTGCGAGCGGTGAGCCGCAGCGCACGATCGTCGCGCACGCAGCCGGCGCGCTGACGATGGCGAGCGATGGTGCGCGCGTCGTGACAGGCGGCATGGATGGCCAAGCGTGCGTCGTCGACGTCGCGACGAGCGCCATCACGCATCGGCTCGAGGCAGATGCCGACTGGGTCGAGTACGTCGCGTACGCATCCGACGGCTCGATCGCCATCGCCGCGGGCAAGCACGTTCGCTGGTACGCGGCCGACGGAGCGCTGCTCGCCAAGCTCGGTCCTCACGCGAGCACGGTGGGCGGTCTCTCGTTCAGCCCCGACGCCGAGATGCTCGCGGTCGCGCGCTATGGTGGGCTCGACGTCTGGAAGCGCGACGGCCAGAAGGACCGCGAGCTCGTCTGGAAGAGCTCGATCGTGTCGGTCGCCTGGCAGCCGAAGGACCGCTTCATCGCCGCGGGCTGTCAGGACAACGCGGTGCACTTCTGGCGCCTCGAGACCGGCGATGACTCGATGATGGGTGGCTACCCCGCCAAGCCGAAGGCGATCGCGTGGAGCCACGACGGGACCTCGCTCGCCACCGGCGGCGGCGAAGAGATCGTCGTGTGGAGCTTTCGCGGTCGCGGGCCCGAAGGCACCACGCCGATCTTGCTGAAGGCGCACCAGAAGCTCGTCACGGCGCTCGCCACCGCACCGGCCGATCACCGCCTCGCGAGCGGCGGACGCGACGGTCTGTTCTGCGTGTGGCGCCCTCAGCGCAGCGAGACGCCGGTGGTCCAACACACCATGAGCGGGCCCGTGGCGCAGGTCGCGTTCCGCAACGACGGAGCCTTCGCGGCGGCGGCGGACGAACTGGGTCAAGTCGTCGTCGTCAGGCTTCCGTGACCTCGACCGGAGTGCCCGGCTCGCCGGGCCGACACAATTTTTGTCGCGTCCGCTCCGCGGACGACTCCGGTCGTGATCACCGCCTGAGGAAGATCGGGTTCGACACCGCGAAGGGCTGGCCACCGTACGCGATGTTCGGGGTGTCGCCGCCCGATGCGTGGAGCACGACGTACGATCCGGTCGCTGCGACGTCGACCTCCACGATGCCGTCGAAGCGCACGGGATTGGTCGGGTCGGTCGGCACGGAGAGCGGGAGCGTCTCGGTGGTGGTGCCGTCGACGATGACCTCGAGGGAATCGACGTCGATGAACGACGCAGCGCGGACCCTCACGTGGATCTGCGCGCGCATGCCCACGCCGGTCGCGGTTCCGCCGGGTCGCGTGCTCGAGGGGCCGAGCACGTCGAGATCGATGCCGCCCATCACGAACGACGCGCCGGACCGCGTGACGTCACGGACCATCTCGCCCGTGACCGCGTGGATGTCGTCGGTGCCGATCCAGAGACACGTGCGCGGATAGCCCACGGGGTCGCCGTGCGTGTGATGGCTGTCCGACGAGCCGACCATCATCACGTGCCGTCCCGCGCTCAAGAGCGAGTACCAGTCTTCGACCGTGCCCGTTCCGCCCGCGCCGCGGTTGTGATCGAAGCTCGACGAGTTGATCACTTCGACGACGTCGAACTCGGTGTCCCAGTTCTCGGGGTGTGTGACCATCCCCGTGATGGCGTCGTAGCCCGTCTCGCGGAAGTACCCCTGACGAATTCCGTTCGCGCGCGGGTGGTTGATGATGAGCAAGGGCGACTCGGAGCGCGTGCGCACGTCGTGGAACACCTCGGGTGCGAAGCGGTGGAACCACGACACCGCCCCCGCGCTCGGTCGGCTGCGATCGACCACGAGCGGGAACACCCCGAAGTGTCCGTACG
>JAYVCF010000255.1:0-12852 GCA_043750095.1 Deltaproteobacteria bacterium
CGCGAAGCCGACCAGCAGCAGATTTCCGATCACGGGGAAGAGCAGCACTCCGAACGCGAGTCGATAGGGTGCCGTCGAGTCTCCGCCGCTCGAGAGCCACATCGCGAGCGCGACCATCAGAGGTCCGGTGACCGCGCCGAGCTGATCGAGGGCCTCGTCGAGCCCGAAGCTCCAGCCCGCGCCCACTTCGGTGGACGCGTACGAGACGAGCGTGCTTCGCGAGGGACTGCGGATCGCCTTGCCGACGCGCTCGAGCACGAGAAGGAACACGCCCGCGCGCCAGCCGTGCACGAACGCGAGCCCGGGCACCGCGACGAGGTTGATGGAGTAGCCCGCGATCACGAACGCCCAGTACGCGCGCGTGCGATCGGCGACCCAGCCCGTCACGAGGCGAAGGCCGTAGCCGAGCAGCTCACCGAGGCCCGCCGCGAATCCGATCGCCACGGCGCTCGCGCCCAAGACGCCCAGGTAGGGCCCGACGATGCCGCGCGCGCCCTCGTAGGTCATGTCGCCGAACATGGCGACGATGCCCATGAGCACGACGAAGGTGCGCGCGCGTCGTGCGTTCTCGGACGGCGCGGCGTCGGCCATGCGCGCGTCTTAGTCCGTCGCGCACGCGCGTCGAGTGTGTACGCTCGGCTCGTGCGCTGGGCTCGAGTCTCGTTCGCCGGGTTCGTGGTGCTCGTCGGCCTCGTCGTCCTCGGCCTGGGAGCGCTCTACGTGGCGCAGCCAGCGTCGTATCGCATCGCGCGCTCGCGCACGATCGCCGCGCCGCCCGCCCTCGTGATGGCGCAGCTCGCCGACCTTCACGCGTTCGCCGCCTGGGATCCCTGGCCGGCCGAGCCGGGCACGGTCCCTAGCGTCACGTTCTCGACTCTCCGCACGGGTGTCGGGGCTTGGATCGATCGCCGCGATGCGCACGGTGGCTCGCGCACCACGATCACCGCGCTCACGAGCGACCACATCGAGATGTCGAACGCGACCGCGGGATCGCTCGGCGGCGCCGAGTCGATGCAGAGCTTCGAGCTGCGCGCCACTGCCGGCGGAACGGAAGTGACCTGGGCGCTCAGCGCAGATCTCCACGGCCTCGGCCGTTTGCTCTGGCCCTTCGTCCACCTCGAGCAGCACGTCGCGCCCGACATGGACGCCGCGCTCAGTCGGCTGGATCGGGCATCGCACTGACGCCCTTGCGTCTCGACGCGTCGAGCACGAGCAGGCCGATGCCGACGAACACGGCCACATCGGCGACGTTGAACACGGGATAGTCGAACGCCGCGCCCGCGTGCGCGTGGATGAAGTCCACCACGTGCCCGAGTCGGACGCGGTCGAGCAGGTTTCCGAGCGCGCCGCCCACCACCAACGCCGCGCCGATGCGCGCGTGCGCGGAGCCCGCCTTGCTGGTCCCGCGGAAGAAGAAGAGGAGCGCCGCCGAGAGCGCGAGGGCCGGCAGGATTCCCAGCCGCACGAAGGACGGTGCCTCGGCGAACATCGAGAACGCCACGCCCGGGTTCTCGGCGTAGGTCAGCTCCAGCGCCCGCGGCACGAGCACGAGGTCGGCGCCCCTGAGCGCGCCCACGGCCCAAGCCTTGGAAACGGAATCCATCAGCAGAACGAATCCAGCGATGCCCGCCACGAGCAAGCCTCGACCCAAGCGACTCATCGACATGGACACCACCTCGAACTCACGGACGCGTGGCACCCCCCGGCTTGTTCCCGGCTATCCTCGTCGTGCCATGCCCACGTCCACGCTGCCCCGCGTATCGCTCGCCTTGATCGGTCTGCTCGCGGCGTGCTCGACGCCCGAGGTCGCGATGCCGGACGCGAGTGACGACGCCGGGCCGGTCGACGCGCCGCGCCTGCGCGTCGATGCGTGGGCGCCGGACACCGGCGTCGATGCGGGCCCACCGCCGGCGACGCACGCCGCCGCGACACCGCTCGTTCGGTGGGTCGATCCGATGATCGGCACGGGAGGCAACGGCTACAACGACGTCGGCGGCGCACACCCCGGGCCGCAGTGGCCCTTCGGTATGATCCGGCCCGGCGCAGACACGTGCGCCGCGGGCGGCCTCGCGAGCGGATACAACCACACGGCGGGCTACCACGCGGGGGACACGCACATCAGTGGCTTCAGCCACACGCGGATGCACGGCACGGGCATCAACGACTACGGCGTCGTCGCGCTCATGCCCACGATGGGCGCCACCGTCGCGCACACGATGCCCAACGGTCTCATCGCGCCCTTCTCGACCACGACCGAGCACGCCTCGCCGGGCCGCTACGAGGTCTCGATCGGCGCCGACGCGGCGAGCACCATCGGCGTCGAGCTGACCGCATCGGCGCGCGTCGGCTTTCACCGCATCACGTTCCCCGCGTCGGGCGAGCCCGCGATCTTCCTCGATCTCGCGCACACGCAGCCGGGCGTCGACATCGCGGCGGCCACGGCCACGCTCGACGCGAGCGCGCACGAGATCTTCGGATCCGTCCATTTCGTGGGTGGATACTCCGGTCGCTTCGGCGGCGTGACCATGTACTTCGTCATGCGCTTCGATCAGGCGTTCGCCTCGCACGGGAGCTGGGAGCCGGGCCTGCTCCACGCAGACGAGCTGAGCCGCACCGCGATCACGGGCGGCGTGTACGTGACCTTCGCGCCCGGCGCCGTCGTGCGCGCTGCGGTCGCGGTGTCGTTCGTCGACCTCACGGGCGCGCGCGCGAACCTCGACGCGGAAGATCGCGGGCTCGACTTCGATGCGGCGCGCGCGGCGGCCGTCGCCGAGTGGGAGCGGCGCCTGAGCGTGATGGAGCTCGAGGGCCGAAGCGACTCCGACATGCGCCTCGCGTACACGGCGCTCTATCACTCGCTCCTGATGCCGACGCTCGCCATGGACGTCGATCGTCGCTACCGCGGCGTGGACCAGAGGATCGCGACCGCGACCGGCTTCACCTACTACACCGACTTCTCGCTCTGGGACACGTACCGCACGCTCCACTCGCTCTTCTCGCTCGTCGATCCCGCCCTTGAGACCGACTTCGTGCGCTCGCTCATGGCGATGGCCGAAGTGTTCGGCCGGTATCCGCGCTGGCCGCTCGGCACCGGCGAGACAGACGGCATGCTCGGAGATCCGGCCGCGGTCGTCGTGTACGACAGCTGGGCGCGCGGTGTGCGGGGCTTCGACCTGATGCACGCGTACGAGATGTTCCTGCCGGCCGCCGACGGAACCATCGAAGGCCTCGGCGGGATCCACAGCTTCACGACGCTGGGCTACGTCTCGGCCGAAGAGGGCGGCACGGCTGCGGCGCTCACCCTCGAGTACGCCATCGCCGACGACGCGATCGCGCACATGGCCCACGAGCTCGGCCTGAGCGCCGACGAAGCGCGCTTCCAGGAGCGCGCACGGAGCTATCAGCGCACCTACGATCCGAACGCGGGGGGACCCGGCGTCGGGTACTTCGTGAGCCGTCACGCGGACGGAACGTTCGTCACGGTGAACCCCGACCGCTGGGCCGACAGCTACGCCGAAGGCGACGCGCACCAGTACCTGTGGCTCGCGCCGCACGACACCGAGGGACTTGCGACGACGCTCGGGGGTCGGGCCATGGCGCTCGCGCGACTACGCGACTTCTTCGCGCGCTCGGCCAGGGAGCACCACAGCGTTCTACCGCCCATCTACTACTGGCAGGGCAACGAGCCCGACATCCACGTGCCCTATCTCTTCGCCGCCTGGGGCTCCCCCGACGAGACCGCGGTGTGGTCTCGCTGGGCGCTCCGTTCGTTCTATGGAGAAGGCCCGACCGGCCTGCCCGGCAACGACGACGGCGGCACGATGAGCGCGTGGCTCTTGTTCACGACGCTCGGCCTCTACCCGATCGCGGGCAGTGACCAGTACCTGCTCGGCTCCCCGCTCTTCACGCACGCGACGCTGCACCTGCCGGGCGGCGATCTCGTGATCGAAGCGCCAGAGGCTTGGGATCCGTATCCGTTCGTCACCGCGCTCACGCTCGACGGCGTCACGATCCCGCGCGACCGGATCACGCACGGCGCGATCACGCACGGCGCGACGCTGCACTTCGATCAGGGGCCGAACCCCGCGCCCTGACGCGCGCCCGTCGCACCCGCGCGGTTCGATCCCGTCAGAACGGTACCTCGACGCCGGCCTGCGCGATCACCGCGTTTCCGAAGCGGCTGCCTTGCAGGTAGTAGTCGAAGCTCAGGATGAAGCGGCCCTGCTCGAGGAACGCGAGCGGTGACTCCGACAAGAAGTGGAGCTGCACCATCGCGTGGAACCCGATGAGGTGGCTCTGGAACTCGCCCATCTTCTGATCGGCGGTCACGTAGAGCGAGTCCATCGCCGTGTAGCCACCCATCGGCGGCGCGAAGTACGAGTGCAGCTGGTTGTAGTAGCGGTAGCGCAGGCGCAGCGTGACGCCGCCGCCGAGGCCTTGATAGATGCGCGCCTCGGGGGTCAGCGCGCCGATGCCCCAGTCGTCGACGTACACGCGGTACATCAAGTGGAACGCGGTGTCGGACTCCGGAACGATCCACGCGAGCCGTCCGTAGAAGCTGTGCCGCGTGCGCTCGTCGGGGTGGTGCTCGGGCGTGAGCATGCCCGCGACCTGCACCTGTCGGTACGCGTTCTGGAGAAAGCCGCTGTTGTGCACGAGGTCGTAGCCGACCGTCAGCACGCTCGTCGCGGTGAGGATCTGGCTGTACCAGATGCCGGCCTGGATTCCCTCGAGCTGCCCGACGCGACCGCGGTTGGAGAGCGCCGCGCCTGCGCTCGCGCCGCCTTGGATCACTTGACCGACGTCGTCGTGGATGTAGCCGAGCGAGAAGCCGATCAGGCTGCAGCGCTCCGCCATCGAGAGGATGCCCGAGAGCGTCACGCCGGTCGCCACGTAGTCGGGCTCCACGCTCACGCGGCCGCTCACGTCGAGGCGCAGCTGCTCGGTGCCGAAGTCGAACTCGTGACCGACCCCGAGGCTTCCCTGGTTGCGGATCTCGGTGAAGCGACGATCGGAGCTCACGCCGGCGGCGATCGAGGCGCTCGTGATCGCGTCCATCAAGTAGTCACCGTGCACGTCGATGCCCTGAGGGCTCGAGAGACGAAAGGCTGCGCCCGGCGCCTCGACGCGCGTGGACGTCTCCCAGTAGTAGTTGCCCCAGAGCGAGACCTGCCCGGTCCACCGACCGGAGGACTCGTCGGCGCGCACCGTGCTCGCGCTGAGCACGAAGAGCATCGCTAGCGTCACGGAGATCGAAGCGCGCAGCGCGGCGCGCAGGCTGCGGATACGGCCCACGATCAGTTGCAGCCGCAGCCGCCGCCGGTGGAGTTGTGGCCGCCTGTCGCGCCCTCGCGCGAGTCGTGGACGTGCGCGCGAAACGCGGTCTCCCCGTCCTCGCTCGAGCCATCCATCGATGGCCGCGCGAGGAACTCACGCTCGTAAGGGTGGACGGTGACGCAGCCCGCAGCGGCAAACGCCGCGAGCACGAGGGCCAAGGCGAGTGTTCGCTGGATCACGGCGGCCGGAGCCTAGCGGCAGATTCGAGCCGGTAAAGCCGCTTTGTTCATCCACGCACACGATTGGAACGAGATCGCATGCCGCATTGGTACGCGCTGGACTATCATGGAACGCAAGGCCGTCCGTTGTCGGAACGGACCATCGCGGACCAATATCTCCGCAGAACGAAGGAGGCCGCGATGGGACGAGCACTCGAGGTGACGACGCTGGGGACCCCGGTCGAGCGGCGAACGAACGGCGCGACGATGGCGGGAGCTCTGGCCGAGCGGAGCCTCGGCATTCGCCTCGAGGCCGACTCCGAGACGCCTCTCTATCAGCAGCTCTTCGATCAGATCGTCGAGCGAGCGCGCACCGGTGCCTTTCCTGGTGGGTTTCGACTGCCGCCGACGCGCACGCTCGCGGCCGAGCTCGGCACGCACCGCAACACGATCGTCCGTGCGTACGCCGAGCTCGAGCTCGCCGGCTTCGTCTCGTCGACGGTCGGGCGCGGCACCTACGTCAAGCCTGCGATCTCGCAGCCGACGCAGGCCGCCACGCGCGCCGCCGAGAGCGTGCCCGCGCCGACGACCGCCGCTGCGCTTCCCTGGGCCTCGCTCGTGGCCGAGCGCGCCAAGAGCGAGCCCTTCGAGCGCTTCCGTCGGATCGGTCGGCAGGTCGCGCGCGGCGAGTTCGTGAACCTCACGCGCATGCAGCCGAGCCCGGACCTCATCCCCGACGAGCTCTTCCGTCGCTGCCTCGATCACGTGATGAAGACGCACGGCGCGCGCGCGATGGGATATGCGCCCGACGAAGGGGTGCCGCGCCTGCGCGAGCGCATCGCGGAGGACCTCGTTCGCCAGGGCGTGCCGGCTCGCGCCGACGATCTCTTGATCACCACGGGCAGCCAGCAAGCGCTCGACGTCGTCGCGCGCGCCGTCGTCGACCCGGGCGACACCATCCTGGCCCAGGAGATGACGTACCCGGGCGCGCTTCGGATCTTCGCGGCCGCTGGCGCGCGCGTGGAGAGCGTGGCGGCCGATCGAGACGGCCCGATCCTCGCGGGGCTCGGGAACGCGGGTCGCGGCCGCGCGAAAGGCTTCTACGTCCAGACGAACCACTGCAACCCGACGGGCGCGTGCGTCGGGGTCGAGCGGCGTCGCGAGCTGGTGCGCTTCTCGCGCGAGCAAGGGATCCCGCTGATCGAGGACGACTACGCGGCCGATCTCGATCTCGACGGCGTGCCGCCGCCGCCGGCGCTGCGTGCGCTCGATGGCGAGGTCATCTACGTCGGCACGTTCAGCAAGAAGCTGATCCCCGCGCTTCGCGTCGGCTTCATCCTCTGCCCGCCACTGCTGCGAGAGCACCTCGTGGCCCTCAAGCACACCACGGATCTCGGGACCTCGACGCTCCTACAGCATGCGCTCGCCGAGTTCCTCGAGCGCGGCTACCTCGTGCCGCACCTCGGGCGCGCGCGCGCGGCCTACCGATCGCGACGCGATGTGCTCGTGGCCACGCTCGAGAAGCACATGCCGAAGGCGGTCCAGTACGAGGTGCCCTCGCGCGGCGTGACGCTCTGGCTGCGCCTGCCGCGCGAGCTCGCGCCCGAGGCCGTGTTCGAAGAGGCGCGTCGCCGCGGCGTGCTCGTGAGCCCCGGCGTGCTCTACGGCGTCGACGGCACGAGCACCGGCGTGCGTCTCACCTTCTGCTTCGAAGACGAGGCGCGCCTCGTCGACGGCGGAAAGCGCTTGTCGCAGGCGGTCGACGCACTGCTCGCGAAGAAGAAGACCAAGCCCGCGACCGAGAGCGTCGTCGTCGGCATGCTCTAGACGCGAGTCGACGAGATCTTGCTCCTCTCGAACGCGCGTCATGCGCGAAGGCACCCGTCCGTCCCATCGACCCCGTGAATCAGGAGAGACCCATGGAAGAGAAGAAGAGCACCTATGCGGCGAAGGTCGGTCTCGCCGAGATGTTGAAGGGCGGTGTGATCCTCGACGTGGTCGATGCCGCACAGGCCAAGCTCGCCGAGCGTGCAGGCGCGTCGGCGGTGATGGCGCTCGAGCGCGTGCCCGCGCAGATCCGCGCGGAAGGCGGCGTCGCACGCGCCACCGATCCCTCGATCATCAAGTCCATCCAGGACGCGGTCAGCATCCCCGTGATGGCGAAGGTCCGCATCGGGCACTTCATCGAGGCGCGGATCCTCGAGGCCATGGAGATCGACTTCATCGACGAGTCCGAGGTACTGACGCCCGCCGACGAGAAGCACCACGTGGACAAGCACGCATTCCGTGCTCCGTTCGTGTGCGGCGCAACCGATCTCGGCGAGGCGCTTCGGCGGATCTCCGAAGGCGCGGCGATGATCCGCACCAAGGGCGAGGCCGGCACGGGAGACGTGGCCGAAGCCGTGCTGCACCTGCGCAAGATGCGCGAGCAGATCCGGCGCGTGCGCCTCCTCGACGACGAAGAGCTCGCCGCCGAGGCCAAGGCGCTCGGCGCGCCGCTCGCGCTCGTGAAGGTCGTGAAGGAGTCGGGCCGCCTTCCGGTCCCCGAGTTTGCCGCAGGCGGGATCGCCACGCCGGCCGACGCGGCGCTCTGCATGGCGCTCGGCGCGGAGGCCGTGTTCGTCGGCAGCGGCGTGTTCCTTTCCTCGGATCCGCTGCGTCGCGCGACGGCGATCGTGGAGGCGACCGCGCACCCGCACGACTTCGAGCGGCTCCTGCGCGTCAGCACCGGGCTCGGTGAGGCGATGCGCGGACGCGAGGCGCGCAAGCTCGCGCCGGTCGAACAGCTCGCGTCGCGAGGCTGGTGAACATGCGCGTCGGAGTCCTCGCGCTCCAAGGGGGATTCGCCGCCCACGCGCGCGCCGTCACCCTGCTCGGACATGCTCCGATCGAGGTGCGCGCCCTGCGTGACCTGCGCGGCGTCCAGGCCCTGATCCTCCCCGGCGGCGAGAGCACGGTGATGCTCGATCTGCTCGCCCGTGATCGTGCGCTCGAGCACGCGCTGATCGATCTCGTCGATTCGGGCGCGCCCGTCCTCGCCACCTGCGCAGGCCTCATCTTGATCGCGAGCCGTGTGCACACTCAGCCGGAGTCCCCGGCAGAGTCGGGCCAACACGATGGTGTCGCGTCCGCGCAGCGGATGCCTGCTGACCCCGAGCAGCGATCGCTCGGCCTCCTCGACGTCGAGGTGCGTCGCAACGCGCGCGGCCGTCAGGTGCACTCGTCTCAGGCGCGCGACGACTCGGGCCGCCTTCCGCTCGTGCTCATTCGTGCACCGCGCATCACTCGTGTCGGCAGCGCCGTGGAAGTACTCGCCACGTTCGAGGGCGAGCCGGTGCTCGTACGAGAGGGCCGCTGCGTCGGCGCCACGTTTCATCCCGAGCTGACCGACGATCTCTCGGTTCACGCGCACGTGCTCGACGGCGTTCCCCTGCCCACTCAACGCACGCGCGTCTCGATCGACGAATCTCCGCGCGGATCTTCGTCGAGCAGCGGACCTTCGACCGCAGTGACGAGCATGTCGGGCGCCGCCAGCGCGATCCGATAGCGCCGGACGCGCATCCCGAGCGCGATCTCGAGTGTGCCGACCTCGGGGATCGACCAGTTTCCTCGCGCGTCGCCGCGCAGGTAGCGGCCGTCGGCCTCGAACGACTCGCTGGCGGCGCCGTCGGTCCATTCGCCGATCAGGCTTCCGCGAATCTGAAAGCAGCTCGCCGGGTAGGGCGGAACCATCGACACGCGCGTCCAGACCCGCGCCCGCCCGTCGGTGTCCACGTCGAGCAACTGTGCGCCGTTGATGAGCCCGAACGTGTGCTCTTCGTGCGAGCCGACGACGTCGATCGTCGCGTGCGCTGGCGCGGTCCACCGGATCGCCCCTTCGACCTGGTCGCGCACGATCATGCTGTCGGCGCGCACCTCCATGGTGCTCCCCTCGCGTGTCCACATGCCGAGGATGCCCTGCGCGACGCGAGGACATCCGAGGCCGTGGGGCGCGGCGACTCCCGGCGGAGGCCCGAGCGAGCAGCCCAAAAGGACCGAGACGACGAGGGCCGAGCGCACGCCGCAGATCGTAGTAGGAATGCAGCGTGTGGGATCGAGTTTCGGGCTACGTCCGCGAGCACCGGCGCCGCATCGCGGGTGCGCTGCTGGTGATCTTCGTGCTCGGCATCGCGCTCGATCTCGCGCGCACGGTTCCGCGTGAGACGCAGCTCGCCTTCGATCTCGGCACCGATCACGATGACGTGCGCTCGATCGAGCTCGCGTACACGTGTGGCGACGAGGCGGTCGAGCACGCGCGTCATCGCTACCCGCGCGGTGCGCCTGCGCGCCTGACCGACGCGCTCGATCTCGTGCCCGGTCGCTATCAGGTGCGCCTGGACGTCGCGTACGCCGACGGCCACGTCCGAACGCACGAGGGTCAATTCGAAGCCCCGGCCGAGGGCGTCGTCGTCGTATCATGGCGGGAGTGAGTACGGTCCTGGGCACGATGCACGCGCACGACGCGCGCGTTCTCGAGCTTCCGCGCTGCGCGCTCGTCGTCTTGTCTGGCTCGCAGCGCGGCGAAGAGCGCGTGATCGCGGGCGACGTGTTCCGCATCGGCAAGAGCGGCGAGAACGATCTCACGCTCGGCGACGACACCGTCTCTCGCGTGCACTGCGAGATCCGCCGCGACCGCAAGGGCTACCTGCTCGTCGATCTCGGCTCGACGAACGGCACGCTCCTCGACGGCGTCGAGATCAAGGAGGGCGTCCTCAAGCCCGGCATGGTCGTCACGGTCGGCAAGGTCGAGCTCAAGGTTCGCCTCTTTTCCGAGCGAATCGAGATCATGCCCAGCGAGGCGACGCGGCTCGGCGACTGCGTCGGCAGCACGCTCGCGATGCGACAGCTCTTCGGCGTGGCCGAGCGCCTCGGTCCGAGCGACGCGACCGTGCTCATCGGCGGCGAGACCGGCACGGGCAAGGACGTGCTCGCGCGCGCGATCCACGGGATCTCACCGCGCAAGAACAAGCCCTTCCTGGTGGTCGATTGCGGCGCCGTCGTCGGCACGCTGATCGAGAGCGAGCTCTTCGGACACGAGAAGGGAGCCTTCACGGGCGCGACCAGCACACGCGCTGGCGCCTTCGAGCTCGCCAACGGAGGCACGCTCTTCCTCGACGAGATCGGAGAGCTCCCGCTCGATCTGCAGCCGAAGCTCCTGCGCGCGCTCGAGCAGCGCTCGTTCCGGCGCGTCGGTGGCAACAAAGAGATCCGCGTGGACATCCGTGTGATCGCGGCCAGCAAGCGCAACCTCCGCATGGAGGTCGAGCGCGGCAAGTTCCGCGAGGACCTCTACTTCCGTCTCGCCGTCGTACCGATGGAGCTGCCGCCGCTTCGCGAGCGTCGCGACGACGTGGGGATCCTGGCCGAGAAGCTGCTCGACGCGATCGCGGCAGGCGACGCGACCGGACAGACGCCCAAGCTGATCGCGAAGAGCGCCGTGGACGCGCTCCGGGCGCACGACTGGCCCGGCAACGTGCGCGAGCTTCGCAACGTGCTCGAGCGGGCGGCCTACCTCGCGCGCGCGACGGGTCAGAAAGAGATCGCGAGCGTGGGCCTCCCGGGTGCGGGCCCCGCCGCGCGCGAAGGAACACCGAGCCCCACGTTCGAGGCGGGCAAGAGCTACCGCGACACGCGCGCCGAGTGGGAAGCCGGCTTCGAGAAGGCGTACGTCAGCTGGCTCCTCGATCGACACGGCGGAAACATCTCGGCGGCCGCGCGCGCCGCCGACATGGACCGCAAGTACCTGCACAAGCTCGCGCGCCGTCACGGCGTTCATCCCTCGGAAGGCGAGGGCGAGCCGGACTGATCACGACCGGAGTGCCCGGCTCGCCGGGCCGACACAATTGTGTCGCGTCTGCGAAGCGAACGACCCCGGCCGAGATCACGCCGCCGCGCGCGGCGCGATGGCGATCGAGCGCAGCATGCGGACCGAGCCACGCAGCGCTCGGAGCTCGGCCTCGCTCGGCGTCACGCCTCCGAAGCGCGCCTCGACGTAGCGGTCCGTCACCCGCATCACCACGTCCGCGCCCGGCGCGTTTCGCTCCCTCAGCTCGCGCGCGTGTGCGAGCGGGGTCACGTGGGCGGCGCGCGGCATCCCCAGCCGAGCCATCTCGCTCTCGAGCTCTCGGTAGATCGCCACGATCTCTCTCGCGCTCGCGTCGACGAGACGCTTCGTCGGCGCGTGCCGGCCGCGCAAGAGCGCGCGATAGGCACGGTCGGCGAGGATCGCGAGAATGATCAGGCAGACGACGATGCCACCCGCGCGCCACGGCGACCACGAGCGCCCCACGTCGCGGTCGATCCCGCGCGTGCTCGATCCGCCTCCTCCTCCGAGCCAACGCCCGAGGGAGCGCGCGATGTCGCGCTGGGCGCGCAGATCGTAGCCGACGATCCACTCCTCCCATCGTGCGCGCAGAGCGTCGGACACCGCGCGCAGCTCGCCGAAGAGCGCATCGGCGGCGTTGGGTGTCGCATCCGACGGAGGCGTGGGATCGAAGGTCGTCCAGCCTTCCCCGGGAAGATACGCCTCGACCCAAGCGTGCGCGTCGCCGGAGCGAACGGTCCAGTAGCGCCCGTACGAGTTGAAGTGCGCGCGCGCGAACCCGGTCACGTTGCGGGTCGGGACGCCGACCTCGCGCAGCAAGATCGCCATGGCGCTCGCATAGTACTCGCAATGTCCCGAGTGGCTCGTCGTGAGGAAGTAGACGAGCGGCGCCTCGAGGCCCGGGTCCTCCATCCGAAGCGAGTACACGAAGGGTGGCTGCGTGAGGTGCGCCGCGATCCGCTGCGCACGCTCGCGATCCGTGGTCGCGCCCTCGGTCCACGCGCGCGCGAGTGTGCGGAGCGACTCGTGCGCCGCAGGGAGCGCCAGGTAGCGGCGAAGGTCGTCTTCACCGAGGTGATCGATCGGCACATCGTCGCGCGTCGAGGTCCACGCGATGTAGCGCAGGCCCATCGTGTCGGGATCTTCGTAGCGAAGATCGAGACCTGGATAGAGCGTGAGCTCGCGCCCGACGTCGAGGCCAGCCGAGAAGCGCGGCGGGATGTCGACCGCGACGGTGCGCTCGGGAAGAAACACCACGGCTTGGTCGATGTGCTCGAGCACGATGCTCCACGCGATGTCGTGGCGCTCGTTCGCGACGCGCGTGAGCATGAACTCGTCGCCGTAGCGGCGGAGGCGCTCGCCCCCGGTGTGCGTGCGCGACCAGCGTCGTCCGTCGTACGCGTCGAACGAGGTTCCGCGCAGCAGAATCGGGAGCAGCTCGGGCAGCGTGGATGCGATCGAGTCCGGCGGCGTGATTCGCATGATGACCGTGGG
>JAYVCF010000256.1:0-7231 GCA_043750095.1 Deltaproteobacteria bacterium
CGCTCTCGCTCTCGCTCTCGCTCTCGCTCTCGCTCTCGCTCACCCTTCGGAGGACGTCCTGTCGAGAACAGCACTCCTGATCACGATCCTGGCGCTCGCGTCACTCGCGATGGGCTGCGGTACGGCCGTCGGCGATCCGGACGGCGGAGTCGGAGCGCTCGATGGCGGCGCCGGCGTGGTTCAGATCTCGGGGGGCGCATCGTCCACGTGCGCACTGCGCGCCAACGGGACCGTGTTCTGTTGGGGCGGTGGCATCGACGGGGTCGTCGACATCCCGGACGGCGGCACGCCCATGCAGCCCCATCCGCCGGCGCTCGTCGACGGTGTGCTCGACGCCGTGGAGATTGCCACCGGCGCCGGCGCCTTCGCGTGCGCGCGCCGAGCGACGGGCTCGGTGGTGTGCTGGGGAAGGAACGTCGAGGGCCAGCTCGGTGATGGGTCCTCGGTGAGCCGCGCGGCGCCCGCCCCAGTCACGGGCCTCGTCGATGCGATTCGCATCAGCGCGGGCGCCAGCCACGCGTGCGCGATTCGCGCCGGCGGCATGCTGGTGTGCTGGGGATCCAACTACAGCGGACAGCTCGGCGACGGAACGACCACGAACCAACCCCTTCCCGTCGCCGTGAGCGCGCTGACCGAGGTGGTCGACGTCTCGGCGGGCGAGTTCGACACGTGTGCGGTCGACGCGCACGGCGCCGCGTGGTGTTGGGGACGCAACTACGCCGGCGCGCTGGGCGACGGCGTCACGCACGCGCCCTGCCCCGGAGCCTCGGGCGATCCGTGCAGCGCGACCCCCGTGCGCGTCGCGGGGATCGACGACGCCGTCGCGATCTCGGCGGACTTGAACGCCGCGTGCGTCGTGCGCCGCGCCGGATCGGTCGCCTGCTGGGGCTGGGGCGATGGTGGTCAGCTCGGGCTGGGCGACGAGCTGGATCGCACCGTCCCCACGACGATCGCCGGGCTCGGACCCGTGACGCGGGTTCGCTCGGGGTACTTGTCGGCCGACGCCGTGCTCGCATCGGGCGACCTGATGGTCTGGGGCATTCGCTGGTCCGAGATCGACGACGCAGGCACGCCTGCGCGCTCGACCGTTCCGATTCCGATGACGGGCCTCGGGCCCGTGCGACAGACGGCGGGCGGCTGGTACCACGTCTGCGCGCTCGAGGTCGGCGGCCGCGTTCTCTGCTGGGGCACCAACGAGTGGATGCAGCTCGGCGACGGAACGACGACCGCGCACGCCGCGCCGACGCCCGTGATCGCGCCCTGAGCCTCTTGCGCTGGTCGCGACCGATTTGACGTCGGGCGAGCACGCCACCCATGCTCTTTCCATGTCGAGCTCATCGATTCGGTCTGCGCTGCTCGTTCGATCCATCGCCCTCGGCCTCGGGCTACTCGCGTCGTGTAGCGAGACCCACGGCGCTGGCGGTGACGGCGGGTTGGATGCGCCGTCCCCCCACGTGGATGCGTTCATGCCGGGCGTGGACGCGGCGGGAGCGAGCGACGCAGCGATCGATGCGTCGTCAGCCCCCGATGCGTTCGTCGCGCCGGACGCGGCATCCGCGGACGCGAACGTGGACACCGGGATCGCTTGCAACGCTCCATTCGTCATCTGCGGCGGCGCGTGCGTGAACACGGACAACAGCACGCTGCACTGCGGGCGGTGCAACAACCCCTGCGGCGGCGCGCATCCGTACTGCGACAACGGCACGTGTGGCACGCCGCCCTGCACGGGTGCGACCTGCGGTGCTCCCGCGTTCTGCTGCGGAAACGCTTGCTGCGGCGCGGGACAGCTCTGCTGCGACGTCCCAGCGTCCGTCAGCACGGGACCGCGATGCACGGATCCCGTGGGCGGGACGTGCCCGATGGGCTGCCCGCTCTGTACCTGCGCGTCGCCCGACACGCTGATCGCCACGCCCGCCGGCGATCGACGCATCGCCGATCTCGCGGTCGGCGATCTCGTCTACAGCGCAGACGAGGGCACGCTGCGCGTCGTGCCCATCGCCGAGGTGCACCAGACACCGGTGAGCGATCACCGCGTGGTGCGCGTCGAGCTCGAGACAGGACAGGTGCTCGAGATCAGCCCCGGCCACCCCACCGCCGACGGTCGCTGGTTCGGCGATCTGCAAGCAGGCGATCGCCTCGACGGCGTCCTCGTCCTCTCCGCCGAGCTCGTGCCCTACGTGTACGGATTCACGTACGACATCCTGCCCGCATCCGACACGGGCACGTACGTCGCGGGTGGCGCGCTGATCGGCAGCACGCTCGCGGCACGGGGCGCACCGATCGCGCTCGACCTCGCAGAGTGAGCTGAGCGCTCTCGTTCTCGCTCTCGTTCTCGCTCTCGTTCTCGCTCTCGCTCTCGTTCTCGCTCTCGCTCTCGCTCTCGCTCAGCGCGAGACGAGCGCGCGCGCCTCCGCATCCAGAGCCTGCGCGTCGAACGGACCGGTGATCGCGTCCAGCGTCTCGCGCAGCGCCGGATCGAGCGGGATGGGAGCACTCGTCGGGGGGAACGGCGGCGAGACGAACGGATAGTCGATCGTCACGGTGCTGTCGCTCGATGGGACCTGGATGAGCTCGAAGCCGCGCTCGATGCAGGCCGCGAGCGCCGCATCGACGTTCGTGCCCGTGACCGTCCCCGCGAGCACCTCTCGGTGTCCGAGCACGAGGCGCACCTCGGCGCGCGCCGACCAAGAGGGGCGACCGTGGCGCGCCTCTGCGAAGCAGCCGCGCGCCCGAGCACGCAGCGCGCGTACGATCGCGCCGCGCATCGAGCCTGGCGAAAGCACCGAGCGGATCGATGCCTGGCATACCCGCATTCGCGGAGCCGCGGGGGCACGTGCTGCCATGAACGCGCCGTCGGCCGCAGACGCAGGCACGTACGCCGCGCCGGTGATCGCGTCGTCGATCCCCCCGAGACCACCGGGGACGCGACTCGGCATGGGTCCACCGCGATCGAACTTCGCGATGTCGCCCCAGATGCGCGGGTCGAGCGCGATCGAGGAGCTGCCGAGCTCGCGCGGCAGAACGCTCCAGGGCGCGTCGATCACGGATACGCCACCCCCGAACGCGGACATCGATGCGCTGCCGGCGAAGTCGATGACGAAGGGCTCGCCGCTCGGCGAGGCGGCCGCGCTGTCCCGATCGCCGGCTCCGTCGCGCAGCTCGATGGGCGCTGCGGGCTCCGCCACGATCGCCGAGACCGGCGTTCCATCGCGACCTGCGAGGCTCGGCCCCACTCGGAGCGCGAGCGTGCCGGGTGTCGTCCGAACCGCGGCGTTTACGTCGGGCGCGAACGGTTCATCGCCCACGTCCACGACCACGACGCGCGCCCCCGCGCTCGCCACCGCCGTGAAGTCGGCGGCAGACAGCCAGCCGTCACCGAGGATGATCACGAGAGGGGACATCGCATCGACGAGCGACTCGTCGATCCGCTGGGCGATGGGCGGATAGAGCGTTCGCGAGCCCAGCGCACCGAAGCCGACGTCGAGGATCGCGCTCGGTTCGATCTCACGCGGCGCTCGCCACGCAGGCATCCGTCCGTCCGCCGAGGCCCACTCGGCGCGCGCACCGAATCGCAGCACCCGCACCAACGTCCCCTCGGGGAGAGCAGCGAGCGTGGCTCTCAGCGCCGCTTCGAGTCGCCCGGTCGGCACTTCCTCCGTCGAGGGCGAGACGTCGACGGCCAAGATGACGTCGTGGGACACCACCACGCGGGGCGCGACGGCGAACCCGCGGACCGTCGTGCCCGCGCCAGCGCCGCGACGATGGAGCGCCGCGATCGGCGACGCGACGCGCGCTTCGATCGAGACCTCCGACGACGACGCGAGGATCGCGTGCGCACCGAGGCCACCGACCGAGGCCTCGGCGAGATCCGCCGAGGCGAGCGCGACCTCGGTCGGCGCGAGCCGTGGGTCTGCGCCTGCCGCCGGGATCACGAGCCGAGCTCGTCCGTCGTGGATCGTGAGCGGCGCGGCGTAGCGGAGATCGACGGTGAGCGGAGCCGTGTCGACGGGCGCGACGCGCAGGACCACACCGTCCGCATCGCGCGTCGCGGTCGCGACCGGTGATCCGCCGCGTCCGCGCGGACGAAGATAGAGAGAGAACGCGTAGGCGACCAAGGTCTCATGGTCCCCGGCGTCCACGAGACGTCGACAGCGCCTCCTCGGCAGACACGCATCGACACGAGCGTCGCTCCTTCGGGAAGCGCGACACGGATCTCGATCTCGGAGCGGCCCGAACCGGTGCGCGAGAACGCGAGGTGCTCGTCGACCGCGGCGATTCCCGCAGCGAGCGAGACGCCCAGACGGTGCGAGGTCTCCACCAGGTCCGAGGGCCCGTCGAGCGTCTGAGCACCGGCCGGCCCCGGAGCCGCGACGGCCACGAACAACGCGACGCAGACGTACGCGCTGAGTGCCCTCGCCACGAGAGTCCGACAACGCGAGCGCCGGCGAGTTCCCTCTCGCTCTCGTTCTCGCTCTCGCTCTCGCTCTCGCTCCCGCTCTCGCTCTCGCTCTCGCTCTCGTCAGGCCCCGTCCGGCCGCGCGTTCCGCACCGACGGATCGACCGCATTCAGCCGCTGCCAGATGACCTCTTCCAGCTGCGGGAGCAGCCCCACATCCGTCGTCTTCGCCGGCGCACTGCGCTCCAGCCGCGCGACGGTCAGCGCCATCTTGAGGTACTGAGGTGGGAGGCCGATGTCTTGTCGCTGCACGATCTGCGGCCAGCCATCGAACTCGCGCCCGAGGCCAAAGCCCTCCGCGAGGCTCGTCATCGCGCGCTTGAGATCGTCGCGCCGCGACCAGGGATCCTTGAGCATCGCGGGATCGCAGCTCGTGCCGATCAGCGCCTGAAACACCGCGCGACGCGCGAGCTCGTCTGCGCTCGGCGCCCGACGTGTGAGCGCCCAGATCACGACCGCAGCGATCGCGGCGAGCGCGCCGATCGCGAGCAGCACCGGGCCGATGACCGTGCGTCCGAAGGGCATGGGATCGCCGTCGAACGCCGGCGTCTTCACCACCAGCACGCAGAAGATCCCGACGGCCGACGTCCAGAGCGATCCGCTCGTCGCCCAGCCGCGGAGGTAGCCCGTCACGATCGAGGGCACGCTGCGCTTCAGCTCCATAATCTTCAGATCGCCGAACGACGTGAGCGTGCTGCCGATCACCCAGAACGTGTCCTGCGGAAAGATCGGAAAGCCGAACAGGTGATAGAACACCGTCTGTACGGAGCCCTTCCCGACACGCCCGATCGATCCGTAGAAGCCTTCGTACTTGGGGTCGATCATCAACATGGCTCGTCCTCCGGCTCGTCGACTGCCAGTCGAGCGCGACGTAGCACCGCGATGTCGAACGCGCCCGCGCGTGGCACACTGGTGTCAGTCCCCGCGCGCGCCGTCGTCATGCCACGCATGAGCAAGCCCAAAGACCAGACCCTCGAAGTGCTGAAGCAGATCCGGGACGCCGTCTCGGAGACGAACCACCGCGTCTCGGAGACGAACCAGCGCCTGGACCAGACGCGCGAGGAGCTATCGGGACGCCTCGACCGCGTCGAGAAGCGGCAGACGGAGACCGAGATCCGCCTCGCGACGGAGCTCACCGCCGTCGTCGGTGCGGTGCACTCGCTGCGCGACGCGATTCTTGCCGACCGCGACCTCCGCCGCACCGTCGACGATCACGAACAACGCTTGCGCGCCGTCGAGCGACGAACCGGCTGAGCAAGCGTCGACGCTCGGACCCGTAACCGGCCGACCACTCAGCCGTGGAAGACGGCCTCGATGTTGTGGCCGTCGGGATCGAGCACGAACGCGCCGTAGTACTTCTGGTGGTAGTGCGGGCGCGAGCCGGGAGGCCCGTTGTCGCGGCCGCCCGCGGCCATCGCGGCGGCGTAGAACGCGTCCACGTGTGCGGCGGACTCCGCGCGGAACGCGATGTGGATGCGCGGCTCGTTGGGCTTGCCCTCGGCGACCCAGAAGTCGGGCTTGGGCGCGACGCCCATGCCGTACACGACCTTACCGGCCGTGTGCTCGACGGGAATCTCGCGCAGCACCGCGTAGCCGAGCGGTGCGAGCGCGGCCTCGTAGAACGCGCGGCTCTTCCTCGGATCGCTGACCTGTAAGCCCGTGTGATCGATCATGGCGGCGTTCATATCACGACGCGAGATGGGGGGATCACTCGCCGCCGTCGAGCACGAGATCGAAGAACGTCGAGGGCCCGCGATCGAAGTGCAGGTGGTCCGTGTGGTCCGCAGCGGGCGGGCCGATGATGCCGCGGAAGATCGCGCGTGCGTGCACCCGCTCGACGAGCGCGCGCCAGAAGCGCGCGTGGATGGCGTCGTCCGCCGTCTGCGCGTGCCAGTGCTCGCCGACCGTCGTCTCGGTGCCGTCGGCCAGGACGATGCCGCGCAGATCGATGGCGTTGCCGAGCGCGTGCTCGCTGATGCGCTCCGGGCGGCGGCGCACCGTGGTGCATCGGTAGCTGCTCGCGGAGAGCAACGTGGCGACCTCGCGAGCGTAGACCTCGCGCGCGGTGTCGCGAACGGCCTCCTCGAGCGCAACCACGGCCGGCACGAAGCTCGGATGCACGCGGAGCGGCGGCTCCCAGGGAGCGGGCGCGCCCAGGTGATCGACGAGCGGCACGTCCGGGCAGCCGTCGGCGACGAGCTCGGGCCGCCGCGGAAAGTCGTCGAGCTCGTAGACGACGGGTGCGGCCTCGAGCGCGGCGTCGCTTCCCGCGTCGCTCCCGGCATCGCTTCCCGCGTCGGCGCGCGAGGCGAGCGGCTCCGCGGTCGTCGCGGAGGCCGGCGGCGGCGGACTCTCGTGCCGCGACGCGATCGCCAGCGCGAGCGCGACGAGCCCGGCCACGGCCACGAGACCCAGCACGACCGCTGCGAGTCTCCGTAGCTCGCGGCGGGCGAGCGCGCGGCTGTCGGCTGACATCGCCTCACCATGCGCGCGAGCCGCCCAACCCGCACGTCGGTCGACCCGCGCCGAGTCAGCGCATGCGCGTTCGCGCGCGCTACCCGTCGGTCCGCGGCGCGAGCGTGACGACCATCACGAGCCCGTGACCGCAGTGCGCGCCGCGTGGCGGCGGAACGCCAAGAAAAACCAGACGAGGTCGAACATCATGGTCGTCATCACGATCGCCGTCGAGAGGGACGGCGAGGTCTCGATCAGCGGAATCGCGATCGCGTGACCGGCGGCGCTGAGCCAGAGCAGAGGCATCTCGACGGCCGCGAG